>CAWADQ010000023.1:0-33731 GCA_963780835.1 uncultured Actinomycetota bacterium | reverse complement strand
GCTCCGCGAAGGTGGTGGGGAAGACGGCGTGCGGGATGCCGCCGGCGGCCCATACCTCGTCGTACTGCTCCAGGGCGCGGTCGACCAGCGTGCGCAGCGGTGCCGGGTGGCCGACCGGGGCCACGCCCCCGATCGCCTGGCCCGTCGCGGCGCGCACGAAGTCCGGGGACGCCCGGCGCACCCGGTTCGCGCCGATCAACGCGGCGACCTTGCCCGTGTCGACCCGGTGCGCGCCGGAGGTCAGCACCAGCAGCGGCGCGCCGTCGGCGTCGAACACCAGCGAGTTCGCGATCTGCCCGACCTCGACCCCGAGGGCGGCGGCGGCCGCCGCGGCGGTGGTCACGGCGTCTGGCAGCACGAGCATGCCGTCGAGGGCACGCGGCGCCGCACCACCGGCGCGCAGGTGGGTGAGGACGAGGTCGACGTTGCGATGGGCGGGACCGGTCACTCGGGCATGACACCACGACGCGTCAAGCGGGTTCGGCGCCGGCCCCACCGCCGCGCCGGTTCTCGAGGCCCGCTCAGCTGCAGTTCGTGTTGGGCATCGGCGTGAGGAACTGGTCCGCGGCCCACCGGTCGCCCTCCAGCTCGCGGAACCCGTCCGTGACCACGCGCGTGCCGTCGACGACCGCACCCTCGGAGAGGACCTCGACCTGCTGGGCGTCCGTGCTCGGTGCCGACCGAACGCGCAGCTCGGCAGCCGACACCCGCAGCTGGCAGCCCGTGGACCCGTCCGCGCTGTGGACTGCGCTGGTGCTGTAGTCGGCCGGCGCATCGAGCATCGCGAGGATCGTCAGGACGATCCCGGTCAGGAAGACCCAGCCCCACCCGCGCACCCTCCACGGCTTCTTGAGCGAGGAGGTCCACTTCGCCATGTCGCTCCGCCCTCCGGCATGCCCGATCGATTCCGACGGTAGCCGACCGGGCACCGCAGCGGAAAGCGTGGCCCGGGGCCCGGCCGGCAGGTCGACGTACTAGCTGCTGGCGGCCTTGAGGTTCTCGTCCAGGGCGGCCAGGAAATCCTCGGTGGTAAGGAAGGGCGCGTCCTTGTCGATCAGCAGGGCGAGGTCCTTGGTCATCTTCCCGCTCTCGACGGTCTTGACCACGACGTCTTCGAGCTTGTCCGGCGAACGCCGTCACCTCGGGGGTGTTGTCGAGCTTGCCGCGGTGCGCGAGCCCGCGCGTCCAGGCATAGATCGACGCGATCGGGTTCGTCGACGTCGGCTTGCCGGCCTGGTGCTGGCGGATAGTGCCGGGTGACGGTGCCGTGCGCGGCCTCCGCCTCGACCGTCCGGCCGTCCGGGGTCATCAGCACGCTGGTCATGAGGCCCAGCGATCCGAAGCCCTGCGCGACGATGTCGGACTGCACGTCGCCGTCGTAGTTCTTGCAGGCCCAGACGTAGCCGCCCTCCCACTTGAGCGCGGCGGCCACCATGTCGTCGATGAGGCGGTGCTCGTAGGTGAGCCCCTTGGCCTCGAAGCGGTCCTTGAACTCGGACTCGAAGATCTCCTGGAACAGGTCCTTGAAGCGCCCGTCGTAGGCCTTGAGGATCGTGTTCTTCGTGGACAGGTAGACCGGATACTTGCGGTTCAGCCCGTAGTTCAGCGAGGCGCGCGCGAAGTCGCGGATCGACTCGTCCAGGTTGTACATCGCCATCGCCACGCCCGGGCCGGGTGCCTGGAAGACCTCGTGCTCGATGGGCGCGGACCCGTCCTTCGGCGTGAACGTGATCGTCAGCGTGCCCTCGCCGGGGAACCGGAAGTCGGTGGCCCGGTACTGGTCGCCGAAGGCGTGGCGGCCGACGACGATCGGCTGTGTCCAGTGCGGCACCAGGCGCGGGATGTTCGAGATGATGATCGGCTCGCGGAAGATGACGCCGCCGAGGATGTTGCGGATCGTGCCGTTCGGGGAGCGGTACATGCGCCTGAGGCCGAACTCCTCCACCCGCGCCTCGTCCGGGGTGATCGTGGCGCACTTCACACCGACGCCGTGCTTCTTGATCGCGTTCGCGGCGTCGACGGTGATCTGGTCGTCCGTCTTGTCGCGCGCCTCGATGCCGAGGTCGTAGTACTCCAGGTTCACGTCGAGGTACGGGTGGATCAGCTTGTCCTTGATGAACTGCCAGATGATCCGCGTCATCTCGTCGCCGTCGAGCTCGACGACGGTGCCCTCGACCTTGATCTTCGCCATACCGGCCCTCCGCTCGCACCGCTGCTGATTGAGAGGGAGCCTACTGACGGGGTCCGACAACGCGGGGTGGAGCGGGCTACGTCACGGTCAGCGAGCCCCGGGTGATCGTGACCGCGAGCAGCACCACCGCGAGGCCCAGGGTCGAGTAGGCCAGGATGTCGACGACCCGGCTGCGGATCGCGAGCAGCCCCGCGCGGTCCGGGGGCAGCGTCGCACGCAGGGCGGCGGCGACCAGCAGAGCGCCGCCGAGCAGCACCGAGCCCTCGCGCCAGTGGGCCGTCGCCACGCGCAGCAACCCGATGGCCGCGATCGCGAGAACCAGGAGCATCGGCCACTCGGCCGGGAGGCGGGACCACGGTGCGCGCGGCTCCCGCGGTGTCACGGGGTCGGGGCCGGTGCTCACCGGGCCATCCTCGCAGACCCGGACGGTGGAGCGCCGACGTCGCTCGAGCGGCGTGCGAGCATGACGCACCTGTCCCATCCCCTCCGGGAGAGTCATGGAGATCGCAGGTTCGGCGGCGCTGGTCACCGGCGCCGCATCGGGGCTCGGCGCGGCCACTGCCGCCGCGCTGGCCGCGCGCGGTGCCAGCGTCTACGGGCTGGACCTGGAGAAGGCGCTGGTGGGTGCGACCGCTCCGGACGGCGTGATGCTGATGCCCGCGGACGTGACCGAGGAAGCCGGCGTGCGTGCGGCGCTGGCCCGGATCGACGACGACGGGCAGCAGCTGCGGCTCGCGGTGAACTGCGCGGGGATCGCACCCACCGCCCGGATCGTGTCCCGCCGCGGCCCGCACGACCTGGACCTGTTCCGCACGGTCATCGGGGTCAACCTCGTCGGGACGTTCAACGTCGTGCGGCTGGCCGCGGACGCGATCAGCCGGCTGCCTGCAGACGCCGACGGGCAGCGCGGGGTGATCGTCAACACCGCCTCGATCGCGGCGTTCGAGGCGCAGATCGGTCAGGTGGCGTACGCCGCGTCGAAGGCGGGGGTCGCCGGGATGACGGTGACGGCCGCTCGCGACCTCGCGCAGCACGGGATCCGGGTGGTCGCGATCGCGCCGGGGATCGTCGACACGCCGATGATGGCGAGCATGCCCGACGACGTGCGGGCGGGGCTCGCGGCGAACGTCCCGTTCCCGCAGCGGCTCGCCCGACCCGACGAGTACGCCCGGCTGGTGCTGATGATCGCGGCGCACGACTACCTCAACGGCGAGACGATCCGGATGGACGGCGCGCTCCGGATGGGACCGCGGTGACGCGTCCCGGCTGACGGACCCCGGCCCTCGCGACCGGCGGGTGCCGGACAGGGGTGATCGTCGGGCGCGGGTTGTCCGGGCTGTCGGCACAGCCGTGCACGCCCGCGGGCCGGGATCATTGCCGGCCGTTCGGGTGGTGATCAGCCGATCCGCAGGCCGTGGGCGGCGGCGAAGGCGATCGCGGTCTCGACGTCGACGGTGGTGCCGGTCAGCCGGGCCCCGCGGAGCGCGTCGGCGTCCAGCCGCGCCCCGCGCAGATCCGCGCCGTCGAGCCGGGCGCCTCGCAGGCGCGCGCCGCTCAGGTCCGCGCCCCGCAGGTCGGCCTCGCGCAGGTCCGCGTCCACGAGGTTCACCTCCCGCATCCGCAGCCCGGACAAGTCGGTACGCCGCAGGTCGACGCCGCCCAGCGCGGCCAGCGTAAGGTCGCAGTCGGTGAGCGTCAGAGGGCGTACTCGGCTGTCCAGCACGGTGCTGCCGAGCAGCGAGCATCCCGCGAAGCCGGCGCCGCTCAGCGTGGTGCGCTCGAACGTGCACGACCGGAAGGCGCTGCCACGGTGCGCCGAGTCGCCGAGGTCCGTACCGCGGAAGCGGCAGCCGTCGAAGGTGCACCGCTCGGTGACGAGCCCGCGCAGGTCTGCGTCGTGGAACGTGCAGTCGACGAATCGGCGCCCGCTCCACGCCCGGCCACCCGCCGCCGGGCCGTCGAGCACGAGGTCGGACAGGTCGAGCGCGATGTGGTCGGCGTCGTCGGCGAGGAGGGCCTCGATAGAACGGTCGGGCACGCCGCCGAGCCTGCCAGGTACGGCTCAGCGGAAGTCGCGCGACTTCACCGGCACAGCGAGCACCAGCCGTGCCAACCGGTCCGCCACCAGGTTCAGCACCCCCTCCTCGCTGCGCTCCAATCGGCCCCGCACCAGCAGCGCGGCGCTGCCGAGCGCCACCGTCCGATAGCGCGTCCACAGCCCCTCCGAGCAGGTGACGTTGAGCATGCCCGTCTCGTCTTCCAGGTTGAGGAAGGTGACCCCGCCCGCCGTCGCGGGCCGCTGCCGGTGGGTGACCAGGCCGCCGACCAGCACCCGTGGCGGGGCGTCGAGCCAGGGCGTTTGATCCGGCGCGGGGCGGCCGCCCCGCACGGAGTGCGGGGCGGACGCGTCAGGGCCGGATCGGTCACAGCCCACCGCATCGAGGCGGTCGATCGGGATCGCGCCGAACCGGTCGAGCCGGTCCCGCAGGTGCACGATCGGATGGCTGTCCGGGGACACACCCGTGGCCCACACGTCCGCCACGGTGAGCTCGGCGGCCGTCATCCCCGGCAACGCCGGTGCGTCGAGGCCGACGGCGGTGCCCGGCAGTTGCTCCGGCCGCACGGCGGCGACCACCCCCGCCGCCCACAGCGCCGCCCGCCGGTCCACCCCGAACGACCCGAGCGCCCCGGCCATGGCCAGCGCCTCGGCCTGGGGGACGGTGAGCCGGACGCGGCGGGCCAGGTCGGCCAGGTCCCGGTAGGGGCCGTCGCGCGTGCGTTCCGCCTCGATCTGCTCGGCGAGCTTCTCGCCGACGCTGCGGATGTCGGTCATCCCCAGCCGGACCGCCTGCCCGCCGGCACTGTGCGCGTCCGGCTGCAGCACGGCCCGGGCCCCGCCGAGGTTGACGTCCGGGCCGCGCACCCGCACCCCGTGCCGGCGGGCGTCGGCAACCAGCGACTGCGGGGAGTAGAAGCCCATCGGCTGGGCGTTGAGCAGCGCCGCGCAGAACGCCGAGGGGTGGTAGAGCTTGAACCAGGCGCTGTAGTAGACCAGCGACGCGAAGCTGATCGAGTGGCTCTCCGGGAAGCCGAAGTTCGCGAACGCCAGCATCCGGTCGAAGATCTTGTCGGCGAGCGCGCCCTCGATCCCGTTGGCCGCCATCCCCGCGTAGAACCGGCCCCGCAGCCGCTCCATCCGCTCGGTGGACCGCTTGGCCCCCATCGCCCGGCGCAGCTCGTCCGCCTCCGCCGGGGAGAACCCTGCGACGTCCACCGCGACCTGCATGAGCTGCTCCTGGAACAGCGGCACGCCGAGGGTCTTGTCCAGCGCGTTCTTGAGCAGCGGGTGATCGTGCTTCCACTTCTCCTGACCGTTGCGCCGCCGGATGTAGGGGTGCACCGAGCCGCCCTGGATGGGGCCGGGCCGGATCAGCGCGACCTCGACGACCAGGTCGTAGAACTCGCGCGGCCGGAGCCGAGGCAGCGTGGCCATCTGCGCCCGGGACTCGACCTGGAACACCCCGACCGAGTCGCCCTGCGCGAGCATCGCGTAGACCTCGGGATCAACCGGCTGGAGCTCGTGCAGCGCGATCCGGCGCCCGTGGTGCTCCGCGACGAGGTCGATCATCAAGTGCAGTGCGGTGAGCATGCCCAGCCCGAGCAGGTCGAACTTCACCAGCCCGGCCGACGCGCAGTCGTCCTTGTCCCACTGCACGACTGTGCGGCCGTCCATCCGGGCCCACTCGACGGGCACGACCTCCGCGACCGGGCGGTCACAGATGACCATGCCCCCGGAGTGGATGCCGAGGTGGCGGGGGAAGCCGAGGAGCTGGTTCGCCAGCTCCCCGACCTGCGCAGGCATGCCCGCGACCTCCCCGCCCTCCATGCCGTTGCCCCCGACCCCGTCTCCCGAAGACCTGAGACCGGGGGACGACGTCGTCTGCTGCGATGACGCCGGAGGCCCCGGTCTCAGCCCCCCGGTCCACCGCTCGATCTGCTTGCTCCACGCGTCCTGCTGGCCCGGAGAGAACCCCAGCGCCTTCGCGACGTCCCGCACCGCCGACCGCGGCCGGTAGCTGATCACGTTCGCCACCTGGGCCGCCCGGTCGCGCCCGTAGCGGCTGTAGACGTACTGGATGACCTCCTCGCGGCGGCCGGACTCGATGTCGAGGTCGATGTCCGGGTAGCCGTCGCGGGCCGGGGACAGGAACCGCTCGAACAGCAGGCCGTGCGACACCGCGTCCACGTTCGTGATCCCGAGCGCGTAGCAGACGGCGGAGTTCGCCGCCGAGCCGCGGCCCTGGCAGAGGATGCCCGACGCGCGGCAGAACGCCACGATGTCGTGCACGATCAGGAAGTAGCCGGGGAACCTCCTGGCCTCGATGACCGCCAGCTCCCGCTCCACCGTGGCGACGGCCTCGGGGCACTCGGCGTAGCTGCCGTAGCGCTCCAGGACACCGCGGCGGGTGAGTTCACGCAGCCACGTCGCCTCCGAGCGGCCCGGCGGGGTCTCGAACGGGGGCAGGTCCGGGGCGACGAGATCGATCGCGAACGCGCACTCGGCGCCGAACTCCGCCGCCCGCGCCACCGCTCCGGGATGACGGGTGTCGAACCTGGCCGCCATCTCCGCACCCGAGCGCAGGTGCGCGGTGCCCGCGGGCGGCAGCCAACCGTCGGCCTCGTCCAGGCTGCGCCGGGCCCGGACCGCCGCCAGCGCTGTGGCCAGCGGGAACCGCTCCGGCACGGTGTAGTGGGCGGCCGTGCTGGCGACCGTCGGCAGCCCGGCGGCGGCGGCGAGCCCGGCCAGGGCGTCGTTGACCTCGGTGTCCGTGGGCAGCGCTCCGTAGGAGAGTTCGACGGCCACGTTGTCCCGCCCGAACCGCTCCACCAGGCCGCGGAGCGCAGCGGCCGCCGCCCCGCGCCCCCCGCGGTCCAGCGCCTGCCGCACCGCGCCCTTGCGGCACCCGGTGAGCACGAGCACGTGCCCGGCCGTGTCCGCGACGACCTCCGCGAGGTCGTAGACGGGGCGCCCCTTCTCCTGCCCGGCGAGCTGGGCGGCGCTGATCGTGCGGCACAGCCCCCGGTAACCGTCGGGATCCCGCGCGAGCAGGAGCAGGTGACTGCCCTCCGGATCGGCCACCCCGTTCTGCGGCGCGGTGAGCCCCAGCGACAGCTCCGCGCCGAAGACGGTGCGGACCCCGAGCTCGGCGGCGGCCTCGGCGAACCGGACCACGCCGTACATCCCGTCGTGATCGGTGAGCGCGAGGGCGTCGAGCCCCAGGCGGGCGGCTCGCTCGACCAGCTCCTCGGGGTGGCTCGCGCCGTCCAGGAAGCTGAAGTTGGAGTGGCAGTGCAGCTCGGCGTACGGGACGCGGGGGCCTTGATCGGGGGCGGGCGGGTCGGCGGCCCGGTACGGCTCCCGCTTGCGCGACCAGGCAGGCGAGTCGCCCCCGTCGGCCTCCGGCCCGCCCGTCAGGCTCCTACCAGGAGGACGAGACCGGGGGACCGAGCTACGACGTCCATTTGAGAGCGAGGCCCCGGTCTCGTCCCCCTGTCCAGCGCGGCCGGAGAGCGCGGCCTCCAGCTCGGACCACGACACGTCCGGATTGCTCCACCCCATGCCACGAAGTCTACTCGAACATGCGTTCGAAGAATCGGCTTCTGGTGTGTTCTCCCTCGGGCCGACCGGGTGACGTCGGGCCCGGGCTGTCGCACCCCGAATCGCCTGTCGCACAGCCCGGCGAACCGTCACAGCCTGCCCAGCAAGTGCGACGATTCGACTCGACGTGCGATGCCGCGGCCGGGGTGCGACGGCGGGGACGGGGGTGTGGCGCGGAGGGAGTGCGACGGGCGGCGAGCGACACACGCGTCACCGTCGTGAAGCGTCACCCCTCGGAACCGACGCCGGACCCTGCTGTGGACGTCGGCAACGGAGTCGATCCGGGACACCTCCGTAGGCTCCTCGGCATGCGCCCCTTCTCCCCGCGCGCCGCCCTGCTCCGGGCGTTGGCGCTGAGCGCCGCCGGCGTCCTCGTGGCCTGCTCGCAGTCCACACCGGCGACCCCGGCACCCGCCCCCACGGCGACCTCGACGCCGACTCCGGATGCCGCGCTCCCCGGGCGGCTGGTCGCCGAGGTCACCGGTGACGGGGCGTTCCGCCACCTGGAGGAGCTGCAGCGCATCGCCGACGGGAACGGCGGCAACCGTGCCCTGGGCACGCCCGGCTACGACGCGAGCGTGGAGTACGTCGCCCGGACGCTGCGCGACGCCGGCTACACCGTGGAGACGCCCGCGTTCACCGCGCGGTCGTTCTCGGTTCAGGACGCGCGCCTCACCGTGGACGGCGCCGCGACCGAGGCGACGGTGCTCGGGTTCTCCCCCGCCACACCGGCCGGCGGGATCAGCGGGCCGCTGGCGGTGGTGGCGCAGGACGAGACGTCGGGCTGCGAGGCCGCGGACTTCGCGAACGTGCCCGCAGGCGCCGTCGTACTGGTGCGGCGGGGGACGTGCCCGTTCGGGGTCAAGTCGACCAACGCCGCGGCGGCGCGCGCGGCCGCGGTGCTCGTGGCGAACAACGCGGACGGGCCGCTCGACCAGGCCACGCTCGGCGACGTCACCGGTGCCCTGCCGACCGCGGGGCTGAGCAAGGCGGACGGCGACGCGCTCGCCGGACGGCCCGGCGTTCCGGTGACCCTGGCGCTCGCGACGACGATCGAGGAGCGGTCGAGCCGCAACGTGATCGCCCAGACCACCACGGGCAACCCGGACAACGTGGTGATGGCCGGGGCGCATCTGGACTCCGTGCCGGAGGGGCCGGGGATCAACGACAACGGGTCGGGCACCGCGACTCTCCTGGAGACGGCCGTGCGGCTCGGCGGGGCGCCGGCCGTGGCGAACGCCGTGCGCTTCGCGTTCTGGGGAGCCGAGGAGGAGGGCCTGATCGGCTCGACGCGGTACGTCGCCGGGCTCTCCGACGCCGATCGCCAGAAGATCTCCCTCTACCTCAACCTGGACATGGTGGGCTCGCCCAACGCCGCCTACCTCGCCTACGACGGCGACAACTCCGACAACCAGGGCGCCGGGCCGGGCCCGGAGGGATCCGCGACCGTCGAGCGCCTGCTGCTCGAGCAGCTCGCGACGACGGGGGTGACCGGCGAGGGCACGGACTTCGACGGGCGTTCGGACTACGGCCCGTTCATCGCCGCCGGCATCCCCGCGGGCGGGCTGTTCACCGGCGCCGACGAGATCAAGACGCCGGAGCAGGCCCAGCGCTGGGGCGGTACGGCGGGCCAGCCGTACGACCGCTGCTACCACCAGGCGTGCGACCGCATCGACGGGATCGACCGGACGGCGCTGGACCGCAACACCGATGCCGTGGCCGGCACGATCGGCCGCCTCGCGCTGTCCACCGAAGGCATCCCGGCCTGAGAGGTTCGACCGCTCTCCTGATCGTCGTCCCGGCGTGCCGATCGATGATCCGACCGCAGCAGACGCGCCCGAACGACGATCGCCCGCCGTACACGCGCCCGAACGACGATCACCGGTTCAGTCGTAGACACCAACCACCTCCCACCGGCCGGCGCACCCGAACAACAGGAACGCCGCCCCATCCGCGCGGAGCACCTGCAACCGGCTTCCCGCCACCGCCCCCGACACCCACCACCGCTGCGCGAGCGGCCACGGTCCGGCCCAACCGCGCACCTCCTCGGGCGGCCCGTCGTCGACCGCGAGCGTGCACGGGGGGGCGGTGAGCAGGTCCGGGGCGGCGAGCTGCACCGGCTGCCCCGTGACGTCGCGCAGGTCGGCGGGCAGGGGTTCCGGGGGGACGACGGCCGGTGACGGCGGGGGCAGCCGCCCGGGCCACGGCGGGGGCGGTTCCCGCACCGCGACTCTTCGGCGGGGAGTCACGCCGACGGGCCCGGGTGTGGCGGCCTCCACCGCCTGCTGCAGGTCTGCGGAGACACCGCGGTCGTCCCCCCAGGGCACCAACCGGACCTGCTCCGCGGGGTTCCGGCCACCGCCGAGCACCGCGGTGACCACCGCCTCCGGCCCGAGCAGCGCCTGCACCCGGACCAGCGCGCGCCCCGCCCGCTCGCCCGCCTCCCCGACATCGCCCCACAGCCCCAGTTGCAGCGCGCCCGCGGTGACCGTCTCCTCGGGGACCAGCCGCAGCCGGTCCACCGCCCCGCGACCACCCCGGACGAGCCAGGAGTCGAGCTGCCAGCGGACCCGGTCCGCCGTGCCGGACGAGGTGAGCGGCTCGGCACAGCGCCAGACGCGGTGCAGCTCCTCCCCTGCCACCGTGCGCGCCTCGACCCCGAGGCGGGTGCAGGACAACCCGTGTCCGGCGAGCCGGCCGTGCAGCCGCTGTGCCAGCGTGCGCGCGGCGAAGGCGGCGGCGTCCACCCGGTCCACGGGCGGGTCCAGCTCCAGCTCGACGGCCAGCTCCGCAGGTGGCCACCGGCGCACCGGAGGACGCGGGTCCAGGCCGCGGGCCAGCCGGTGCGCGAGCACGGCGTCCGCCCCGAACCGCGACGCCACGTCTGCCGGGGTCAGCGCGCCGAACGCTCCCAAGCTGCGCAGCCCGAGCCGGCGCAGCAGCCCGACCAGCTCGGACCGGTCCACCTCCGGCTCCCGGTTCAGCTCCTCCACTCCGAGCGAGGCGAGGAAGGCGCGCGTGTCACCCGGTGCAACGGCGACGCCGCGCCGGGCGGCGAGCACCGCACCGAACAGCCCCTCCGCGATCCCGGCCTGGCACTCGACGCCCGCGCGCGCCGCCACCTGATCCACGAGCTGCTCCGCAGCCGCCAGCTCGTCGCACTCCCTCGCTGCGCTCGGTCGGCACTTCGCAGAGGCGCTGTGTTGAATGGCTCGCTCGCACGCCCGCTCACGGCCGAACCAACCCGCCGGGCCCCGGACGGGCAGCACCAGCAGTCCCGGCCGGATCACCTCCACTCCCGGCGCCATCTCCTCGACGGCGACGACGACCGGCTCGAACAGGCGGGCGTCGCGGTCCGCGTCGCGGGCCAGTACGACGAGCTCGGGGCACCGGGCCTGGGCCTCACGGCGCCGCAGACCGCGCCGGATCCCGGCGGCCCGGGCGACGGCGGAGCAGGCCAGCACCCGGTTGGCCACGACGACCGCAGCGGGGCGGTCCGGGGTGACGTGCGCGGCACGGGCCGCGGCAGTGACGGGCCAGTCCGGCGACCAGAGCGCGAGCACCCGCATCGGGCCGCCGTCAGGGGTTACCGGTTCGCTGCCCGCCGCAGCTCCGGGCGCTCCGGCGCTCATCCGCCACCGCCCGGCCTCGATCGGCGGCACACGACCGCAGCCGTCAGGCGCGCCGGCTTCCGACGCATCCGGCGGTCGTGCACAGGGGTCACGCCTGACGACCGCGTCCGGGGAGGCCGCACATACGTCCCGCCATCCGTGCGGCCTCCCCGCGATGCGCGCAGCCGTTCGACCACCGCGCCGGTCATCCCGCCTCCCGGTCCGCGATCGGCCGGTCGATCGCGGCGTCGCCCTCGACGTCCACCACAGGCAGGCCGGCGGCCCCGGGCAGCAGCAGTCGGGCACTGCGGCCCGCAGGAGCGACACCGCGTCCACGCAGCCGCACGGACACCCGTCGCGTACGCAACCGCCCGATGTCGCCCTCCCCGGCACCCACGCCCCACCACTGCCCCTGCTCGCAGGCCAGCTCGACGTCCGCGCCCGGCCACGGCCCGAGTGGCAGCAGCACCGCACCGCGCTGGCGGGCCCGGGCGGCCAGCCGCGCGCGGTCGCTGCCGTGCAGCACCCGGCCCGACAGGACCACGAGATCCAGCCCGTCCAGCAGGGCAGCGGCGACCGCCACCAGATCCGCCCCGGGGTACGGGACCAACGCCACACGCTCGAGCGCGACCCCCGCTTCGGCTGCGGCGACGAGCCCGAGGTCCGGGCGGCCGACCACCCCGACCCAGGCGCCTGCGGCCGAGGCCTCGGCGAGCAGCGCCAACATCAGCGAGGTGGCCCCCGCCGTTCCCGTGACCGCGACCGTCGTACCCCGCCGCAGCCCGCCGGCCGGAAGCAGCGCGACCAGCGGTGCGACCACCGGGAGCACCCGGGTGTCCGCCCCCGGCTCGACGACCGGGTGCGCTCCTGCTGCCCGGTCCTCCAGGCGCCGTAGGAGCCCACGGGCCGTCGCCAACCGGTGCGCGGCGTCGACCTCCAGGCGGGCCACAGCGCCGGTCTTCCCACCGGCGGCGGAGCTGAGCGACACCCCCTCCCCCACGTGCACGCCTCCCGCAGGCCACCGGCCGCGGGGAAGGCGGCTTTCGAACTGATGTTCGAATCATACCGAGGGCGCTGCGCTCGTTCAACCCCCGAGCTGTGATCGCCGCGAGCGGCGCCGCAGGGCTGCGTCACCGACCACCGGTGACGGTGACCCTCGCCGCGAGCGGCGCCGCAGGGCTGCACCACGCGACGCCCGTGACGATCACCAGCGGAGCACGGCCGCCGTCCTCGCCGATCGAGCCATCGACCACTCAGTGCGCGAAGTGGCGAGTCCCGGTGAGGTACATCGGCACGCCCGCGGCCGCTGCGGCCTCGACCACCAGGTTGTCGCGGACCGACCCGCCCGGCTGCACGACGGCCCGGACTCCGGCCTCCACCAGGACCTCCAGCCCGTCCGGGAACGGGAAGAACGCGTCGGAGGCGGCCACCGACCCGCGGGCCCGGTCGCCGGCCCGCGCGACCGCGAGGCGCGCCGAGTCCACCCGGTTCACCTGGCCCATCCCGATCCCGACGGCCGCCCCGCCCGAGGCCAGCAGGATCGCGTTGGACTTCACCGCGCGGCAGGCCCGCCAGGCGAAGGCGAGGTCGGCCAGCACGTCGTCCGGCACGGGGTCGCCGGTGGCCAGCGTCCACGAGGCAGGATCGTCGCCGGGGGCGTCGACCAGGTCGCGCTGTTGCAGGAGCAGGCCACCGGAGATCGCCCGCATCTCGGGCCCACCGCGCGCACCCGCGTCGGGCAGGCGCAGCAGCCGCACGTTCTTCTTGCGCGTGAGGATCTCCAGGGCCCCGGGCGCGTACGACGGCGCCAGGACGACCTCGGTGAAGACCTCGGCGACCTGCTCGGCCATCGCCACGCTGACCTCGCCGTTGGTCGCGATCACGCCACCGAACGCGCTCACCGGGTCCGTCGCGTGCGCCTTGCGGTGCGCCTCGGCGACGTCCGCGCCGACCGCGATCCCGCACGGGTTGGTGTGCTTGATCACGGCGACCGTCGGTACGTCGCCGTGGTCGTGCGCGGCGCGCCACGCGGCGTCCGCGTCGACGTAGTTGTTGTACGACATCTCCTTGCCGTGCAGCTGCTCCGCACCGGCCAGGCCGCCCCTGCCCGCGGTGTAGAGCGCCGCGGCCTGGTGCGGGTTCTCGCCGTAACGCAGGGTGGACGCCCGCTCCCAGGTCGCCCCGACCCAGACCGGGAACGGGCCGTCGCCGTCGGGCGCGAGCACGCTGCCCAGCCAGGAGGCGACGGCGACGTCGTACGTGGCGGTGTGCCGGAAGGCCGCGGCGGCGAGCCGGCGGCGGTCGTCGAGGGTGAACCCGCCGGCCTCGACCTGGTCGAGCAGCCACCCGTAGTGCTCGGGGTCGACGACGACGGCCACGCTGTCGTGGTTCTTCGCGCTCGCGCGCACCATCGCCGGACCGCCGATGTCGATCTGCTCGACGCACTCGTCGGGCGTCGCACCGGAGGCCACCGTCTCGGTGAACGGGTAGAGGTTGGCCACGAGCAGGTCGAACGGGGCGACGCCGAGCTCGTCGAGCTGGGCGAGGTGCTCCGGACGGCGGGTGTCGGCGAGGAGCCCCGCGTGCACGTTCGGATGCAGGGTCTTCACCCGGCCGTCGAGGCACTCGGGGAAGCCCGTCAGCTCCTCGACCGCGGTGACCGGCACGCCGGTGTCCGCGATCCGCTGCGCGGTCGAGCCGGTCGAGACGATCTCCACACCGAGCTTGTGCAGCCCCTGGGCCAGCTCGGGAAGCCCCGCCTTCTCATAGACGCTCACCAGTGCCCGGCGCACCGGCCGCCGCTCGTGGGCCTGCGCCGACGGTTCACTCACGGGATGCTCACCTCTCGTCCGCTCACGGTGGCGCCGTCGCGGGCCAACGCGGCGACGGTGCCCACGAGCAACCGCCGCTCCTCGATCTTGATGCGTTCGTGCAGCTCGTCCACGGTGTCGCCGGGACGTACCTCGACGGCGGCCTGGGCAAGCACGGGCCCGGTGTCCACGCCGTCGTCGACGAGGTGGACGGTCGCGCCGGTGACCTTGACGCCGTAGGCGAGCGTGTCGGCAACGGGGTGCGCGCCGGGAAAGGCGGGCAGCAGCGCGGGGTGGGTGTTGATCATCGGGCAGCCGATCTCCTTCAGGAAGGCCGCTCCGAGGATCTTCATGAACCCGGCGCTGACGATGAGGTCGGGTCGGTGCGCGGCGACGGTCGCGGTGAGCGCGGCGTTCCACGCCATGCGGTCGGGATGCGCGCGGACCGACTCGACGAAGGTCGGGACACCGGCGCGCTCGGCGCGGGCGAGCCCTTCGATGCCGGGGCGGTCCGCTCCGACGGCGACGACCTGCGCCGGGTAGCCGGGATCGGCGGTCGCATCCAGCAGCGCCTGCAGCAGCGTGCCGGAACCGGACACCAGCACCACGACCCGCGCCGGGACGGGCAGCTGCACCCGGAAGGTGCTGCTCGGCTGCGGCACGCGCGACTCCTCGGTCTCACGGCGACGTGGTGGGCCTGACCCAGCCTAGTGCGGCCAGGTCACACCATCCCCGGCCGTCCCGCCGTCCCCGCGGTTGACCACCGCCACGGTATCGGCGTGCAGAGCGGCGCAGGACGCCCTCGCGACGCGGTGCCGCATCCTGTGCTGGCTGACGCACGGACGGTGGGTGCGACTGCCGCACCCTGTACGGAAGGTGCGCCAGCACCGCACGGTGTGCGACCCAGTCCGGTGCGTGTGCCGTGAGGTCCTACGGCGCGGAGGTCGAGCGGGCCCTGAGCGGCCGCACGGTGTGTGCGGGCCGTGCTACCGGGCGTCGGTCCCGCGCGCCGCCTGCTCCGCCGCCGCCCGCTCCGCGACCAGGTCTGCCACGGTCCGGGGGCGCTTCGGAGCCGGCGCTTCGGCGGTCTGATCCGGCCGGCGTCGGCCGAACAGCCTGCGCCGCGCCGGAGACGGGACGGCATCGGGAGCGACCGCCGACGCGGGGTCCGGCACCGTTCGGGGTGGGCCGGCGGCCACCGCGCCGTCCGCAACCGAGCCTTCGTCCACCCGGCCCTCGTCCACGTCGTCCTCCGCGCCGTCGGCCACCGGATCGTCCACCGCGCCATTGTCCGCGGGATCGTCGGACGGGTCCGGGCGTGCGTCCCGAGCGGTGTCCACGACGCCGTCGTGATCGGCGTTGCGCGCCGCAGGCACGCGAACCGGCCCCTCCGGGTCGGCCTCCGGCTCCCGGTCCCCGTCGACCACCTCGACGTAGACCGGGTCGTCGACCGGCCGCCGGAGGATCACGACGACCGCCGCGATGCCCCCGATCCAGAGCAGTGTCGCCGGGGCGATCAGTTCGGGCGGGAATCGCACCGGGTCGTACGGCCCGGCGGCCAGCCGTCCGCCTGCCAGACGAGCGAGCAGCGTGGCCCCCGACGCCGCGACGAGTCCGGCGACGACCGTCGCGCGGATGCGGTCGGCGGGGACGGGTAGTGCCCGGCGGACGGACAGCCCGACCAGCATCCCCAGGAGCACCGGCAGCGCCAGCACGGCCGGCGCCCATAGCGGCGGGACCCCGGTGGGCAGCGCCGCGAGCAGCGGGAAGGACGACGGCACGCCGGGCTTGGCGTCGAAGGGCGAGATCGTCGCGGTACCGACCGTGAATCCGGCCCCGACCGCCCAGCTCAACGCCCCGACCGCGGCGTTGGGCAGGTACGCCAACCCGAGGAGGGTGACGCCGAGACCGTCGCCGAACGTCGGCGCGAGCACACCGTAGGCCGCCACGATCCGGTGTGCACCGGTCACCAGGGCCACCACCAGCAGCACCGACGCCACCGCGGCCAGGCCCGCGAGCGCGAGCGCCCCGGCCCGCATCCCGACCCGCAGCCAGGCCGGGGCCGCGCGCCACTCGGGGGGCAGGCCGCAGGAGCGCAGCATGCCGGTCAGCGCGGCGGACCCCGCGAGCAGTCCGGCCCCGACCATCGCCGCCCACGGCTGCGCCGCGACCTCCGCCGCCCGGGGCAGCAGCGCGCTGCCGAGCACGGCGACCGCGGCGTGCGCGCCCGCCGTCCCCACCAGGACCGGTCCGCCGTCGTGCCGGAACCGGCCGCCGAGGCGCCGCAGCGCCCAGCCTGCACCCAGCGCGACGACGGCGAACAGCACGGCCGTCGGCAGCAGCGGGAGCACGCTGAACGGCTGGCCCGCCAGCACGAGCGGGATCTGGTGTGCGGCGAGCCAGAGCGGGATGGCTGCGGCGAAGGCCCCGTCGAACGACAGGCCGTCGCCCGCGGTCCAGCCGACGGCCGCGGCGGCCGGAACGAGGAGTGCGTAGCTCGCGAGCACCGTCCCCATCGCGGCGGCGCACAGGATCCGCAGCCGCGCGATGCCGTCGGGCTGGGTGGCGACGGCCTCGGTGGCCGGCGGGTCGGCGGGGGGTGCGAGGGAGCGGCTCACACCGTTCAGCGTCGCAGCGGCCGGCACCGCAACGCCGCAGGCACGCCGACGTGACGTGGCCCGCCCGGTTCAGGCCGGGCTCACCGCTTGTCGTCCGGGACGGCGGGGATGGTGTGGGTGTGCTCCCCGTCGGAGTCGGCCGGTGCAAGCGGATCGGCCACCGGCCACCGGCCGGACGACACCGCACCGTACGAGCCCGTGTCCGACGGAGCCCGGTGCAAGCCGGTGCCCGATGCGGGCCCCTCCGGGACGGCCGGATAGGACCCCGTGCCCGCCAGGGGGCGGAACGACCCCGTGCCGGGGTCCGGCTCGGCCCGGTGCGTGGCGGCGTCGGAGCCGAATGCGGTCGTGCTCGGGTCGGGCACCGCACGGTGGGCTCCCGTGCCCAGCCCCGCGCCCTGCCGGTACCCCGACCCGGGTTCGGCGGTGCTCCCGACGGGCTCGGTCACCGGCCGGGTGCCCCGCGGCGGTGGTGCGGTGTCGCCCGGCGCCTCGGTGCCGACGGCCACGGTCGGCGCCTCCGACCGGGCATGCAGAGGGTCGTAGCCGGGCGCGCCGACAGGCGGGGGAGGCGGGTAGCCGGGCACCCCGTACTGACCGCCATAGCGGGCGTTCTGGGCGAAGGCGTGCTCGCCCGCCCACTGGTCACCCGGGAACGGCTGGGCGTCGGCGGGGTACGTGCCCGGAAGGGGCTGGCCCGGGTACTGCCGTCCGGGGAACTGCGGGCCGGCGGGGTGGCCGGAGAACGCCGACGACGGGGTGGCCTTCCGCGCCTTCGGCGGGCGCGCGCGCAGCACACCGGAGTGCATCAGCGCGGCACCGACCGCCGCCGCAGCCTCGAGCAGGCTCAGCACCAGCGCGCCGACGGAGAGCGCGCTCCCGTCGTCGACGACGGCACGCAGCAGGAGCAGTGCCCCGGTGGTGGTGGCGACGGCGGCGGGGACGAGGACGCGCCCGCCCACCGCCGGCAGCGCGACCGAGCCCGCGAGCAGGCCGCCGCCGAGCAGGAGCGGCAGGATGAGCGACGACGATCCGCCGAGGGCCGTGACGAAGCCGATCAGGTAGATCACGAGGCCGAGTCCGGCGGCGACGAGACCCAGCTCGGCGACGGGACCGGAGTGCCCCGTCCCGGTGCCGCCGGCAGGCGACGCGCTCGCCGGCGGGGATTCCTCCGCGCCGGGCGTGGGGGGTGTCTCGGGGGTGTCTGGGGGTGTCTCGGCGTTCCGGGTCATGTCGCTCCTTCCCGCGGCCATCGCGGTCGAGCATCGCAGACATCGCAGCAGCCGACGCGCGGCGGGTGGGCACCGGTTCCCACCCGCCGCGGCGCTTGATCCGGCGCGGGGCGGCCGCCCCGCGCGAAGCGCGGGGTGGACGCGTCGTGGCCGGATCGGTCAACGCCTCCTACAGCGACGCCACGATCTCGCGCATCAGCGTGGCGGTCTCGCTGGGGGTCTTGCCGACCCGCACACCGGCGGCCTCCAGGGCGTCCTTCTTGGCCTGCGCGGTGCCCGCCGAGCCGGACACGATCGCCCCGGCGTGGCCCATCGTCTTGCCCTCGGGGGCGGTGAACCCGGCCACGTAGCCGACCACCGGCTTGGTGACGTTCGCCTTCACGAAGTCCGCTGCCCGCTCCTCGGCGTCCCCACCGATCTCGCCGATCATCACGATCGCCACGGTCTCCGGGTCGGCCTCGAACGCCTCCAACGCGTCGATGTGCGTGGTCCCGATGATCGGGTCCCCACCGATGCCGATCCCGGTGGAGAACCCGATGTCGCGCAGCTCGTACATCATCTGGTAGGTCAGCGTGCCCGACTTCGACACCAACCCGATCTTCCCCGCACCCGCGATGTCCGCCGGGATGATGCCCGCGTTCGACTTCCCCGGCGAGATGATGCCCGGGCAGTTCGGGCCGATGATCCGGGTGCGGTTGCCGTTCGCCACCGCGTGCGCCCAGAACCAGGCCGAGTCGTGCACCGGGATCCCCTCGGTGATCACCACGGCCAGCCCGATCGCGGCGTCGATCGCCTCCACCACGGCGCCCTTGGCGAACGCCGGCGGCACGAAGACGACGCTGACGTCGGCGCCGGTCTCCTTCATCGCCTCCTCGACCGACCCGAACACCGACAGGTCCCGACCCACCGATGCTCACCGAGCTGCCGGCCTTGCGCGCGTTCACCCCGCCCACGATGTTCGTGCCGGCCGCCAGCATCTTCGTGGCGTGCTTGGTGCCCTCGGCCCCGGTCAGGCCCTGGACGATGACCTTGCTCTGCTCGTTCAGAAAGATCGCCATGATCAGGCCCCCGCAACCGCAAGCTCGGCGGCCTTGTCGGCCGCATCGTCCATCGTGTCCGCCTGGGTGACCAGCGGGTGGTTCGCCGCGTCCAGGATCCGCCGACCCTCGGCCACGTTGTTGCCGTCCAGCCGCACGACCAGCGGCTTGCTCGCCTCGTCACCGAGGATCTTCAGCGCCTCGACGATCCCGGTCGCCACCGCGTCGCACGAGGTGATCCCGCCGAACACGTTGACGAAGACGCTCTTGACGTCCGGGTCGTGCAGGATCACGTCCAGCCCGTCCGCCATCACCTTCGCCGACGCGCCGCCGCCGATGTCCAGGAAGTTCGCCGGCTTCACCCCGCCGTGCTTCTCACCGGCGTAGGCCACCACGTCCAGCGTCGACATCACCAGGCCCGCACCGTTGCCGATGATCCCGACCTGCCCGTCCTCGAGCTTGACGTAGTTCAGGTTCTTGGCCTTGGCCTTGGCCTCCAGCGGGTTCTCGGTCCGCTCGTCGACGAGGTCGGCGTGGCCCGGGTGCCGGAAGTCGGCGTTGCCGTCCAGGGTGACCTTGCCGTCGAGGGCGATCACGCGGTCCTGCGGGTCGCGCACCAGCGGGTTCACCTCGACCAGCGTGGCATCTTCGCCGACGAAGGTCTCCCAGAGCTTGACGATGACGTCCGCGGCCTGGTCCGCCACCGCCGCCGGGATCTTTCCCGCGGCCACGATCTCCGCGGCCTTCGCCTTGTCCACGCCGGTGATCGCGTCCACGGGAATGCGGGCCAGCGCGTCCGGCCGCTCGACGGCAAGCTGCTCGATCTCCATGCCGCCCTCGGCCGAGCACATCGCCAGGAACGTGCGGTTGCCCCGATCCAGCAGGAACGAGAAGTAGTACTCCTCAGCGATGTCGCTGGCCTCGGTGATCAACACCCGGTGCACCGTGTGGCCCTTGATGTCCAGCCCCAGGATGGCCGCGGCCTTCTCCTGCGCCTCCTCGGGAGAGCTCGCCAGCTTCACCCCACCGGCCTTGCCCCGGCCTCCGGTCTTGACCTGGGCCTTGACGACCACGGTCCCGCCCAGCTCGCGGGCCGCCGCGGCGGCCTCCTCAGGCGTCTCGACGGTGCGGCCCGGCAGCACCGGGACTCCGTGCGCAGCGAAAAGTTCCTTTGCCTGATACTCGTAGAGATCCACTGGCTCTCCCGCTTTCCCGCAGCCCACTCCGGCGTGTGCGCTCGTTGCGCCGACCCTAGCGACGCACGCCGCACCCACTCTGACCTGGTCCGGTGACCGTTGTCACCCGTGAGACGGCCCACGGCGTTCGTGCGCGTCAGCCACCCGAACGGTCCAGTGAACGACGCGCCGCACCCCCGTTTGCCCGACTCTCTCACGGGGCGCTACCGTCCTGTCGTCCATGTCACGAACCGTGACGGAGACGTCGGCGCCGGCCCCGGACGGCGCCGAGGGTTTTCCCCGACCCACGTCCCGTCCCGGCCTCGCCTGGAGAAGGGCACGTCTTGGCGCGCCACCGCTCCCCCAGCGGCGCCCGACCCGAGCCCGGTGTGTTGCGCCCCGCGCAGCCGACCGACTCGCACCGGCTGCCGCCCCCACCGTCCGCGTCCCTGCGCGGACGCGTGACCCTGGCGGCCGCCGCCGCGGGTGCGGTGGTGGCGGGTGGGCAGACCATGGTGAGCGCCCTCACCGCCGGCCCGGACGTCGTGCCGGTGGCGGCGCTGCTCCCGGTCGCGGACACGAGCACCGGCACGGGTGGGACCGACGCCGCCGGGACCGATGCCATCGGCGCGGACCAGTTGCCCCCGGGCACGCTGCGCGTGGGCCCGCTCGACGGGAACTTCGGGCCGACCGGGCATCTCGACCCTCGCTCCGAGGTCGATGTCCACAACCTCACCAAGGCCACCGACATCGGCCAGGAGATCGCGAAACGCACCGCGGTCCTGCGCTCGGCCCTGTCCGACGGGGCGCCCGAGGCCAACGTCGTCGACGGGCAGGCGTTCGTCCGCCCCGCCGTCGGTCGCCTGACCTCGCTGTTCGGCGCCCGCTGGGGCGTGACGCACTACGGCGTCGACATCGCCAACGCCATCGGGACGCCGATCTACGCCCTGACCGACGGCGTCGTCGACGAGTCGGGGCCGGCGTCCGGATTCGGGATGTGGGTCGTGCTCCGCCACCCGGACGGCGAGCGCACGGTCTACGGGCACGTGAACCGCAGCTACGTGACGCCCGGGCAGCAGGTGCGGGCGGGCGAGCACATCGCGGACATCGGCAACCGCGGCTTCTCCACCGGCCCGCACCTGCACCTCGAGGTGTGGGCGCCGGACGGCACCAAGCTCAACCCGCTGCCGTGGCTGGCCCGCCACGGCATCCAGCTCTAGGCATCCCATCCGCGGATCTCCGCCGTGCTGCGCCGCGGCGTTGACCTACCGGCTTTGGCGACGCCCGGCCGCCAGGGCACGTAGGTCGGCCTCGAAGGGCCAAGGGACCGGCGACCGCAGAACTCCGTCCACCGACCGCGCCGACTCGCGATACTCGCCGTCGGCGAGCGCGAAGAGCGTGGCCTCGACGGCCTCGGGCCCGTTCTCCAGGTCGACCCGGAGGTAGAACGGGACACCGGCGGTCGCGTAGTCGCCGTGCTTGGCGATGCGGTCCTGGCGGAAATTGCCCGGTGAGGTGACCTCGACGAGGAGGAGCATGTCCGCCGCGGGAACATACAGCGCCGTCGCGCCGGCCCGGGCGACGACGACGTCCGGGTTCCGGACATGCCCAGGCCAGAGGCGCACGTTCAGCCCGTCGAACACTTCCCAATCGCGGTTCGGGCAGGTCCGCTCGAGGACATTGCCGATCTGTCGGACGAGCCGCTGATGCACGGCGTTCGACAACGGGTTCACGACGAGCACCCCATCGACCAGCTCGACCTTGGACGGCATCTCCGGCAGGGCGAAGTAGTCGTCCTCGGTCCACGGGCCGGGATGGGCGAAGACCGCCTCGTACGCCGTGTCGACCGACATGTCGGACCTCCTCCGGGGATTGTCACACGGCACCTGACGGATCCGGGAGCGCCGCGGTTCCGGCCCGCTACAGCTTCGTCAGCGGTACCCCACCGATCAGCATCAACCGCACGGTCCCCGCGCTCCCGAAGTCGATCGTCACCGTCGCCCGCGCCCCCGCCCCGTCCGACGCCACGACCGTGCCCAGGCCGTACTTGTCGTGGTTCACCCGGTCCCCCACCTCCAGGTGCAGCGACGGGGTCAGCGTCCGTTCGGGCACCTTCCAGCTGCCGCGATCGGACGCCACCGAGCGTCGCCCGAACCCGAACCGGCCCACCGGGGCCGCGCGCTCGGGTTCGGACCGCTTCCAGTCGACCAGCGTCGCCGGCACCTCGTCGAGGAACCGTGACGCCGGGTTCGCGTTCGGCTGGCCGAACGACGACCGCATCAGCGCACGGGACAGGTAGAGCCGTTCACGGGCGCGGGTGATGCCGACATAGGCCAACCGGCGCTCCTCGGCCAGCTCCGCCGGGTCCGACATCGCCCGCAGGTGCGGGAAGACCCCGTCTTCCAGGCCGGTGAGGAACACGACCGGGAACTCCAGACCCTTGGCGGTGTGCAGGGTCATCAGCGTGACCATGCCCTCGTCGTTGTCCGGGATCGAGTCGGCGTCCGCCACCAGCGCCACGCGCTCCAGGAACGCCGCGAGCGAGCCGGGCTCGGGCTCGCCCGTGGCATCGTCCGCGGGTGCGAGCCCGCCGTCTCCTGCCAGGCCCGCGTTCTCCACCGCCTCCTCGACGGCCAGGTCTGCGACGGCGGCGTCGCCCGCGAACTCCCGGGCGACCGTGACCAGCTCCGCGAGGTTCTCCAGCCGCGACGCGTCCTGCGGGTCGTCGCTCGCCTCCAGCTCGGCGGTGTAGCCCGTGCGGGCGTAGATCGCCTCCAGCAGCTCGGCCGTACCCTCGCCCTGCTCGACGAGCTCCGCCACGCCGTCGAGCATCCGCACGAAGCCGGCGATGCACCGCTGCGACCGCGTGGCCAACGCGCCCATGCGTTCGGGCTGCTCCGCCGCGACCCGCAGCGCCGCGGCGAAGGAGATCCGCTCGCGGTCCGCGTACTGCGCGACGAGCTCCTCGGCCCGGTCGCCGATGCCGCGCTTGGGCACGTTGAGGATGCGCCGCAGGCTCACGGTGTCGTCCGGGTTCGACAGCACCCGTAGGTACGCCAGCGCGTCCCGGATCTCCCGACGCTCGTAGAAGCGCACCCCGCCGACCACCTTGTACGGCAGCCCGACCCGAAGGAAGACGTCTTCGAAGACGCGCGACTGGGCGTTCGTCCGGTAGAAGACCGCGACGTCGCTGTTGCGGATCTCGCCGTTGTCCACCAGCCGGTCGATCTCACCCGCCACGAACGCGGCCTCGTCGTGCTCGTTGTCCGCGACGTACCCGACGACGTTGGGCCCGTCGCCCGCGGCCGTCCACAGACGCTTGTCGCGGCGGTCCGGGTTGCGAGCGATGACGGCGTTCGCGGCCGTGAGGATCGTCTGCGTCGAGCGGTAGTTCTGCTCCAGCAGCACGGTGTGCGCATCGCGGAAGTCGCGCTCGAACTCGGTGATGTTGCGGATGCTCGCGCCCCGGAACGCGTAGATCGACTGGTCCGCGTCGCCGACGACGCACAGCTCTCCGGGTTCCATTCCGGCGTACGCCGGTGCCACCAGCTCGCGGACCAGCACGTACTGCGCGTGGTTCGTGTCCTGGTACTCGTCGACCAGCACGTGGCGGAACCGGCGGCGGTAGTACTCGGCGACGTCCGGCAGCCGCTGCAGCAGCGCCACCGTCTCCATGATCAGGTCGTCGAAGTCGAAGGCGTTCGCCGAGCGCAACCGCGCCTGGTAGAGCGCGTACACCTCGGCGACGCGGCGCTCGTACTCGTTCGTCGCCCGCTCCGCGGCCTCCTCCGGGCCGAGCAGTTCGTTCTTGAGGTTCGAGATCTGCGCGGCCAGCCCGCGCGCGGCGAACTTCTTGGGGTCGAGCTCGAGATCGCGGGCGACGAGGCCGACGAGCCGGCGCGTGTCGTCCGCGTCGTAGACCGAGAACTGGCTGCGCACGCCGAGGTGCTTGGCCTCACGGCGCAGGATCCGCACACACATGGAGTGGAAGGTCGACACCCACATCGCGGCCGCCCGGCGCCCCACCAGGGCGTCCACCCGCTCCTTCATCTCGGCCGCGGCCTTGTTGGTGAAGGTGATCGCCATGATCTCGCCGGGGTGCACGTGGCGTTCGGCGAGCAGCCAGCCGATGCGGTGGGTGAGCACACGCGTCTTGCCCGAGCCCGCCCCCGCGACGATCAGCAGCGGCGTGCCGGCGTGCACCACGGCCTCCCGCTGGCGCGGGTTGAGGCCCTCGAGCAGCTTCGCGCCGCGGGCGGTGCGGGGCTGCACGGGGGAGGCTGTGCCCGAGGTTGCAGGGGGGAGTTCGAACAGCGCGCTCATCGCACTCCCTCGCTTCGCTCGGTCGGCTTCGCCGGGCACTGTGCTGACGGCGCGCTCGCAAGCTCGCACGCAGGGCGCGGGCGCTGTGACACTGATTCGCTCGCAAGCTCACTCATCGTGGGAAGACGGTACGCCCGTTCCCCGACAGTCCTTTCGTGTGGCACACTGCAGCCGTGCTCATGAGTCGGCGATTTTTCTACGGGTACCGGACACCGGTTCCCGTGGCCGCTTAGCGCACTCAAGCACCCCACGCCCCGGAGTCCGACGGACCCGGGGCGTTGTCGTGTCCGGGACGGCGGTACTCGCGGAAACACCGGACACCAGGAGAACATCATGAGCGTGACCAGCGACGACATCGCGCCGACGGACCCGGTACGGATCCCGGCAGCCGAGGAGATCGATCAGCTGAGACAGGAGATCGACCACCTCGACGCGGAGATCCTGCGGCTGGTGAAACGGCGCAGCGAGGTCTCGCGCCTCATCGGCGCCGCCCGGATGGCCGCCGGTGGCCCGCGCATCGTCTACAACCGCGAGATGGCCGTGCTGGCGCGGTTCCGCGAGCTCGGGGCCGAGGGCCGCGAGCTCGGGATGCTGCTGCTGCGCCTGGGCCGCGGCCGCCTGGGCGGCCGCTGAGTCGCCCCGCCCATGCACCGAAAGTGGCTTTCGGTGCGGTAGATGCACCCAAAGCCACTTTCGGTACGCCGGGGCCGGTTCGGCGCCACCTCACTTCACGCGGGCCCGGTGCGCGCCGTGGCAGTCTGGGGAGCATGGGAGCGGTTGTCGGGATCGTCGCAGGGCTGATCGCCCTGCTGGGGCTGCTGGTCGCGCTGGGCAACGCCGGCTATCTCGCCATGCTGAACTCGGCGGCCCGCAAGCGGGGCCTCTCCGGGGAGAGCGCGGCGCTGTTCGTCAAGGAGCGTCGCGGGGTGGCCATCGGCACCACCGCCGTCGCGGCGCTGGGCCTGCTGCTGACGCTCGGTGGCTCGGTGCCCGTCGACGTGCTCGGCGCGGTGCTCGCCGCGGGCGGCGGTGTGGCGGCCAAGCGGGCCTTGGACGGCACTCGCGACCGGTTCCGCGGCGGCGCCTGACACCGCCGCGCACCTCAGGGTTCTGCCGCTCGCACACAGGTCCGCGGGCCCGTGGACAGTTCGTGACCTGGGTGCGAGCCCGGTGTCCTGGGTGCCGACGGGCCACGCGCGCAGGTCGTAGGGTGCGATCGTGTCGACACCCCTGCGGTCGGTCAGCGTCCGGACCGACGTCACCCGCGCGCTCGTTGTCACCGCACACCCCGACGACGTGGACTTCGGCGCCGCCGGTACCGTCGCGACCTGGACCGCCGCCGGCATCGAGACGGCGTACTGCATCTGCACCTCCGGGGACGCGGGCGGCTTCGACGAGACCCCGCGCCACGAGATGGGGCCCCTGCGCGAGGCCGAGCAGCGCGCCGCCGCGAAGGAGGTGGGGGTCTCCGACGTCCGGTTCCTCGGTTACGCCGACGGCCGCCTCACCCCGAGCCTGGAGCTGCGCCGCGACATCAGCCGGGAGATCCGCCGCTTCCGGCCGCACCGGGTGCTGGCCCCGTCGCCGGAGATCTGGTGGCGCCGCCTCCCGGCCTCGCACCCGGACCACCGCGCCGTCGGCGAGGCCACTCTCGCCGCCGTCTACCCCGACGCGCGCAACCCCTTCGCCCATCCGGAGCTGCTCGCCGACGAGGGTCTCGAACCGTGGTCCGTGCGCGAGCTCTGGCTGATGGCCGCACCCGACGAGCGCATCGACCACGTCGTCGACATCACCGACACCGTTGGGCGCAAAATCGCAGCACTCCGTGCCCACGCCAGCCAGACCACCCACATGACGGACCTCGACCAACGAATCCGCAGCCTGGGAGGTGTGTGGGCCCACCGCTTCGGACTGACCGCCGGGCGATTGGCGGAAGCCTTCCAGATTGTGTTGATCGACTAACGGTGTGTGACGAAAGGTGAACGGCGTCACACTTCGGTGAGGGCTGCGACAAGCGGTCGATCAAGGTTTCTCGCTCTCCGTCGCGTGCTGTACACATTCGGTGTCCAGATCGGCTGGGGAGTCCGGGAGGGTCGGCGCAGTGGCAGCCACAAGAGGCGACGGATCAACGGATGTTCCGGTGAGTGTCGCCGAGCTGTGCCGGCGGTTGGGCTCCGCGCCGGCGACGACCGACAGCGTGCCCGTCGGCGCGGCACCGGTGCTCGTCGGCGACCTGCTGCGCCGTGAAGGGCGTCCGCCGGTACCCGCGGCCCGGGTCGCCCCGTCCCCCGAGCTAGAGCCGGACGAGGACCAGCCCGTCGTGCCGACGCCGCGGAGCCGCGGCGACGCCTGCCGGACGGCGCTCGGGGCAGGTGGCCTCGTCGTCGCCGGGTCGGTGCTCGGCGCCGCGCTCCTGGCCGCTGCCGGAGTCGGCGGCCCCCTGCCGTTCGGCCAGAACGGGGACGACCCTGCGGGGCAGTTCCAGGGTGAGGGCACGCTGGTCAAGCCGGGCACGGCATACGGCTCGGTGCGCGGACGCGACGTCGTGGCCCGTTCCGGACTGCTCCGAGCCATCGCCTACTACGCGCCGTTCGGGTCGTCGACCGGCGCGGCAGACCGGGCGGGCGCCCGCACGACAGGCCCGGCGGCCGTGGTGCCGGTGGCGGGCCCGGCGAGGCTGACTCAGGCCCTCGCCCCTGCCGGTGTTGCGGCGACGGCCGGCCCGACTCCCGGCATCGCGACTCAAGTGGTGGGCGGAGTGACGCAGACGACAGGCCCCGTCCTGGGCGGAGTGACGGACGCCGCCGCGCCCGTCCTGGGCGGAGTGACAGGCGCCGCCGGCCCCGTCCTGGGCGAGGTGACAGGCCCCGCCGACTCCGTCCTAGGCGGCGTGACAGGCGCCGCCGGCCCCGTCCTGGGCGAGGTGGCGGACGCGGCCACACCTGTCGCGACGGTGATCGCTCCGCTGGCAAGTGATGTCGCCGGGGTCGTGACCCCGGTCGCAGAGCTCGCCAGCACGGTCACCGCACCCGTCGTGGAGGGCGCAGCTCCCGTGCTGGAGGTCGCTGCACCGCTGGTGAACGCCGCTGCGCCGGTCGTCGCCGGGACGGAGGCGGTGATCCAGCCGGTCGTGGCGGTGGCGGGGCCGGCCGTCGCGCCTGCGCTGAACGCCGTCGGGCCGGTGCTCGCCTTTGCGGATCCGCTGCTGCCCTCGCTGCCTGAAGAACTCACCGATCCGGTCGTCGACCGGGCCGGCGGCGTCGCCGACGACCTCCCGGCCATTCCGGGCTCGTTCGCGCAGGCAGCGACCGGGAACGCCGTGTCCGCGGTGCGGGACGCGGCGGCCGGCACCACCTCTGCCGTGCAGGCCGCCACCGACACCGCACATCAGGTTCTGCCGAGTGATCCTGCGGGGACCGCCGGCCGGGTCGTGGCCCGCACGCAGACCGCGCCGGTGGACCCTCCGACCCTGCCACTGCCGATCGTCGCGCCCCAGGTGACCGACGCAGCGGGGGTCCTGACGAAGGTCGTCCCGGTGCAGGCGACCGATTCCCCGGAGCCTGCGGCGATGGACACGACCCTGCCGACGCGGGTCCTTTCCTCCCAGGGCGTCGCCGCGCCGAAGAAGACAGAGGCGCAGACAACGGCCGAGGCGGAGCCGCCGACGGAGCCGCTGCGCATCGTCGCTCCCCTCGACGACCCCGAACCGTCGGCCGAACCGCGTACGGCACCGCTGCGGATCGTCGGCCCGGAGACGTCGGACGGCACGCGGGCGGAGAGCAAGCCCGACGCGCCCACCTCCCGGCGCCTCCCGGCCGCCGACGCCCTGACCGACAAGGCGGGCGCCCTGCTCGGTCGGTGAGATGCCCTCTCAGACCAGGCGGCGGTCCGACGCCCAGCGCGAGAGCTCGTACCGGTTCGACAGCTGCGTCTTGCGCAGCACGCTCGACACGTGCGTCTCGACGGTCTTGACCGAGATGAACAGCTCGCCCGCGATCTCGCGGTAGGAGTAGCCGCGGGCGAGCAGCCGCAGGACGTCGCGTTCGCGGCGGGTGAGCCGATCCAGCTCCGGATCCGTGGGCGGCGCCGCGCCGGGGCGGTCGGAGAACGCGTCGAGCACGAAGCCGGCGAGGCGGGGCGAGAACACCGGGTCACCGGCTCGGACGCGCCGCACGGCGTCGGCCAGCTCCCGACCGGAGATCGTCTTCGTGACGTACCCGCGGGCGCCCGCGCGGATCACGGCGATGACGTCCTCGGCAGCGTCGGAGACGCTCAATGCCAGGAACACGACGTCCGGCTGCACGGGACGCACCTTGCGCAGCACCTCGGCGCCGCCGCCGTCGGGCATGTGGACGTCGAGCAGGACGACGTCCGGGCGCAGGTGCGCGATCCCGGCGACCGCCTCGGCGACCGAGCCGGCCTCGCCGACCACCGTCACGTCGGGAATGCTGCGGTCCAGCTCGGCGCGCACGCCGGAGCGGAACAGGGCGTGGTCGTCGACGAGGAAGACCCGCACAGGGGTCGGCTCGGTCATCGGCGTCCTCGCTGCGCTCGGTCGGCGATGCCCGACGGTCGCTGTGACACTGATTCGCTCGCAAGCTCGCTCATTCGGCGTGCTCCTTCTCCTCGACCGCGGCGACCGCGGTCGGCATCCGCAGGTGCACCTCGGTGCCCTCCCCTGCCCGGCTCCGCAGCCGGACCGACCCGCCGTGCCGGGACATCCTGCCGCGTACCGAGTCCGCCAGACCGTGCCGGTCGTCGGGGACGGCATCGGGGTCGAACCCGGCCCCGCGGTCGCGGACGAACACATTCACCTCGTCCGGCTCGACCTCGGCGAACACGCTCACCTCGTCCACGCCCGCGTGCTTGGCGGCGTTCACCATCGCCTCGCGGGCGGCCAGCACGAGGGCGCGCAGGTCGTCGTCCAGGGTCCGGTCCCCGCCGACCACCACGGGGCGCACGGAGAGCGCGTAGGTGTCCTCGACCTCGGCGGCCGCAGCGGCGAGGGCATCGGTCAGGCCCGCATCCGCCGGGTCGGACGCTCCCGGACGCCGGTACCCGCCGGGCCCGTACAGCCACGTCCGCAGCTCGCGCTCCTGCCCCCGGGCCAACCGCGCCACCTCGCGGGGCGAGTAGGACTGGCGCTGGATCAGCGCGAGGGTCTGCAGCACCGAGTCGTGCAGGTGCGCCGCGATCTCCGCCCGCTCGGCCTCCCGGATGCGCTCGCTGCGCTCCTCACCGAGGTCGCGGACCAGCCGCACCCACCACGGCACGGTGATCACCGCGGCGCCGACGAGCGTGGCGAGCACGGCGAGCAGCCCGAACTGCACCTGACCCATGTCGAGGTTCCCCAGCAGGAACACCGCGATCCCGGCGGCGACGAACAGCGCCCCGGCGACCACCCGCAGCAGCGCCGCCCGCCACCCCGGGCGCGCACCCGCCCATCGGCGGCGCTGGGCCTCGTCGGCCTCCCGCCACACGACCGCAGCACCGGCGATCGCGACGCCCAGCGGCCCGACGACCCAGCCCAGGGTCGAGTTGCCCAGCGCGGAGGCGGCGAGCCCGACGCCCAGCCCGAGCGCGGCGAGCCCGAGCGCCTGCTGACGCTCGCGGGCGGGCACCGGCCGCTCGACGGTGGTCGCCTCCTGCCGGACGAAGATCCACAACAGCCCGTAGGCGAGCACCCCGGCGCCGCTGACGGCCATCAGCGCGACGAACGCCGCGCGCACCCACAGCACCTTGACGCCCAGGTGGTCCGCGATGCCTCCGGCCACGCCCGCGACCAGGCGGCCGGACCGGCGGCGATGCAGCGCTCCCGCCGGCGGCGGCACCGGCACCGGCGCCGGAGAGGTGGGAACAGGGCTGGTCACGCTCTCATCGTCACACGGACCCGGGGGCGTGCCATCGGGGTCGGCGGGCCGTTTTCTCAGGGTGTCCCCGGATGTCGGGGCCCGCGGGCCGGACCAACCTGAGAGCCATGAATGGTTCGGACGTGCACACCACGCTGCGGGACATGTGGGTAACCCGCCCCGCCCGGCCGCGGGACGGCCGGCAGATCGCCGGCGTCGCCGCGGCGATCGCGCGCCGCTACGACATCGATCCCGTGCTCGTCCGGGTGGGTTTCGTCGTCGCGGCCTTCTACGGCATCGGCGCGGCGCTCTACATCGCCGGCTGGGTGCTGCTTCCCGACGAGCCTGATACCGGTCCGGTCGGATCCGGCCGACGGCGCCCCAAGGCCTGGCTGCTGATCCTGCTCGGGATCGCGGCCGTGGCGGGTCTCGGCGGGATGTCGCACACGCACGGCGGGGTGCTGCTGCCGATCGCGGCGGTCGCCACGCTGCTGTTCCTGCTGCACCGCAGCCGCAGCGGCCGCGGCCTCGCCGGCCCGGCAGCGTCGGGATCCGCCCAGAACGACCGGCCCGCCCAGCAGGACGTGCCGGGGACGACCACGGAGGGCAGCGCGATGACCCCACCGGCCTGGGACCCGCTGGGTGCCGCTCCCTTCGCCTGGGACCTGCCCGAACCCGCCCCGACCCCGCCGCCCGCGCCGCGGCCCCGCTCGCGGGTCACGCCGGTGACGCTGGCGCTCGCACTGCTCGCCGGCGGGATCACCGCGCTCGTGCTGCTGGCGGTGGGCGGTCTCACGGACCTGCCCGTGCTGTTCGGGGTGCTGCTCGCGGTCCTCGGCGCCGGCCTCGTCGTGGGGGCCTTCACCCGCTCGGGCCGCGGTCTGATCCCCGTCGCGCTCCTGGTCGGGGCACTGACCTGGGGTGCGCTCGCGGCGCCGCTGGACCGGATCGCCGCCGCCGGACCGCCGCAGGACCTGCGGCTGGCCCCGACGACCCCGGCCGCGCTCGCGCCGCAGTACCGCAGCGACGTCGGAACGATCGAGCTCGACCTGCGCCGGATGGATCTGACCGTGCCGCCGGGAGCGGCTGCCACGCCGGTCGCGACGTCGATCGACGCCGGGGTGGGCGCCGTCGAGATCTGGGTGCCGCGCGACGCGGACGTGCGCTTCACCGGCGAGTCCGGCCTCGGCTCGGTGGAGTTCGACGACCAGGAGAACGACGGGCCCGGGGCCCGGCTCAGCGTGAACGACCTGGGCGCCGACGGCGTCGCCGCCGGGCGGCCGATCGTGCTCGACGTGCACGCGGGCGTCGGGTCGGTGGAGGTGCACCGTGGCTGAGCGGGATCACATCGACCACGAGATCGGCACCGAGAACGGAGAGGCGATGCACACCGACGCGATCCGCGCCGAGACGACCGACGTCATCACCACCGACGACCGGACGCCGTCCGCCCGGCGGCGCGGCCCGGACCCGCTCACGCTGCTCGTGGGGCTGGCGACGCTGGCGATGGCGGTGTTCGCCTTCGTCGGCGACCTGCCCGACCTCAGCGGGTTCGACCCCCGCTGGCTGCTCGCGGGCGGGGCGGCGGTGGTCGGTCTGATGCTGCTGGTCGGCAACCTGCGCCGTTCGGGGGGACGGCGCGGCGGGAGCTGACCGCCCGGCGGGGCCGGTCGGGGAGCCGGCCCCGAAGTGAGCGAACGCGGCGTTGGGTAGGTCTGACTTACCGAACGCCGCGTTCGCTCTGTCGGCACCGGCCGGCTACTCCCACTCGATGGTGCCCGGCGGCTTGCTCGTCACGTCCAGCACCACCCGGTTGACCTCTGCCACCTCGTTCGTGATCCGCGTCGAGATGCGCTCCAGCACGTCGTACGGCAGCCGCGTCCAGTCGGCGGTCATCGCGTCTTCCGAGCTGACCGGGCGCAGCACCACCGGATGGCCGTAGGTGCGGCCGTCGCCCTGCACCCCCACGCTGCGCACGTCCGCGAGCAGGACCACCGGGCACTGCCAGATCTCCCGGTCCAGCCCGGCGTAGGTCAGTTCCTCGCGGGCGATCGCGTCCGCGGTCCGGAGGGTCTCGAGCCGGTCCGCGGTGACCTCGCCGATGATCCGGATCCCGAGGCCGGGGCCCGGGAACGGCTGTCGGTGGACGATCTCGTCGGGCAGGCCCAGCTCCGCGCCGACCTTGCGCACCTCGTCCTTGAACAGCGCACGCAGCGGCTCGACCAGCGCGAACTCGATGTCGTCGGGCAACCCGCCGACGTTGTGGTGGCTCTTGATCGTCGCGGTGCCGGAGCCGCCGCCCGACTCCACGACGTCCGGGTAGAGCGTCCCCTGGACGAGAAACCCGACGTGATCGCCCGGCGGAGCCTCGGCGGAGCCGCCGTCCGACACAGCGGTGAGGACCTCGGCCGTCGCCGCCTCGAACACCCGGATGAACTCGCGGCCGATCGTCTTGCGCTTGGTCTCGGGATCGGTCACCCCGGCCAGCGCCGTGAGGAAGCGCTCCCGCGCGTCCACGGTGTGCAGCCTCGCCCCCGTGGCGGCCACGAAGTCCTTCTCCACCTGCTCACGCTCGCCCGCCCGCAGCAGCCCGTGGTCGACGAACACACAGGTCAGCCGGTCCCCGATCGCCCGCTGGACGAGCGCGGCCGCCACCGCGGAGTCGACGCCGCCGGACAGCCCGCAGATCGCCCGCCCGTCACCGATCTGCTCGCGGATCGCCGCGACCGTGTCCTCGATGATCGAAGAGATCGTCCAGCCCGGGGCGATGCCGGCGACGTCGTGCAGGAAGCGGCGCAGCACCTGCTGGCCGTGCGGCGAGTGCCCGACCTCGGGGTGGTACTGCAGGCCGGCCAGCCGCCGCTCCCGGTCCTCGAAGGCCGCGACCGCCGCCCGCTCCGACGCCGCCGTCACCGTGAAGCCCTCGGGGGCCCGCACGACCGAGTCGCCGTGGCTCATCCACACCGGATGCCGGGTCGGCAGGCCCGCGTGCAGGGCCCCGGCCTCCTCGGTGACCGTCAGCTCGGTGCGGCCGTACTCGCGCGTCCCGTCCGGCGCGACCTCCCCGCCGAGCGCCTGCGCCATCGCCTGGAAGCCGTAGCACAGTCCCAGCACCGGCACCCCGGCGGTGAACAGTTCGGGGTCCACGCTGGGAGCGCCGGGCGCATACACGCTCGACGGGCCCCCGGAGAGGATCAGCTGCCGCGGGCTTGCGGGCGAGGACCTC
>CAWADQ010000022.1:0-9832 GCA_963780835.1 uncultured Actinomycetota bacterium | reverse complement strand
GCCAGCACGCCCGCCCCGACGTAGGGCACGCCGGCCATCTCCAGCAGCCCCTGGACCGTGCCGTCCTCGCCGAAGGGCCCGTGCAGCACCGGGAAGACGACGTCCACACCGCCGAGCACCTCACCGGCCCGGCCCGGCTCGAGCACCACCAACCCACCGCGGGTGGGGTCGCCCGGCAGCACGAGGGCGGTCGCCGACGGGTCCACGGACGGCAGCGCGCGGCCGTGGATCGCGAGCTGCTCGGGGTCGTCGGTGCCCAGCACCCAGGCACCGTCGCGGGCGATGCCGACCGGCACGACGTCGAACCGCTCACGGTCGAGGTGGCGCAGCACGCTGCCCGCCGAGACACAGGAGATGGCGTGCTCACTGCTGCGGCCGCCGAACACGACCGCCACCCGGGTGCGCCCCGCCGTCTTGGACATGGGCGCTGAGCGTAGAGCCTCAGCCGTCGTCCAGGCCGAGCAGGCGCAGGTCCGGTGCGCCGAGGGTGCCCGAGTCGACGAGGGCGTCGATGAGGTTGCGCCGGTAGGCGCTGTCGTAGCCGGTGCTGCCCGGCTCGGGCACGAGCCCGTCGACCCCCTGCGCGGCCAGCCGCTCACGCACCCGCTTGACCAGGTGCTCGACCTTCTTCGGCGTCCACGCCCCGGACTGGAGGACCTCGAGTTCCTCGGCCGCCTGCCGGGAGGTCAGCGGCGTCGCACCGGGCAGGCGCAGGAGCGCCCGCTGCGCGAGGACGGTCATGACCAGCCGCTCGGTCGGGTCCAGCCGGAAGCAGCGGAGCGGGACCGTGCCCGAGCTCGGCCTGCGCCGCGGCGGTTCGGCGGCGCCGACGACCTGCACGCGCACGAGATGCAGGTCCCGCGGGTCCGCGCCCTCCACGAGGAGCGAGGTGCGGCCGTCGGCCAGCGGCACCGGCTCGTCCCCCCGCCGCAGCACCTGCGTGCCTCCGACCCGCACCGGCCGCCCGCCCAGGGTGCGCACCCACCAGCACCCGGCGCTGTACTCCAACGTCCCGTGCCGGCGGCTCACCCCGGGATCGTCGGGGCCGACGCAGATGTGCACGTCCGGCCGGTTGCGGCCGAACCACAGCACCATCCCCTCGGTCGGGCTCGCGGTCAGTCCGCCGCCGGGTTCGAGCACGACGAGGGTGCCGGGTCGCATGCTCGCCAACCGCGTCCCACCTCCCGAGGAGCTGCTTTCGTGCACACAGGGTACGAGGGCCATCACCCCGTCGAGGCGGGCGGCCGTCCACGGAGTGTGGCGCCCCTCTCACCCGATCGGGGACCCCTCCCGAGTGGCCTCGGCCACAATGGCGCCGCCCAGAGCAACGCCCCGGCGCGAGTGGAGGTGAGGCATGTCCGCCAGGTCCGCCGACGAGCTGGACGCGGAGCTGACCCGCCGCGTCGACGAGCAGGCCCGCATCGCGGACGCCCTGGTCGAGCTGGAGCGCCACCCGGGTCACCGGCTGCTCGCGACCGCGGCCCTGACCGGTGTCACGGCGGCGAGGTGGGCGGCCACGCAGGAGCTGCTCGCGGCGCTGTGGGCCGACCTCGCCACGCACCGCGCCGTCGTCGCCGACGCCTGCGCCGTCCGCACCCGCCGCCCGCGCCCGGGTGAGCGCGAGTGGGCGGAGCTGCACGAGCTGCTCGCGGCGCGGCCGGTGGCGTCGTCGGCACCCGGCCCGACACCGACGCTCGGCGAGCTGGCCGCCCGGATGGACGGCCGGCTCCGCGAGGTCGCCGCGGTGCTCGAAGCCGTGGAGACGGTGCACCTCGCGGCGCTGGCCGGTCTCGGCCCGCTGGCCGAGCGGGTGCGCGACGCCCAGGTCCGCGGGCGCGACCTGCTGGAGCCGGACGCCCCGGCCGCCGCGGCGCTCGCCGCGCTGGTCGCCTCGGTCGACGCCCGGCTCGCCACCTGCACGAACGATCCGCTGTCGCTCCCGGCCCGACTGCCACGCGACCTCGTCGACGGCCTGGCCGGCGGCGGTACCGACGGCGACGGCACCGACGGCGGCATCGACGCGATCGAGGCCTGCCTGGCGGAGCGTGAGGCGACCCGTGACGGCTGGGCGGCCCGGTACCGCGCGGCCGCCGACGCGGCCGCGGCCCTCGACCCGCTGTACGACCGGGAGGCGCAGGCCCGCCGCGAGGCGCTGGACCGCGTCGCGGGCGCAGGCCTGCCGGCGCCGCCCGACCCCCGGCCCGCGCTGCGCCGCAGGCTGGCCGCGCTGCCCACGCAGCGACCGGACGCGGCGTCCCTCACCGCGTTGCCCCGTCTCGTCGCGGACGTCGCCGCGGCGGCCGACGCCGTGCGCGCCGCTCTCGGGCGCGCGGCCGGCCTGGCCGACCGTCGGATCGAGCTCGCCGGGCGGTTCGCCGCCTACCGGGCCAAGGCGTTGCGGCTCGGGGTGTCCGACGACCCGGAGGTCACCGCGCTCGCCGCGCAGGTCCGCGGCCTGCTGGCGAGCCCACCGACCGACCTGCACGCACTCACTCCAGCGCTCGTCGCCTACCAGCAGCGGGTGAACGGAGCCGCTGAGGAGGGGAGGCCGGCATGACCGGTGCAGCACACCCTGGCACAGCCGGCCCGGCAGGCCCGGCCGCGGGCACCCCGTGTGCCTGGGACGGCTGCGACGGGGCGCTCGAAGCCGACGGATACTGCGACACCTGCGGGCGGTCCGCGCCGCCCGCGGCCGCTGCGCCGGTGACACCCGCACCGCCGGTAGCCCAGCTTCCCGCTCCGCGCGCGGCCCCGGAGGCGACCGGGCAGCACGGCGCGCCCACCGTCATGCCCGGGAACCTGCCCGGGACGGCCCCGGCCGGCGCGCAGCACGGGGCCCCGACCGTCATGCCCACCGCGCCCCGCGGCGGGACCACCCCGACCGGCGGGCGGTGGAGCGGCCCGCTGTCCACCGGCCCGACCTCGACGCCGCTGCACCGCGGCGGCGGCACCGACGACATCCCGCCGGTGCCGCGCATCGACCCGTCCAGCGCGTTGCTGCGCGATCCCCAGGTCCCGAGCGCGACCGCTACTGCCGCCACGGCGGCACGCCGCACCCCGTCGGCCGCAGCCGCGAGGGACGCCCCGGCCTGCTTCGCGGGTTCTGCCCGCAGGACGGCACGCCCTACTCGTTCGCCCCGCCCCTGGCACAGGGGTCACTGGTCGCGGGCCAGTACGAGGTGCGCGGCGCGCTGGCGCACGGCGGCCTCGGCTGGATCTACCTCGCCGTGGACCGCAACGTCGACGACCGCTGGGTCGTGCTCAAGGGCGTCCTCGACGCGAACGACCCGGCTGCGCTCGCCGCGGCCCGCGCCGAGCGCCAGTTCCTGGCCCAGCTCAGCCACCCCAACATCGTCGCCATCCACAACTTCGTCCGACACGTCGAGAACGACGACATGGGCCGGGAACACACAGCCGACTACATCGTCATGGCCTACATCGGCGGGTCGACGCTGGCCCAGGTCCGCGACGCCCGCGCCGACCAGGGCGTCCTGCCCGTCGCCCACGCCCTCACCTACATGATCAAGGTGCTGCCCGCGCTCGGCTACCTGCACGCGGAGGGGCACGTCTACAGCGACTTCAAGCCCGACAACGTGATGCAGTGCGAGCGGCACCTCACGTTGATCGACATGGGAGCCGTCGCCCGGATCGACGACGCGGACGCGGTCGTCTACGGCACCGTCGGCTACCACGCCCCGGAGGTCGTTCGCGCCGAGCTCTCGCCGGCATCGGATCTCTACACCGTCGGTCGCACGCTCGCGGTGCTGGCGCTCGGCATCGAGCCCGCGCGGCGCGGGGTCGAGACCGAGCTGCCCGACGACCACCCGCTGCTGCTGCGGCACGAGTCGCTGCACCGGTTGCTGCTGCGCGCCACGCACCCGGATCCGCTGTACCGGTTCGGCTCCGCCGACGAGATGGCCGAGCAGCTCGACGGCGTGCGCCGGGAGGTGCTGGCCGTCGACGAGCAGCGTCCGCGCCCCGCGCCGTCGGCGGTCTTCTCCGCTCCCCGCGGCACGTTCGCCCCGGGCCTGCTGCTCCCCGACGCCGAGACCGGCCCCGGCCGGCCCGCGGCCGCCCTGATCGCCGGACGGCTGCCCGAACCGCTCGACGCCGGCCAGACCGGGGACACGGACAATGCAGGCCACGACGACTGGCGCCACCGCTGGTCCGCGGCGCTCGCGGCGCTGGCCGCCGGCGACCTCGACACTGCCCGCGCTGCGTTCGACGCCCTCTACTCGACGTTTCCGGGCGAGCTCGCACCGAAGCTCGCACTCGCCGCCGTCGCCGAGTGCGCAGCGGACGACGACAGCGCGCAGCGGTACTACCAGCTGGTCGCGGCCGTCGACCCGAGCTGGGCCGACGCGGCGTTCGGACTCGCCCGCACCCGGCTGCGCGCCGGGCGGCGGGCCGACGCGGTGGCTGCGCTGCTCGCCGTGCCGACCAGCTCCAGCGGCCACGTCGCCGCCCGGCGTGCGGCGGTCGAGGCCACCCTGCTCCGCCACGACGCCGGATCGGCCGACGACGACGAGCTGCGCGCGGCCGCGGCGCTGCTGGAGCAGCTCGACCTGGACCCGTTGACCATGCAGCGCATGCGGGTCGCCGTGCTCGACGCGGCCGTCGAGCGCGTCGGCGCCGGTCCCGGGGAACCGGTGCTGGGCTGCGCCTGGGAGGAACGCGCGCTGCGACTCGAGCTGGAGCGCAGCCTGCGCGCGCTGGCCCGGCTGACCCCGGACCGGGCGGAGAAGATCACGCTCGTCGACCGGGCCAACACCGCGCACCCGCGGACGCTGCGGTGACCGGCGTACCCGCACCGCTGGTCCAGGACGAACCGGCCGTCCCCTGCCCGCGGTGCGGGACCCCGCCCGTGGCCGGTGACCGCTTCTGCGAGGTGTGCGGCGCCGACCTGCGCGCGCAACGGGCCGGCCCGAGCACCGCGAACTGTCCGGGCTGCGGGCACCCGCCTCCTCCGGACGACGACGGCTGGTGCCCCTCCTGCGGGCTGCGCCGACCGGTTCAGGGCCGGCCCGACGTCACGGACCACATGGAGACCGTCGTGGACGGTGGCGCGGCGATCAGCGACCGCGGGCATATCCGTCCCCGCAACGAGGACGCCGTCGCGCTGGGCCGGGTCGGTCCCGGCACCGCCGACGAGCCCGGGCGGGTGGCGGCGGCCGTGTGCGACGGCGTGTCGTCCACGCGGTCGTCCGAACTCGCGGCACGCGCGGCCGCCGACGCCGCGCTCGTCGTCCTGCTGCGCGGGCCGGAGAGGCCTTTTCGACCAAGCCGCCTGGCCAAGGGCGACGTAGCTCCCGAAGCCACGCCGGTCGACGAGGCCTCTGGGGAGCAGGGCGTCCGCAGCGCCGTCGCCGCCGCCGCGGCGGCGGCCGCCGCGCTCGTGCCGCGCGGCACCCCGGAACCTCCGTCGTGCACGCTGGTCTGCGCGGTGCACGACGTCTCTGCCGGCAGGCTCACCGTCGGCTGGGTGGGTGACAGCCGCGCCTACTGGCTCGCGGACCCGGGCGCCGCCGAGCCCGCCCGGCTGCTGAGCGCGGACCACACCGCCGAGGCGGCCGCCGCGGCCGGGACCTTGGATCCGGCCGTCGCCGCGATCCGCCCCGATGCCATCACCCGGTGGCTCGGCGCGGACGGAGACGCCGAGCCGGAGGTCGTCGCGCTCACCCCGGGCGCGCCCGGCGCGCTCCTGCTCTGCACCGACGGGCTCTGGAAGTACCTGCCGGACGCGGCGGCGCTCGCCGCCGTCGCCCTCCCCGCGCTGAGCCTCGGCGGTGCCCCGGCGGCGGCAGCCGCCCTCACGGCGGCCGCGCTGGCCGCCGGCGGTGCCGACAACGTGACCGTCGCCGTCCTACCGGTCCCCCTTACGGAGGAGCCATGACAGTCGAGAGCACCGCCGCAGCCGGGTTCACCGTCCAGGTCGACCAGAACCCCTTCCTGGCCCCCGGCGCCACGCGCGTCGACGCCGTGGTCACCGTGACCGCCACGGGCGCAGGCGGCACCCCCGCGGACGCCTTGGAGATCATCGTCGTCGACGTCTCCGGGTCGATGGCCGGCGAGAAGATCCGCTCCGCCCGGCAGGCGACCGCGGCGGCGATCGCGGAACTGCGTGACGGCGTCGCGTTCGCGGTGATCGCCGGCAACCACCGGGCGCTGCAGGTCTACCCCGACGTCGGCACCGCTCGGGCGGACGAGCGGACCCGCGCCGAGGCCGGCGAGCGCGTCGGCGGGCTCCGCGCGGACGGCGGCACCGCGATCGGCGCCTGGCTGCGGGCGGCCCACCGCCTCGCCGACCGGCACCCGGACGCGGTCCGGCACGCCATCCTGCTGACCGACGGGCAGAACGGCGAGGACGCTCCGGTGTTCGCCCGGGCGGTGAAGAGCTGCGTCGGGGCGTTCACCTGCGACTGCCGCGGCGTGGGCACCGACTGGCGGGTCGACGAGCTGCGCACCGTGGCCTCGGCGCTGCTCGGCACGGTCGACATCGTCGCCCGGCCCGACGACCTGGCCGCCGACTTCCGCGCGCTGACCGGCGCCGCGATGGCGAAGAACGTGCCCGAACTGTGGCTGCGGCTGTGGACGCCGCAGAGCGCGACGGTGCGGTTCGTCAAGCAGGTCGCGCCCGTGGTCGAGGACCTGACCGACCGCCGCGTCGACGCCGGCCGGCAGCGGGGTGCCTACCTGCTGGGTGCCTGGGGCGCGGAGAGCCGCGACTATCACGTGTGCGTGGACGTGCCACCCTCGGCGGTCAACGCCCGAGTGCGCGCGGCGCGGGTCGAGCTGATCCGCGGCGGGGCCGACGGCCCGGCGTCCGACGGGGTCCTGGCGCAGGCGAACGTGACCGCCGAGTGGACCGACGACGCGGTGCGGTCGAGCGCCATCGACCCGAAGGTCGCGCACTACACCGGCCAGGTGGCGCTGGCGGCTGCGGTCGCCGACGGCCTCGCCGCGCGCGAGGTGGGCGACGTCGCCCGGGCCGAGGAGCGCCTCGGGGAGGCCGTGCGGCTCGCGGCGGAGTCGGGTCACGACGACACCGCGCAGCTGCTCGCCGGCGTCGTCGACGTGCTCGACGTGAAGACCGGCACGGTCCGGCTGCGCGCGGACGCGGACAAGGCGGGCGCGATGGCGTTGGACGCGCGCGGGACCCGCACGGTCCAGGTCGGGCGCAGGGGCTGACGGTGCCGGCCTGCCCGGGAGGCCACGAGTCGGACGACCCCGACTGGTGCGACGTCTGCGGCCTCGCCCTGGGCCTGCCACGGCCCCCCGGCCCCGCACCGGTACCGCCCTGTCCGGTCTGCGGGACCGCTCTGGACGGGAGGTTCTGCGAGCGGTGCGGACACGACAGCACCGCCCCCGCCCCCGTCGCCGGGCACCCGCAGGCCGGCGCGCCCGCCGGGGTGTCCTCCTCCGCGTCGACGACCTGGCGGGCCGTGGTGCGCGCCGACCCCGACTGGTTCGCGGTGGTCCGCGGGCAGAACGGGGCCGTCGCGGCCACGCTGGAGTTCCCCCGCTATGCCCCGGAGCGCCGCTACGTGCTGTCCGGCGACCGGATGACGATCGGCCGACGCAGCCGCACCCGTGGCACCGCCCCCGACATCGACCTCGCCGAGCTGGACCCCGCCGTGTCCGCCGCGCACGCGCTCCTCGTCGCCCGCCCCGAGGGCTGGGACCTCGTCGACCTGGGCTCCAGCAACGGCACCACACTCGCCGTCGAGCACGGCCCGATCCGGCCGCACACCCCCGTCCCACTCCCCGACGGCGCCGTCATCCGGCTCGGCGCCTGGACCACGATCACCCTCACGGCCGATCCGGCGCGCGGTCAGTCGCGGTAGCGGGCGGGCGGGGGCTGCGGGACCGGGTCGAGGACGCCGCCCAGCCACCGCTGGTTGCTCGCGGCGAGGCTTCCGTCGTCGCGCGAGCGCTCCAGCACGGCATTGACGAAGCGCACCAGGTCCGGCTGGTCCGGGCGCATCCCCACCGCGTACGCCGCCTGCGCCAGCGGCCGGCCGACGATCTCGGTCTGCGGGTTCTGGACGGCCAGCCCGGCGAGGATGACGTCGTCGCTGGACACGGCCGCCACCTGGCCCCGCTCCAGCGCGACCACGCAGTCCGGGATGCCGCGCAGCGTGAGCACCTCCAGCTTCACCGGCAGCGCGCGCAGCGAGTCCTCGGTCGTGGATCCCCTGGAGGTGCACACCCGCTGCCCGGCCAGGTCCTCGATCTCGCGTACGCCGCTGCCGATCGGCACGAGCAGGCGCTGCGTGGCCGGCAGGTACGGCGTCGAGAACTCGACGGTGCGCTGCCGCGCGCAGGTGACCGTGAAGTGGTCGACGACGACGTCGACCTCGCCGCGCTCCAACGCGGCCGCCCGGTCGGCGATGTCGAGCACCACGAACTGGACCTTGTCCGGGTCGCCGAGGATCGCCCGCGCGATCGCATGGGCCAGGTCGATGTCAGACCCCCGCAGCTCGCCGGTCTGCGGGTCGCGATAGCCGGCGAGGTACTTGCCCTGATCGACGCCGGCGATCAGTCGGCCGCGCTGAGCGATCGTCGCCATCGTCGAGCCGGACGGCATCGCACCGGGAGCCGGCAGCGGGCCGTCGGGCCGCAGGCTCTCCCGGACGCCGGTGCACGCCGGGGCCTGCGTCGGGCCGGCGGCGGTGGCGCCGGGTACCGCAGTGGCGGGAGGACCGGCGGGCGCCGCGCTGCCGGGCAGCAACAGCGCGCCCAGAGCCAGGACGCCGGCGACGCACAGGTAGCCCAGCGGGCGCCCCACGTTGACGGTCGGTGTGGTCATCGGTACTCCCCGATCCGTCGGCCGAGGCCCACCGCGACCGCGGCCGCCGCGAACAGGGCCAGCGCCGCCGGACCGGCGACGAGGCCGGTCAGCGCCGACGCGGCCGACCCGGTGGCGTCGGCGAAGGCCGCACGCTCGGCGTCGATCGCCACGCCCAGCTCGGCGTCCAGGTGCGCGAACGTCGCCCCGGAGCCGCCGGGTGCCGTCTGCACCACCGACGCCACCGCGGCGGTGTAGTTCCCGATCTCGTCGAGGTCGCGCACCTGCTTGTGGGCGGCCTGCCACTCCCCGACGGCCACCCGCAGCGCCGTGATCCGGTCCGCCGACCCCGGCGCCCCACCGTCGGCGCGCGCGAGCAGGCCGCTCGCCCCGTCAGCGCCGACGACCCTCGCGATCCCGGAGCTGAAGTCGTCGTCCGAGGCGAACCCACCGCTGCGGGCAACCAGCGCGAGGCTCTCGGCACTGCGGGCCTGCAGGACGGCGGTGCGCGCGTCGTCGAGCGCGGTCACGGCGTCGCTGTGCCGCTGCGCGGTCTCCAGCCGGCCGTTCGCCACGCCGACGGCCACGACCCACCAGGTCAACGCGGCCACCAGCGCGACCGCACCGGCGAGCAGCCCGACGCTGACGCTGCGGTGGGTCCGGCGGCGCTCGCGGACCGAGACGTCGACGATCGCGACCAGCGTGGCCACGAGCAGGGCGCCGACGGCGAACGGGATCGCGACGCCGCGCTCGTAGGCCTGGCTCAGCTCGGCGGCCTGCAGTCGGCGCAGCTCCTCGGCCGCCGGGAGGATCGTGCCGCGCATGAGCTCCGACGCGCTGCCCAGGTAGGCCTGGCCGAGCGGCAGCCCCTCCCGGTTGAGCGTGCGCGCGGTCTCCACCAGCCCGGTGTAGACGGGCAGTTGCGCCGCCACGGTGGCGATCGGGCCGCTGCCGGGCAGCCGGCCGGCGGCGTCGACCAGCCGGTCCGTGGCGCGGGCGATGTCGTCGTCGTAGCGGGCCCGCACGGCGGTCGGTTCGCGGCCG
>CAWADQ010000021.1:0-35385 GCA_963780835.1 uncultured Actinomycetota bacterium | reverse complement strand
GACCTGGGCCTTTGTTATGGAGCGGATGACGGGAATCGAACCCGCGTATTCAGCTTGGGAAGCTGATGTTCTACCATTGAACTACATCCGCAGTGCCGCGTCAGGTTAGCACGCTCACTCTGTGTGATCGAGTACGACCGCCTCGTTCCCTCGGTCGGGGGAGCCGTTCACGGCATCTCGTGAACCGTCCGGCACACTCACCGTCGACTTCCGATGGTCGGAACCGCACACTGGCCGGGCTTCCCAGCCATGAAGGGCGCAGCCATGACCGAGTTCGACGAGTCTTCTGAAGACTCGCTGGACGTCGATGACGACTACGACCACGACATCCTGCTCGTGGCCGGGAGCCGTCCGGAGGTCGTGCGCCTCGCACCCGTCGCCCGGGCGTTCGAGTCCGTCGGCCGCATCCGCGCGGTCACCATCGCGACCGGGTGCGACCCGATGGCGGTCCACGAGGCGTATGAGGCGCTCGGAGTGCCCGTCGACGTCACCGTGCTGCTGCGCGAGCCGCTCGGCCCGAACCCCGCGACCGTCGCGGCCGTGCTGCTCACCCGGCTCGACGACCTGCTCGTCGACCTCGACCCTTCCGCGATCATGGTGCACGGCGGGGGGATGACCGCGGTCGTCGCCGCGCAGGTCGCCTTCTGGCGGCAGATCCCGGTGGTGCACCTGCAGGCCGGGGTCGCGACGGACGACCTGCTCTGCCCGTTCCCGCAGGAGGCCAACCGGCGGGTCATCGGCCAGCTCGCGTCGTTGTTCCTCACCACGGGCGGCGCTGCGCTGGGCAGCCCGATCGGGCCGAACTCGATCCCGGTCGGCGACACGATGGCCGCGAACCCCGAGCCGTCCGACCTCCGCTTCGCCGGTCTCGTGCGGCGGGTCCGGACACGCGGGACGCGGCTGGTCCTGGTGGGCCTGGACCGTCCCGACTCCCTCGGCGTCCTCGCGAGCCTCCCTGATCTCCTGGACCGCGAGCCGGACATCGAGCTCGTCGCCTTCGGCCGGCTCGCCGCACACGGCGCCGCGCACTCGCTTGCCTTGCACGACCGGGCGGTCGTCGTCCGCAACGTGCCCGCGTCGGAGCTGCTCGGGCTGATCACGGCGAGCACCGTGCTCGTCTCGGACGACCCCGAGCTGGTGGCGGAGGCACCGGGGCTGGGCACGCCCGCCGTGCTCGTCGACGGCCCGCACATCCCGCACCCCGGCGATTCGATCCGCAGCATCCTCAGCCCTGCCGTCATGGACACCGTCCGGCAGGTGCTCGCCGCGGCGCCGGGCCCGTCCCCGGGGCTGTCGGACGGGCTTGAGGCGGTGCGGGTGGAGCAGGCGGTGGCATGGATGTTCGGGCTCACGACGTCGCCGCAGCTGGACGCCACGCACCCGACGAACACCGGCGACAGCCCTGGCCAGGAACGGCCGCACTAGGCTCCGGCGCGTGCTGCTTTCGGACGCCGACCTGCGCAAGGAGTTGGAGGCCGGCCGGCTGGTGCTCGACCCGTGGGATCCGGCCATGCTGCAGCCCTCGAGCGTCGATGTACGGCTGGACCGCTTCTTCCGGGTCTTCCAGAACTCCCGCTACACCCACATCGACCCGATGCTCCAGCAGGACGAGCTGACGACCGAGGTCGAGCCGGACGGCGATGACCCGTTCGTCCTGCATCCGGGCGAGTTCGTGCTGGGGTCGACGTTCGAGACGGTCGGCCTTCCGGACGACCTCGCGGGCCGGCTGGAGGGCAAAGCCCTCGGGCGGCTCGGCCTCCTGACGCACTCCACGGCGGGGTTCATCGACCCCGGGTTCACCGGGCACATCACCCTGGAGCTGTCGAACGTCGCCAACCTGCCGATCACCCTGTGGCCCGGGATGAAGATCGGGCAGCTGTGCCTGTTCCGCCTGTCCACGCCCGCCGAGCGGCCCTACGGGAGCCAGGGGGTCGGGTCGCGGTACCAGGGGCAGCGCGGGCCCACGCCGTCGAAAGCGCACCTCAACTTCCACCGGGCGGACACGCGGCGGTCCTGAACCGGTTCCGACGAGGGAACCGCCGGTACCCTCGGCCGACGATGGACCCGCGCCCCACACCTCCGCCCCCTCCCGGGGAATCCGGCGCTGCCCGCGGTACGACCGTCGAACCCCGTCGCCCGGCCCGACGACGTGCGGGCGGCCGACGACCGCTTCGGGCCGCCGCCGACACCGGAGACCCCCGCACACCGCTGGCGCCGCCTCACCCGCACCCGCAAGGGCGCGGCCGGCGTGGCGATCCTCGCGGCCGCGCTGCTGCTGTGGCCGTTCGCCGGATGGTTCTGGATCCCGTGGCTGGCCGGACTCGTCGTGCTCGTGCTGGTCGCCCTGCTCCGGCTGGACCGGCTGCTCCGCGGGTGGACGTGGCACCTCGGCGGGCTGGCCGTCGTCGTCGGGCTGATGCTCGCCACGAGCCCGTGGGACTGGGCGTTGGCGGCGAGCCTCGGTGTGCTGCTGGCGGGTGTGGTGCAGCTGCCGTGGTGGCGGCTCGCCGCGGTCGGGGCGGTGCTCTGCCTGGTGGCGGGGGTCGGGTGGGGCGTGGACCGTTACCGCGCGGCCCAGGAAAAGGCGGCGCAGGAAGCGCAACGCAGCCAGGAGAACATGAGTCTGCTCGGCGAGCGGTCGCCCGACCGGGTTCTTCCGGCACTTCTGGAAGGCATCGGGCAGGGCGATGTCGTCGGAGTGTGCGGTCTGCTCGCAGAGCCGGCCCGAAATCGATTCGTGCAGGCGGCGGGAACCGCGGACTGCGCGAGTGCGGTGGGGCACTTCCACGCCGCGCTGCCGCGCGTTCCCTCGTTGCGCGACCTCGACGCGCCCGTCATCGGTGCCGGCGCCGCGATGACGGTCGATGGCTGCCGGACCGCGTGGGCGTCGCCGGGTTTGGGCGGCTCGGAGCTGGGGATCCTCCAGGTGGCGCAGGCGCCGCCGCCGGGGCAGACCTACTTCATCAGCGGGTTCGGGCCGTGCCCTGCTGGTTGAGGCGATCCGGAACAGCGTTTTCAGTACCGCCGAACAGGCGACTTCCGCGGATGTAATTCGTCCGTTCAGTGCACTCGCGGCCGTCGTCCAGTCGAGGGATGGTTAGCGGCTGTGAACAGTCTGTAGTGCATGCGCGGCGACACGGCGTCGCGGCCTAGGATTGATCCGGTCACCGTGCTGTACTCGGTGCCGGGGCGTTACCGGTGGAAAACGCTCCACCCGCCCCGGGTTCGCCCGCCGCCTTCTGGGCCGGCAGCGGGACGGGGACGTGATGAGGAGGAGCAGTCGTGACCGCACCGAACGCCATGCGCAGTCGGCGTTCATGCTCGCCCAGGATCTGAACACGCGCGGTCTGCAGGGGTGGATCCAGGACAACGTCATCCCGCTCGTCCTCCTGGGCATCGCCATCATCCTGCTCTGGATCGGCGGTCGCGGCGACAACGCCGGCGTCGCGCGCCGTAGCGTGGGTCTGATCGTCGGTCTCATCGCGCTGGGCATCGCGGTCTCCGGCAACGGCCCCCAGATCGGCGCGTTCCTCGCCCGCCTGCTCACGGGCTGAGCGCCGTGCTCGTCCGAACCGACGACGAGGTGTACCGCGTCGACTCCGTGTGGCTCGGTCCGCCGCGGGCCACGTTTCCCTGGCGGGCCAGGTACGTGAGCTACGGGCTGGGTCTCGTGGTAATGATCTTGGTCATGTTCGTGCAGCGCCGGGTCGGGATCGGGCTCGACTTCTTCTCGGTCGCCTGGGCGCTGGTGCTCACGATCGTCGTCACCCGGTTCCTCGGGAAACGGATCGACTACGAGCGCCCGCTGGGGCAGGTCGTCGAGCTGTTCCGGCACGAGGTGCGCGGGCCGCGGGCCCGGACGGCCGTCGCAGGCGGCCCGGTCCGGGCCGGACACGTCCGCCTCTCGCGTGCCCGCACGCGTCCGAAGCCCGCGCGGGGCCGGAAGAAGGGGCGGGTCCGTGCCGCGGCGTGAGAAGCGACCGGCGAAGGGCCGCGATCCCCGCCGTGATCCCCGCCGCAACGCGCGCCGGGAGGTGCCGGCCGAGGAGCCGCGTCGGCGGCGTGGCCGCTACCTGGCGGGCGAGACGAACCTGCCCAAGTACACCCCGGACATCGCGCTGCGCTCGATCGACGGCCACCTGACGCGCACCGGCACCCAGGTCATGGCCTGGTACCGGCTCGCTGCCCAGGCCTGGAGCTTCCGCAGCGACTCCCAGCGCGAGGTGCTGATCCGCCAGATCGCCGCGCAGCTGGGCGAACTGCAGGGCCGCTGGCTGCACATCCGCGTGACCACGCGGCCCTACCCGGTGCACATGTGGGCCGAGTCGTTCGACAACAACGCTCTCGGCAGGCTGCCCGACGTCCCCGGCGCGCTCGGCTGGGACGGGTTCCTGGAGGGCGAGCAGCGCCACCTCATGGGCCTGTCGATGTCGGACAAGGAGGTCTTCCTCGGCATCGAGGTGTCCGGGCGCAGCATGCTCGACCGTTGGGTGGAGAAGGCCGCACCGGTGCTGGGCAAGGTCGCGCCCGCGGCCGTCCAGGCCGAGCTGTCCGCGCTGTCGTCGGAGGTCGGGCACCTCGATGATCTCGTTGCCGGCAGCGGCCTGGACGCGGTGCCCGCGACCGGCGACGACGTCGCCTGGCTGATGCACCGCTCGTGCTCGCTGGGCCTGCCCGCGCCGCGGACGATCGCCCCCACGAACAGCTCCCGCTGGGAGGCCGAAGACCTCGCGACGTTCACCGACGGCGTCGACATGTTCCAGGAGCCGTACGCGCCGACGGTCCGGGTCGTGGGCCGGCTGCGCTCGGCGACGGTGCAGCGCAACGTGGCCGTCCTGACCGTCGGTCTGATGGACAGCTTGCGCATCCCCGAGGTCGACGACCCGTGGATGCAGCACAGCGACCGGCTCCCGTTCCCCGTCGAGTGGTCCGCCCGGGTCTACGTGCGGCGCCCCGAGGAGGTCACCGGCGAGCTGCAGCGCCAGATGGGCAAGGTGCGCAGCCAGATCCGGCACTACACGCACGACCACGACCTCGACCCGCCGATGTCGTTGGCCCGGCAGGCGGACCGGGTGCTCGAGGTCGAGGACGAGCTGACCAGCGGCCTGACCCAGCTCAACACCCGGCTCTACGGCTGGTGGCGGGTCGCGGTGTCGGGCCGCGACGAGGCCGAGGCGGTCTCGCGCGCCCAGCAGGTGCTCGAGATCTACCGGCCGAAGGTGCAGGTCGAGCACCCCGAGGCGCAGTACCGCTACGCGCGCGAGTTCATCCCCGGCGAGCCGCTGGCGTCGACGGCCTACCGGCGCCGCGGCTCGGTGATGTGGGCGGCGGCCGCCGTGCCCGCCGCCACGGCCAGCGTGGGCGACCGCCGCGGCATCATGCTGGGGGAGACCTGCACGGCGACGCGGCGCCCGGTGGCGTGGGACCCGTGGCTCGCCCAGGAGGTCCGGCGCGCGTCCGGCCTGACCGCGGTGGTCGGCGGCTTGGGTAGCGGGAAGAGTTTCCTGACCGGTCTGATCGTCTACAAGACGCTGCGCGCCGGTGCCCGCTGGACGGTGCTCGACCCGTCCGGGCCGCTGGCGGACCTGACCCGCCTTCCGGAGCTCGCACCGTTCTCCCGGCACATCAACCTGCTGCGCGCCGAGCCCGGCATCCTCAATCCCTACCGCGTGGTGGCCGAACCGCGGGCCGACCACTTCGCGGATGAGGACGAGCCCGACCGCGCGTGGCGACGGGAGCGCTCGCTGGCCGCGGCGACCCGGCGCCGGCTGGTGCTGGACGTGCTCACGGGGCTGCTGCCCTTCGACGTCGCCCGGATGCCGCACACCCGGATCGTGCTGCTGCGGGCCGTCCGCGAGGTGGGCGGCGCGCCGGACCGGCACCCCGGCCAGGTCATCGACACTCTGCGCCGGCACGCCCGGGACGGCGAGGAGCATGCAGGCGTGGTCGCCGACTTCCTGGAGGAGCGTCGCGAGCTGCCGCAGGCCGCACTGCTGTTCCCCGACACCAGCCGCGACGACCCCTGGCAGGCCGACCGCGACTACCGGCTGACGGTGCTGACCATGCAGGGCATGACCCTGCCCCGCCCGGGCAGCCCGCGCGAGGAGTGGACGGACGCCGAGTCACTCGCCGTCGAGCTGCTCAACCTGGCGTCCTGGCTGACCCAGCGCACGATCTACGACGCCGACCGCAACCTGCGCAAGGGCGTCGCGCTGGACGAGACCCACTTCCTGTCCCAGGTGCCGACGGGCAAGGTGCTCATCGACCGGCTGGCCCGCGACTCCCGCAAGTTCAACGTCCGGGCGCTGTTCGCGTCGCAGCTCGCCGGCGACCTGCTGCGGGTGTCCGGCTTCGCGTCGCTGGTCAACGCCGTGTTCGTCGGGCGGACGGACGACGAGCAGGCCCAGTCCGAGGCGCTGCGGCTGCTGCGCGTCCCGACCGGGGTCGGCTACGAGCAGATGCTCGGCACGCTGTCGCCGCGGCCCCGGCACGACGACCGGCCCGACGACACGCCCCGGCAGTTCGTGTTCGCCGACGGGCACGGTGGTGTCGAGAAGATCCGCATCGACCTCGAGGCACCGCACCTGGAGCACGTCCGGGAGGCGCTCGACACGAACCCGGACGCCAGCCGGATCGCCGTCAGCGGTATCCCCGGAGCGGCGGCACTGCGGGCCCCGGACGAGCCCGCCCCGCTGGGCGCGGTGGCCGACCAGCGCACCGAGGCCGCGCGCCGCGCGGTCCGCGCCCGCAACGGTGCCGGGCACGTCGCACCGCTGCCTGCCGTGGACGCCGAGCTGCTCGACGACGAGGACCTCGACCTGTTCGACGACCTCGACGACCTGCCGGTCGAGGGCGGCCCGTCGGACGGGAACGGCAACGGGAGCGGCAACGGCAACGGGCTCGGCCGGTGCCCGGCCCCCGGGCGGCGACCGGGTACCCCGGGGGGCCGTGCGGTGACCAGCGGCCTGCCGGTGATCCTGGTGCTGGCGGCGGCGGTGCTCGTCGCGCTCGTCCGATCGCTCCGCGCCCGGCGGTCGGCGACGCCCGAGCGACCGCGGCGCAGCGTCGCCCTGCTGATCGTCACCGGCCTGATCGGGGCGTCGGCGCTCATCGGGACGCCGGCGTTCGCACAGAGCCTCGAGTGCAAGGAGGCCCCCGAGCCGGACCGGCCGGGGACGGGGCTCGTGGGGTCGCTGGATCCGCCGACGCCGGGATCGGTGAGCCGGGCAGCGTCTACTACGAGGTCGGCTACTCCGGCATGGTCTGGCACAACTACGACCTCGGCTGCGCCGGCACCGCCTTCAACCCCGCCTCCACCACGGACACCTGGCTGGGCAACCAGGCTTTCAACGTCGCGAAGTTCGCGGTCGGCGGGGTCAACTGGGCGCACTACCTGATCTCCGGGGGCGGCAACCTGCTCGCGCCGCTCGACGGCGTGATCCGGGACGCGACGTCGGCCATGTACCAGGCCGTCTTCACCACGTGGATCGGCCCCGCGCTGGTCGTGCTCTCGGTCATCCTGCTCGTGCTCGCCATCCGCGGTGACCTGGCACGGCAGGCGCAGCGCACGGCGTTCGCGCTCGCCGCGCTCATGGTCGGGTCGGCCGCCTACCTCACCCCCGTCGAGTGGGCCAAGGCCGCCGACGGCCTGCTGCTCGACGGCGTGACGCAGATGCAGGAGGGCTTCCTCTCCCAGGTCGGGCTCGGCGACCGCGACACGCTGCCGACCGTGCTCGTCGACCGGGTCGTGTACGACAACTGGCTGCGCGGCGAGTTCGGCTCGCCCGAGGTGCCGCAGGCCCAGCAGCTGGGCAGGAACCTGCTGCGCGCCCAGACGTTCACCAAGCAGGAGGTGGCGGAGGGCCGCGACAACGCGACGCTGGCCGAGCAGAAGAAGACCGACTTCGGCGCGCTGGCCGGGCAGATGGGCGACCGCTACACCTACTTCCAGGGCAAGTCCGGCAGCCGGATCGGCGTCGGCATCCTCGCCGTGATCCAGGCCGCGTGCATCGCGCTCTTCCAGCTGCTCAGCAAGGTGCTGGTGCTCACGGCGCTGCTGCTGCTGCGGTTGATGGTCATGACGGCGCCCGCGATCGCCGTGGTCGCCGTGCTCAAGCCCGAGATCCTTCCGGCGCTGCTGCGCGTCGCCGGCGCGGCGATCGTCAACACGATCGTCGTCGGTGCGCTGGCGGGCCTGCACGCGCTGCTGGTCGTCACGCTCTTCCGGCCCGGCTCGGGCATCGACCTGTGGCTCGCGCTGCTGGTCACCGGGGTGGTGACGGTGGTGCTGTGGGCGGTGGCGCGGCCGTTCCGCCGGCTGGTCTCGATGGTGTCGCTGACGAACGAGCAGTTCGGCGGGATCGTGCCCGGGGCGGGCACCGGCCCGATGTCCCGGGTGTGGCGCCGGGTGCGCGGCGGCGCGGACGACGATCGGCAGTCCCGGTGGTGGGACGAGCGGCGCTCCGCGGCCGAGGGCGCCACGGGCTACGACTCCGTGCGGCCCGAGTCGGAGCCGGTGATGGCGCAGGCGTACCCGGCCGGAGCCGGACCGCGGACGCCGCGGCGCCGGACCGAGGTCGACGCGCCCGCGCAGCCGAGCATCCCGGCTGCCCGCCGTCCGGCGCTGCCCGGCGGACCGAGCGGAGTCGGAGGCGGCTGGGGGACACCGCGCTGGGCGGATCCGGGGGAGATCGACGACCGGGTGATCTACCGCAGGCCGGATGCCGTGCCGCTGCGCCCGGGAGCCGCGCGCCCGGTGACCCCCGAGCTGGTCGACGGCGTGCCGGTCTACCGGATCTACCGGCCCGGCCGCGACCCGCCCCGCCTACAGCGGTAGCGAGTAGGACGGTCTCCGGTGCCGATCAGGACACCCAGAGGCCGCTCGGCGGCCTACCGCGCGCTGTGGCAGTGGCCGTTGCGCTCGCCCGCCCGGCTCGGGCTGACCGTGGTGCTGCTGCTCGCGGTGGTGGTGGGCGCGGTCGCCGGGATCGGCGCCGTGACCGTGCGGAGCGCCGGCACCGCGGTCGCGTCCGGCGGGGCGACGCTGACCCCGCAACCCGCACCGGCGGGACGCCCCGCGGCGCCCGTCGCCCCGACGGTCCTGCCGCCGGTCCCCGCCGCTCACCCCGAGCAGCCTCCCGCTGTCCGCCGCGCCCGACCCGGCGCTGTCCGTGGCGGCCCGGTGGGCGGCGGCCTGGGTCGACCATCCGCAGGGCGTGTCCGCCCAGCAGTGGGTCGACGGCCTGCGGCCGTTCACCACCGACGAGTACCTGGGTGTGCTGGTCGGCGTCGACCCGGCGAACATCCCGGCGACCCGCGTGACCGGGGAGCCCCGGGCGACCAAGGTCGCGTCCCGGTCCGTGCAGGTGACGGTCCCCACGAACGCGCTGACCCTCGACGTGCTGGTGGTGCTGACCGACGAGGGCTGGCGGGTCGCCGGCTACGACCGGGTCTGAGAGGGGTGGCGCGGTGAGGCTGCTGCGTCCCCTGCGGCTGCTGGTGCCGCTGGTGGCCGTCGGCGGCGCGCTCGTGATCTTCCTCGTGTTCGGGTTCCTGGCCTACCAGGGCGGCACGGGCGGCGGAGCGGGCCTCGTGCCCGGCTACTGCGACGCGGGCCTGCGGTCGATGACCCAGTCCGGAGGCCGCGCCGCGGCGGGGGACACCGCGGCCACGCTCAACGACGAGCAGCGGCAGAACGCGGCGACGATCATCGGGGTGGCGCGGCAGAAGGGCGCGCCGCCGCGGGCCTGGCTGGTCGCGCTGGCCACGGCCAAGCAGGAGTCGGACCTGCGCAACATCCCCTACGGCGACCGCGACTCGCTCGGGCTCTTCCAGCAGCGGCCGTCGCAGGGGTGGGGCTCCCCGGCGCAGGTCCTCGACCCCGTCTACAGCACCACGATCTTCCTCGACCGGCTGCTGCAGGTGCCGAACTGGGACCGGCTGCCGGTCACCGTCGCCGCACAGACCGTGCAGCGCTCGGCGTTCCCCGACGCCTACGCCAAGTGGGAGGGGCTGGCCGCGACCTCGTCTCCCAGCTCGCGGGTGTCGCGGACCCTGCGGGGTGCGGGCCGAACACGGCGACGCTGCCCGAGGGCGCGGCGCGCACCGCGATCCAGTTCGCCCTCGGCGAGGTCGGCAAGCCCTACGTGTGGGGGGCCACCGGACCCAACACCTACGACTGCTCCGGGCTGATCCTGCGCGCGTTCCAGGCGGCCGGGATCGATCTTCCTCGGGTGTCGTGGCAGCAGTTCACGGCGGGCGGCCACGTGCCCGTCAAGCAGGCACAACCCGGCGACCTGCTGTTCTACGCGACCGATCCGAGCGACCCCGCGACGATCCACCACGTGATGCTGTACATGGGTGACGGGCAGATGGTGGAGGCCCCCTACAGTGGCGAGTCCGTCCGGGTGCGGTCGGTCCCGTGGGGCTACTCCGAGCTGGTGCCTCTCGCGACGCGCCCGGGGACCACACCCAACAGCCGCGCCTGACCTGGCCTCGTCGTCCGCAGGCGCGATCGATGACAGCCACAGGAGTACAGATGTCCGACCCGTCCCTGCCGGCGTCCACCACGCCGGTGCAGGACTATCTCGACCGCCCGACCCCCGGTGCCACCGTCGACCACCTCGTCGTCCCGCGGTCGCTGGCACAGTCGATGCCGCTGCGGTGGCAGCAGGTGTTCGTCGGGTTGCTGGCCGATCTGCACGACGCCTACGCCGAGCTGCCCTGGCCCGACTACAAGGTCGTGCCGAGCCGCTGGGAGCGGCTGGTGGACCTCGACGAGGAGCAGTTGCAGGCGGCCGGTTACGTGACCGACCTCGACGTCGACGGGCGCCTGGAGTACCGCGACGCCATGGACAGCCCCGTCCCCGACCCGGAGCGGCACAAGGTCCTCGCGCCGATCGACGACCCCCTGCCCCGGGCCGCCGACGGTCGCGTCGAGCCCCGGCCCGCCGCGCCCCTCTGAACCGAACCGGGCGGATCAGGCGACGGGCAGGCGGGTGAGCTCGCGGACGAGGTGACGGTCGCCGTCCACGTGCTCCCGCGCCCAGCGCAGCACCGTCTCCTCCTGGGTGAACAGCACGACCTGACGCTCGGCCGCGAGCCGCAGCAGCAGGTCGAGGATCTCCCGGGTGCGCTCGTCGTCGGACTGCGCGGTGACACCGTCGAGCAGCAACGGGCAGGTCTCACCGGTGGTGGCCAGGTGCTGGGCCAGCGCCACGCGCAGCAGCAGGTAGACCTGGTCGGTCGTGCCGGCCGAGAGCCGATCCGCCGGGCGCCACCGGCCGCTCGACCCGTAGACCTGGATGGCCAGCGTCTCCGGGTCGACGGTGGCGTCGACGTAGCGACCGCGGGTCACGGCCGGGAGCCACCCGCGCAGCGTCGTGGCCAGCACCGGCGCCATGTCCTGGTGCGCCTGCTCCTGGGCGCGGGCCAGGAACCGTCGCGTGAGCGCCGTGGTCCGGCGCAGCTGCTCGATCCGGCGCAGCTCGGACTCCGCCGCCTCGACCTCCTCGTCCGCGCGCGCCACACCGGGTCCGTCGACAGGCGCGGGGGCGGCCACCGGCTGCTCCTCCAGCGCCTCGCGGGCCCGCCGCATCTCGGCCTGCGCCACCTCGATCAGCGTGGTGACGAACGAGCGGTCACCCGCGCGGACCGGATCGACGCCCGCCGCGGAGGCGAGCTCGTCGCGGCGCTGCCGGGCCTCGCACGCGGCCAGGTCCGCAGCCCAGGCCTCGGCCAGGCGCTCGTCGCGCTCGGCTCGCAGCGCCTCCTCACGACTGCGCAGGTCGGCAGCCGAACCGCCGTCGAGCAACGCGGCCAGCTCGCGGGCCGGCTCGGCGCCGTTCCCGGCCGCGCCGAAATGCGCCCGGTCCGTGCCGTTCGCCCCCGGCTCCGCGATCCCGAAGCGTGCATGGTCCGTGCCGGTGTACGGGCCGGACGCTTCGTTCGACGACAGGTCGACGGCCGTGCGCGGGCGCTCGGCCAGCGCGACCGCGCCGCGCCCCGTCCGGGTGGCGCGCCACCCGTCGAGCGCCGTCACCAGCGCCTCCGGCTCGACCGACGCGTCCAGGCCGGCCGCGCCTGCCGCCGAGCGCAACTGCGCGACCGCGTCCCGGCGTGCGGAGACCACGTCCGCCGCGGCCTCCTCCGCAGCCATGCGCGCCGCCAGGGCCCGCTCCAGCTCCGCGCGCCGGGTGCCCGAACCACCGGCCTGTGCCTCGTACCGGGCGAACTGCTCCAGCGGTGAGCCCTCGTCGAGGATCCCGCGCTCGCGCAGCGCCGCACGCAGCTCGTCGCCGGTCCGGGCGACCGCCGCCGCGAACCGCGACCGCTCCGCGTCGTGCCACACCGACTGCTGTCGGGTCCGCTCGGCCAGGGCGCGCAGCGCGGCCGGGTCGGCCCGCAGGCCGTGCCGCAGGCACCAGTCGAGGGCCTGCTCGCGCGCCGGGTCCGGCTGCTCGCCCCGCAGTGCGGCATCCCGCCGGGCCCGGCACTCGGTCAGGTGCTGCTCGGCGGCGCGGGCCTCCTCCTGGGCGCGCGCGGCGGCCGCCCTCTTCTCGCGGACGACGACGATCGCGCCGACGAGGTCCTCGACGAGCGGTTTCCCCGTCCTCCGGCCCGTTGCGCGGCGCATGGCGCGGACGGCGACGACGACCGCCGCCAGCAGAGACACGACGACCGGAAGGATGACGATCGCGCTGAAGACGAACGCCGCGAGCAGGCCGAAGTACAGCGCGGCCAGCCCGACGCCGACGCCGACGATGGTGAGTGCGAGAGCCTTGAGCCGTCCGGCCGCCTTGCTGGACCGTCGACCCCCGGCGATGGGTGCTGCCGCCCGCATCCGTTCGTAGCGGTCGGCGGCCGCGGCCGCCTCCTGATCGGCTGCTGCCACGGCAGCGGTGGTGTCGCGGTGTCGGGCCTCCGCGGCCTCGAGGTCGGACGTCAGCCCGCCCAGCTGCGGACCGTCGGCCGCCGGGACGTCGACGGTTGCGTCCGCGGGTGCGGTGAGGACGTCGGCGATCCGCCGCAGCTCGTCGGGCGAGGCGGGCGCGGGACGCGGGGTCGGGCGGGGAGCGGGCTGTGCCGCGGCCGCGTCGAGGGCCTCCCGGTGCTGCTGCGCGAGCGTCCACACCGCGGGGTCGACGCCGTCGGGCAGCCCGGCGAGCTCGCGGCGCAGCTGCCGGCTGCAGGGCCCGGTCGAGCGGTGGCGGGCTCGGCCGGGCGTCCCACGCGCGGCGGGCGGCGTCGACCTCGTCGAGCAGCGCGGAGTCGTCGGGCACGTGCAGGTCGACCGCCGCGGGCCCGGAGTTCTGCTCCGGCACCTGGGTCAGCAGCGCCGCGACCCGGACGGAGCGGGCGGCCACCGCGTCGCAGGCCGCGGTCGCGGTCGACAGCAGGGTCCGGGAGCGCTCGGCCGCTACCCGCGCCTCGTCGGCGGACCGTGCGGCGGCGCGCAGCGACTCCAGCCCGCGCACCGTCCGCTCCGCGGTCTGCAGCCGGGCCGAGTCCTCGGCGGCGGACTTCTGCCGCCGGCACGCGGCGGCCAGCCCGGCGAGGTACTGCTCCTGGCCGCGCCGGGCGACCACCCGCGCCTCGCGGGCCAGCCGCACGCGCTCCTGCGTCAGCAGGAGCGGGTTGCCGCCCTCGCGGCCGAGCCGTTCCTGCTGGAAGCGATCCAGCGTGGCCAGCGCGGGCCGGGCGGTCCCGCCGCTGCGCGCACTCTCGGCGGCCCGGACCAGGTACTGCTGAAGCCCGTGCGCGGCGTCGCGCACCGCCCGGTGCTCGGCCTGGTTCACCAGCGCGACGGCGCCGAACGCGGAGCGATCCAGCCCGAGCCAGCGGCTCGCGTCCGGCACACCCGCGGTGAGGACCTCGGAGGTGATGTCGGTCCGGGTGACGACTCCGTCCTCGTCACCGAGTTCGACGTCACCGAGTTCGACGTCACCGAGCTCGACGACGGTGCTCGCGGTCGCGTCGTCGAGGTTCTGACAGATCTCCAGGCGGCGCCCGTCGTCGAGCACGAGCACCGCGGAGACCAGCCAGGGCGATCCGTCCCACGGCTTGTAGCGTTCGAGCAGTCGGCGGTCCTCCGGGGTCTGAGCGGCGTCGCCGCGTCCTCGGCCGCACAGCGCCGCGTACAGCGACGCGTGCCACGACGACTTCGCCGACTCGTTGACCCCGCTGACCACGGTGAGCCCTGGTGCCAGCGCCAAGGTCTCCCCGGCGAGCGGCCCGAAGGCGTGGGCGGTGACGGATTCGATCCGCACGGCTGCCCCTTTCCTTATCCGACGGCGGGTTCGGGCGTGCGCCCGTCGAGCGCGCGCAGCCCGGCGAGCAGCACCCGCGTGCGGGTGTCCTCGTCGAGCGAGGGATCGGCCCGGACGTCCCGCACGAACTGGCCGCGCACCGTCCGCTCCCGGGCCAGTGCGTCGAGGTCGTGCCCGATGACGAAGCGCCCCTGGCGCAGCACCAGCCCGTCGAGGTGTCCCCCGAGTCCCGTGAGGTCGGCCAGGTCGACCGTCGGCGCGAGCGCGCCGTTCAGCGTGACCCGGACGACGCCGGCGAGGTCGGCGACCGCGGCCTCCACCCGCTCGCGTACCTCGGCCGCCCGGATGGTGCCGGTGACGTCGACGGTGACCTCGTGCACCCGGCCGCCCGCCACGTCGTAGCGGGTCCGTTCCACCGAGCCGTCGGGGGCGACGGTGACGAGGACGGCCCCGCGCGGTCCGGTCTCGCCGGGCGTGAGCGGGCAGGGGTTGCCGGGGTAGGTGAACCGGCCGTGGTCGACGGGCGTGTGGACGTGCCCGAGCAGCGCGTGGTCGAGCCCGGCGGCCTCCACCTGCTCGGCCCGGAACGGCGCGTACGGCACGGCCGCGGCGGTCGTCCCGGTCTCGCAGCCATGGAACAGGGCGAGGTTGACGCCGTCGCGTTTCACGTGGAACCCGTCCAGGAACCCGCCGGTGCTCGCGGGGGAGTCGTGTGCCCCACCCCACAAGGTCAGCCCGTCCTCCAGGGTCACCGGGGTGAGCTCGGGGTCGGTGAAGACGTGCACGTTGGGCGTCCAGTCGACCTGGCGGTACGGGCTCGACGGGCCGCACCAGTCGTCGTCCCCGGGAGCCAGGTGCACGGGAGAGTCCAGCTCGGCGAACGTCGTCCGCAGGTGGGCGAGCGTGTCCGGGGTGGCCCGGGCCTGGTCGAACAGGTCGCCGCCGCACACGACCGCGTCGACCCGGGAATGGCGGGCGAGCGTCCCGATCCGGTCGAGCGTCGCGCGCAGGTTGGCGCGCAGGACGTCGCCGAGTGCCGGCCCGGCCCAACCGAACGCGGTGTCCAGGTGCAGGTCGGAGACCAGCAGTATCCGCATCGCCCCTCCGATCTTCCGTGCCGCCGCCGTCACGCGGGGTGTGCCGCGCCGGGTGAGCGCCGCCCTCCGGGTGCCTGCCCTGGGTGATTACTACAGCCCGGAGCGGCACTCCGGCCTGCGCAACCACCGCACTGACGGGTGAATGCGCCCGGTTCTCCGCACGATCCGGTGAACTCTGCGCGACGACTCGTCAACGCGGTGGCGGCCCGGGTACGTGTCCCGCCGCCTCCGGCGGTGCCCGGCGAGGGGGTGAACATCGGGCCCCCGAAGCCGGAACATCCGGCGAGGGTCGTACGTTGGCCAGGATGTACAAGTTGAGTGGCATCGGCTCAGGTTCGGTTTGACGATCGGCGCCGGTGCCGCTAGAACTTGAGTCGGATAAGCTCAAGACTCCCCAAGCCCCATCTGAGAAGACAGGGCCCCCACTGCAGTATCAACGGAGGAAAGCACATGGCTCGTGCGGTCGGCATCGACCTCGGGACCACCAACTCCGTCGTCGCCGTCCTCGAGGGCGGCGAGCCGACGGTCATCGCGAACTCGGAGGGTTCGCGGACCACACCCTCGGTCGTGGCGTTCGCGCGCAACGGCGAGGTGCTGGTCGGTCAGTCCGCCAAGAACCAGGCGGTGACCAACGTCGACCGGACGCTGCGTTCGGTCAAGCGCCACATCGGCACCACGTGGACCACGCCGGACATCGACGGCAAGAAGTACACGGCCCAGGAGATCAGTGCGCGCGTGCTGCAGAAGCTCAAGCGCGACGCGGAGTCCTACCTCGGTGAGCCGATCACCGAGGCCGTCATCACCGTCCCCGCGTACTTCGAGGATTCACAGCGCCAGGCCACCAAGGAGGCCGGCGAGATCGCGGGCCTGAAGGTCCTGCGCATCGTCAACGAGCCCACCGCCGCGGCCCTGGCCTACGGCCTGGACAAGGGCGAGAAGGAGCAGACCATCCTGGTCTTCGACCTCGGTGGTGGCACCTTCGACGTCTCGCTGCTGGAGATCGGTGAGGGCGTCGTCGAGGTCAAGGCGACCAACGGCGACAACCACCTCGGTGGCGACGACTGGGACGAGCGGATCATCAGCTGGCTCGTCGACAAGTTCCGCAGCAGCAACGGCATCGACCTGACCAAGGACAAGATGGCGATGCAGCGGCTGCGTGAGGCCGCGGAGAAGGCCAAGATCGAGCTGTCGAGCCAGAACACGACCACGATCAACCTGCCGTACATCACGGTCGACGCGGACAAGAACCCGCTGTTCCTGGACGAGACGCTGTCCCGGGCCGAGTTCCAGCGGATCACGAGTGACCTGCTGGACCGCACCCGTGCGCCGTTCAACCAGGTCATCAAGGACGCCGGCATCTCCGTCGGCCAGATCGACCACGTCGTGCTCGTGGGTGGCTCCACCCGCATGCCCGCCGTCACCGAGCTCGTCAAGGAGCTGACCGGCGGCAAGGAGCCCAACAAGGGCGTGAACCCGGACGAGGTCGTCGCCGTCGGCGCCGTCCTGCAGGCCGGTGTGCTGCGCGGTGAGGTCAAGGACGTCCTGCTGCTCGACGTCACCCCGCTGTCCCTGGGCATCGAGACCAAGGGCGGCGTGATGACCAAGCTGATCGAGCGCAACACCACGATCCCCACCAAGCGGTCGGAGATCTTCACGACGGCGGACGACAACCAGCCGTCGGTGCAGATCCAGGTGTTCCAGGGCGAGCGCGAGATCGCGGCCTACAACAAGAAGCTGGGCATGTTCGAGCTGACCGGCCTGCCGCCGGCCCCGCGTGGCGTGCCGCAGATCGAGGTGTCCTTCGACATCGACGCGAACGGCATCGTGAACGTCTCGGCGAAGGACATGGGCACCGGCAAGAGCCAGAACATGACCATCACCGGTGGCTCTGCGCTGGGCAAGGACGACATCGACCGGATGATGCGCGACGCCGAGCAGCACGCCGAGGAGGACCGCCGGCGCCGCGAGGACGCCGAGGTCCGCAACCAGGCCGAGTCGCTGGTCTACCAGACGGAGAAGTTCGTCAAGGAGAACGACGAGAAGCTCCCGGCGGACGTCAAGGACTCGGTGAACTCCGCCCTCGGCGAGGCGCAGGAGACGCTCAAGGGCACCGACACCGCGGCGATCAAGGCCGCGATGGAGAAGCTCGCCACCGAGTCGCAGAAGCTCGGCGCGGCCCTCTACCAGCAGCAGGGCGCTGCGGGTGAGGCCGGCCCGACCCCGGGTGCCGGGCAGCAGCAGTCCGACGGCGCGGACGACGTCGTCGACGCCGAGATCGTGGACGAGGACAAGAAGTGATACCGGACCCGAACCGTCATCCGGAGAACGGCGACGGCGAGCGGGTCGTGGTGCGGGACCGGCGTCGGGTCGACCCCGACACCGGTGAGGTGCGTACCCCGGGCAGTGATCGATCCGGCCACGACGCGTCCACCCCGCACTCCGCGCGGGGCGGCCGCCCCGCGCCGGATCAGGAGCCGTCCGGGGCCGCCATCCCGACGCCCGAGGCCGTCGCCGACGACCCCCGCGTCGCCGAGCTGACCGCAGAGGTCGCGGAGCGCACCGCGGACCTGCAGCGGCTGTCCGCCGAGTATGCGAACTACCGGCGGCGGGTCGACCGGGACCGGGAGGCCGTGCTGGTCACCACGCGGGCCCAGTTCGTCGGCGAGCTGCTCACCGTGCTCGACGACGTCGAGCGAGCCGGCGCGCACGGCGACCTCACGGGGCCGTTCAAGTCGGTGGCGGACAAGCTCGTCTCCGTGGTGCAGAAGCTCGGGCTCGAGCCGTTCGGCACCGAGGGCGAGCCGTTCGACCCGTCGGTGCACGAGGCCGTCCAGCACGAGACGGCGGACGTCACCGGGCCGACCGTGACGGTCCTGTCCGCGGTGCTGCGCCGCGGCTACCGCATCGGCGACCGCGTCCTGCGGCCCGCGATGGTGGCCGTGACGGAGCGCGCCGACGACGGAACGGCGATCGAGACCCCGCCCGACGGGATCCCGGTCGTCGACCCCGCCGCCCCGACGGACTGAACGGGGACGGAGTGAGAAGGAGGGAGGCGGAATGACCCAGCGCGACTGGATCGAGAAGGACTTCTACCGTGAGCTGGGCGTCGCCTCCGGCGCGTCCCAGGACGAGATCAAGAAGGCGTACCGCAAGCTCGCCCGCCAGCTGCACCCCGACGCCAACCCCGGCGACGCACAGGCCGAGGCCCGTTTCAAGTCGGTGTCCGAGGCCTACGGGGTGCTCTCGGACGAGAAGAAGCGGCGCGAGTACGACGAGACCCGCGCCCTGTTCGCCGGCGGCGGCGGGGCGGGGGCTTCCCCGGCGGGTTCCCGGGCGGCGCAGGCGGGTTCCCCGGCGGCGGGCAGACGTTCGACATGGGCGATCTGTTCGGCAACACCGGCGGCGCCGGCCCGGGCCTGGGCGACCTGCTCGGCGGGATCTTCGGCGGTGCCGGCGGCCGTGGCACGCGGGCGTCGGCGACACGCGGACAGCGTGGCGCGGACGTCGAGAGCGAGCTGCGGATCGACTTCACGCAGGCCGTCAAGGGTGCCGAGGTGCCGATCCGGCTCTCGGCCCCCGGCCGCTGCCAGACGTGCTCGGGCACCGGTGCCCGGCCGGGCACCGCCCCGCGGCAGTGCCCGACGTGCTCCGGACGCGGCCTGGTCAGCCGCAACGAGGGCGCGTTCGCGTTCTCCGAGCCGTGCCCGGACTGCCGCGGCACCGGCCGGATCATCGACGACCCGTGCCCCGAGTGCGGTGGAGACGGTGTCAGCACCCGTACCCGCTCGCTCACCATCCGCGTTCCCGCGGGGGTGGACGACGGGCAGCGGATCAAGCTCGCCGGCCAGGGCGAGCCGGGCCGCGGCGGCGCCCCCGCGGGCGACCTGTACGTCAAGGTGCACGTCACGCCGCACCGGGTGTTCGGGCGGTCGAAGGACAACCCGGACGACCTCGTGGTCACGGTTCCCGTGACCTACCCGGAGCTGGTGCTCGGCAGCACGATCGACGTGCCGACGCTGGACGGCTCGGTCACCCTGCGGATCCCGGCAGGGACCCAGAGCGGCAAGACGTTCCGGGTGCGCGGGCGCGGCGTGCAGAAGCGCACCGGCACGCCGGGCAACCTGCTCGTCACGGTGTCCGTGGCCGTACCGCAGCGCCTGGACGACGCCGCGCAGAAGGCGTTGCACGACTTCGCCGAGGCGACCAAGGGCTTCGACCCGCGGGCGGACCTGCTCGGCGGCGCGGGGAGGTGACGGATCGTGGTCTCCGTGACGTTCTCGGCGGACTGCCGCCGGGAGCTGTGACCGATCCGGCCACGACTCATCCACCCCGCGCTCCGCGCGGGGCGGCCGACCCGCGCCAGATCGAACCGGACAGCCCGGTGTTCGTCATCTCGGTGGCCGCGCAGCTGTCCGGCCTGCACGCGCAGACGCTGCGCAGCTACGACCGGCTGGGGCTCGTCAGCCCCGGCCGGTCGGCCGGTGGTGGGCGCCGCTACTCGGCCCGCGACATCGCGCTGCTCCGCGAGGTGCAGCGACTGTCGCAGGAGGAGGGCGTGAACCTCGCCGGCATCAAGCGGATCATCGAGCTGGAACAGCTCGTCGACGAGCTGCAGGGCCGGGTCGAGGAGCTCCTCGCCGAGCTGCAGTCGGTCCGCGACGCCGCCGAGCAGGCGGCGGCGATGGTGCACCGCTCCTACCGTCGTGACCTGGTGCCGGTCGACCGGCGCCACCACCTGGTGGTCTGGCATCCGGAGCGCCCGGAGGGAGTAATCAGGTCCGGTCGTCGGCCGAGCGCTGGGTCGTGCGGTACAGGGCCAGCACCGTGGCCACGAACAGCACGATGCCGATGGCGAGGGCCCAGTTCTCGAAGCCCTCGCCGACGACGGCCAGCGGGCTGTCGGACCCCGACGCGGCCACGATCCCGGCGAAGAGCACCCCGAACAGGCTCTCGCCGACGATGAGTCCGGTGGCCATCAGCACGCCCAGCCGCTTCTTCAGCGCCACGTCGCCGCCCTGGCGCTCCGCCCACCGGTCGTAGGCCCGGCCGAGCAGGGCGCCGATCGGGATCACCAGGGTCAGCGACATCGGCAGGTACATGCCCATGCCCACCGCGAGCGGCGGCAGCCGCAGCGACCCTCTCCTGGCGAGCACCTCGTCGATCACGATCACCACGGCGCCGATGAGCGCGCCGAGGCCGATGAGCCCCCAGTTCAGGTCGCCCCCGAACACGCCCTCGGCCAGCGCCGAGATCAGTGCGGCCTGGGGTGCGGCGAGCGCGTTCTCCCCGGCCCCCGGCGCCCCGGCGAAACCGAACGCCGTGTTGAGCAGGTCGAGCACCGGCGCGATCACCAGCGCCCCGAAGACCACGCCGATGACGAGGGCGACCTGCTGCTTCCACGGGGTCGCGCCGACGAGCTGGCCGGTCTTCAGGTCCTGCAGGTTGTCGTTGGAGATCGTGGCGACCGAGAACACCACCGCGGTGGTGAACAGCGCATAGGCGACCAGGGCCGTGGTCTGCCCCGGGTCACCGCCGGACCCGTGCATCGCCGCCAGCAGCAGCGCGATGCCCAGCACGACGAGGATGCCCACCCCGGAGATCGGGCTGTTGGACGAGCCGATGAGCCCGGCCATGTACCCGGCGACGGCCGCGATCACCGCACCGATCACGACGATGTAGACGAGGCTGACCAGGATCGTCGGCACGGTGTTCCCGGCGAGGTGTGTGCCGGACAGGAACCACCAGAGCAGCGCGGCGATCGGGATCAGCGACAGCGCGATCGTCCCGCCGACGATGCCGATCGGCAGGTCCCGCTCGGTGATGTCGACCGTGCCGCCGCCGCGCCGCGCCGCGCTCGACACCGCGGCGGCCCGGATGCCGCGCACGATCGGACCGAGGATCTTGAGCAGCGTCCAGACCGCGGCCACCGCGATCGCCCCGGCCCCGACGAACCGCACCTCGTGGCCGAACGTGCTGGACACGACGTCGGACAGGTCGGCGCCGCTCGGCAGGTCGCCCCAGGTGAGCGTGGGCAGCAGCACCCCGTAGGAGATCAGCAGGCCGACCAGCATCGCTACACCGACGGTGACCCCGACGAGGTGCCCGACGCCGATCAGCGCCAGCGACAGGCTGGCCCCGAACAGCGTGCCGCCCGGAGCCGACCCGGAACGCCGCCGACACCTCGTTGCCGACCAGCTTGAGCGCCGCCAGCAGGGAGAACCCGGCCGAGGCCAGCGAGCCGATCAGGATCGCCTGCAGGCCACGCCGGTTGCCCTCGGCGGCGCTTTCGGCTGCGCCCTCCGCCGTGCTCTCGGTGGCCTCACCGACCTTGAGCACCTCGGCGGCCGCGACGCCCTCCGGGTACGGCAGGTCCGAGCCGGTGACGAGCGCGCGGCGCAGCGGCACGGAGTACATGACGCCGAGCGTGCCGCCGATCACGCAGACCGCCACCGTCGTCCAGTACGGGAAGCCCTGCCACCAGCCGATCATGATCAGGCCGGGCAGCACGAAGATGATCGCCGCCAGGGTGCCGGCCGCCGACGCGATCGTCTGGACGATGTTGTTCTCGAGGATCGAGTGGCCGCGGAAGTAGCGCAGGATCGCCATCGAGATCACCGCGGCCGGGATGGCGGTGGCGAAGGTGAGGCCCACCTTCAGGCCGAGGTAGACGTTGGCGGCGGTGAACACCAGGGTGATCACCCCGCCCAGCACGACCGACCGGACGGTCAGCTCACGCGTCGTGCTCGTGCTGGACGTCGTCATCGGTCCCCCCGGAACTCCTCGCCGCCACCGGCAGCCGATCACCCGGCAGCCGATCACCCTACGGCCGCGTCCGGGCGTGGACCAGCGGCGCGGCCGCACCGTCGGGGGGCGGCGCGGCCGGCACCACTCAGTCGAGGGTGAACGGGTCGTAGCTGATCCGGTCCAGCGGGGTGCCCGCCACCAGCATCTGCGCCACGGTCGAGCGGATCATCGCCGGCGACCCGCACACCGTGACGTCGTGGTCGGCCCACGAGCCGTAGCGGGTGACCACCTCGGACAGCGTGCCGATCTCCGCGCCGCCGTTGCCCGTGTCGTCGCGCTCCACCACGGGGATGACGTCCAGCCACGGGTTGGCGTACGACAGCCGGCGCAGGTGCGCGAAGTCGTAGATGTCGTCCCACGTGCGTCCGCCGATGAAGACCTGGACGCGCGGCTGGCCCTCGCCGCGCGTGAGGTCGTCCAGCATCGCGCGGATGGGCGTGAGGCCGGTGCCGCCTGCGACCAGCAGCACGTTCCGGCCGTTGTTGCGCGCGATGTGCAGCTCGGCCCATCGGCGGTCCGATCCGCCAGGTGTCCCCGACGCGCGAGTGGGCCACGATCGAGCGGCTGACCCAGCCCCCCGGTACCGCGCGGACGTGGAACTCCAGCCGCCCGTCGTTGCGCGGCGCGTTCGCCGGCGAGAGGTAGCGCCACAGCCGCGGGCGCTGCGGGGTCTCGACGCTGACGTACTGCCCGGCCCGGTACGGGATCGGCTCGCTCACGGCGACCTCGACGATCGCGAGGTCCCAACCGATCCGGCGGTGCCCCGCGACCCGGCCCAGCCAGGTCGCCGGCCCGCGCTCGGCCCGGGCGGCCGTCCGCATCGCGCCGGACACCGTGGTGTAGGCGTCGGTCCAGGCCTTCTCGACCTCCGGTGTCCAGGCCGGGCCCGGCGAACTCCGCGACGGCGCTCGAGCAGTGCGACGCCGACCGCGTCGTAGTGCTCGGGCCCCACGCCGAACTTGCGGTGGTCCCGGCCGAGCTGCTCGAGGAACGGCACGAGCGCGGCCGGGCGGTCCACCATCTGCACGACGTGCACCAGCGCGCGGAGCAGGCGGCTGCGCTGCACCTCCATGTTCACCGGGAACAGCTCGCGGGTCTCGGGAACGAGGCCGAACAGCGTCGCGTAGAAGTGCCGGGCGACCTCGTCGGCGCGGGGGGCGACGACCGCGAAGCTGGACCGGATGAGTGCGACGGTGCCGTCCGCCTCCGCCTGCCCGGCGCTCTCGGGCTCGGTCGTGAGGAGCTGCTCCGCGGTCACCGGGCCTCCGCCGCGGTGCTGGGGGAGCGGTCCCGGCGGACCCGGGTGGACGATGCGACAGGCATTGGACAATCCGTTCGACGCGCAGCGGCGTGCGACGGGGGTGGGCACGCCGTGGAAGCAGAGTAGCGTGCGCCCCCGGTCGGCCCGGACCGTCGGGGCCAGGTGTGTGCGAGTCGTCTCGACCAGGACTTGAGTCGAGGTGACTCAAGGTCGATCGAGGCAGATTGGCGTAACCTGAGTGGAACAGACTCAACTTCTCTGACGTTGTCCTTGTCGACGGGCACCCTTCCTCGCCCGAAGGAAGAGCAGTGCCCCACGATCTTTCGCAGGAGGACCCGGGGAATGGACAGCTTCAACCCCACCACCAAGACCCAGCAGGCCATCTCGGCCGCCGTGCAGGCCGCCTCGCTGGCCGGCAACCCCGACGTCGGTCCCACGCACCTGCTCGGCGCGCTCCTCGCGCAGGGTGACGGCATCGCCGCGCCGCTGCTCGCCGCCGTCGGCGCGGACCCCGCGGCGGTGCGCGCCGAGGTGACGGCGTTGGGCAACCGGCTTCCCTCGGCGTCGGGCTCCACCGTCGCCACCCCCCAGCTCTCCCGTGAGGCGCTCGCGGCGATCACCGCCGCGCAGCAGCTGGCCACGGAGATGGGCGACGAGTACGTCTCCACCGAGCACCTGCTCGTCGGGCTCGCCGACAAGGGCGGCCAGGTCGCGCAGCTGCTGCGCCGCCACGGGGCCACCCCCGACGCGCTGCGCGAGGCGTTCACCAAGGTGCGCGGCTCGGCCCGGGTCACCAGCCCGGACCCGGAGGGCAGCTACCAGGCGCTGGAGAAGTACGGCGTGGACCTCACCGAGCGCGCCCGCAAGGGCGAGCTGGACCCGGTGATCGGGCGCGACACCGAGATCCGCCGCGTCGTGCAGGTGCTCTCGCGGCGCACCAAGAACAACCCGGTGCTGATCGGCGAGCCGGGCGTCGGCAAGACCGCCATCGTCGAGGGGCTGGCCCAGCGGATCGTCGCGGGTGACGTGCCCGAGTCGCTGCGCGGCAAGCGTGTCGTCGCGCTGGACCTCGGGTCGATGGTGGCCGGCGCGAAGTACCGCGGCGAGTTCGAGGAGCGGCTCAAGGCCGTCCTGAAGGAGATCACCGACTCCGCCGGGCAGGTCATCACGTTCATCGACGAGCTGCACACGATCGTCGGCGCCGGTGCGACCGGTGAGGGCGCGATGGACGCCGGCAACATGATCAAGCCGATGCTCGCCCGCGGTGAGCTGCGGATGGTCGGCGCCACCACGCTCGACGAGTACCGCCAGCACATCGAGAAGGACCCGGCCCTGGAGCGCCGCTTCCAGCAGGTGCTGGTCGGCGAGCCCACCGTCGAGGACACCGTCGGCATCCTGCGCGGGCTCAAGGAGCGCTACGAGGTGCACCACGGCGTCCGGATCACCGACGCCGCGCTGGTCGCCGCCGCCACGCTGTCGGACCGGTACATCACCGCCCGGTTCCTGCCGGACAAGGCCATCGACCTGGTGGACGAGGCCGCCTCCCGGCTCCGGATGGAGATCGACTCCCGGCCGGTCGAGATCGACACGGTCGAACGCGCCGTCCGTCGGCTGGAGATCGAGGAGATGGCGCTGGAGAAGGAGTCGGACCCGGCGTCGCGGGACCGGCTGGCCGCGCTGCGGGCCGAGCTGGCCGAGCGGCGCGAGGAGCTCTCGGCGCTGACCGTGCGCTGGCAGAACGAGAAGGGCGCCATCGAGGTCACCCGCGAGCTCAAGGAGCAGCTCGAGCAGCTGCGCGGCGAGTCGGAGCGGGCCGAGCGCGACGGCGACTTCGGGCGCGTCGCCGAGCTGCGCTACGGACGCATCCCGGCGCTCGAGAAGGAGCTCGCCGAGAAGACCGCCGTGGTCGAGGGCCAGGAGCAGGTCATGCTCAAGGAGGAGGTCGGTCCGGACGACGTCGCGGACGTCGTGTCGGCGTGGACCGGCATCCCCGCGGGCCGCCTGCTCGAGGGCGAGACCGCCAAGCTGCTGCGGATGGAAGACGAGCTCGGCTCCCGCGTGGTCGGCCAGGCCGAGGCCGTGCGTGCGGTGTCGGACGCCGTGCGGCGCGCCCGCGCCGGGATCTCGGACGAGAACCGGCCCACCGGGTCGTTCCTCTTCCTCGGGCCGACCGGCGTCGGCAAGACCGAGCTGGCCAAGGCGCTCGCCGAGTTCCTGTTCGACGACGAGCGCGCGATGGTGCGCATCGACATGAGCGAGTACTCCGAGAAGCACTCGGTGGCCCGCCTCGTCGGCGCCCCGCCCGGTTACGTGGGCTACGACCAGGGCGGGCAGCTGACCGAGGCCGTGCGGCGCCGTCCGTACTCGGTGGTGCTGTTCGACGAGGTCGAGAAGGCGCACCAGGACGTGTTCGACACGCTGCTGCAGGTGCTCGACGACGGGCGGTTGACCGACGGCCAGGGCCGCACGGTCGACTTCCGCAACACGATCCTGGTGCTGACCAGCAACCTGGGCAGCCAGGCGATCACGAACCCCGCACTGGACGACCGCGGCCGCCGCGACGCCGTGATGTCCGTGGTGCGGTCGCACTTCAAGCCGGAGTTCCTCAACCGGCTCGACGACGTCGTGGTCTTCCACGCGCTGTCGACCGAGGAGCTGGGCCGGATCGTCGACATCCAGCTCGACGCGCTGGGCCGCCGGCTGGCGAGGCGCCGGCTCTCGTTGGACGTCACGGAGGCGGCCCGCGAGTGGCTGGCGATGAACGGCTTCGACCCGGTGTTCGGGGCACGCCCGCTGCGCAGGCTGGTGCAGTCGTCGATCGGCGACCAGCTGGCCAAGGAGCTGCTCGCGGGCGAGGTCCGCGAGGGCGACACGGTCCGGGTGGACCTGGACCCGATGGCCGAGGGCGGCACCGGCGCACTGGTCGTCGGCCGCGCCCTGCCGGTGGTCGCCCGGTAGACCGGGTCGCCGCACGGTCGGCCACTCGACGGAGCCCCGATGCACGCGCGTGCGTCGGGGCTCTTTGGTGCAGCGCGAAGGTGCCGACTCGCGGCGGCGAAGGTGCCGACTCGCGGCCGCGAATGTGGCGACTCGCGCAGGCAAAGATGCCGACTCGCGGGACTCGCGGGGTCGGGTGACGTGCCGTTGCGCGGTTACGGGTGGTATCGGGGCTACGCTGCGCGCCGTGGGCATCCCCTCGTCGGTGTGGTTCCTCGTCGCGGTCGTCGCGCTCGTGGTCGGCGCGGCGTTGTTGATCGCCGATCGATCGCACACCAGGGGTGGTGGCCGCGAGCGGCGGCGATGGGCCGCCCAGCACGACTGGGAGTTCATCGAGACCGACCCCGTCCTGCCCGGCCGGTGGCGCTTCGGCACCATCCATCAGGGCGGGCCGGGTGTGGCGCGCAACCTCGTCGCGGGCCAGGTGCCCACGCCCGACGGCCCGCGCCAGGGCTACCTGTTCGACCACGAGCAGGCGGGGCGGGTGAGCACGGTGCTGGCCGCCGTGCAGGTCGCCAAGCCGCTGCCCGCCGCCGTCGAGCTGCGCCTGCCGTCCGCCCCGCTGCCCGACGACGCCGGGCTCGACCTGCTCGAACCGGTCGGAGCGCGCTACGCCTTCGTCTCGGACGCCGAGGCCGTCCGCCCGCTGCTCACCCCGCGGCTCGCCGACGCCGCGGACGTCATCGGCGACGACGTCGAGCTGGTCTGGGCCGAAGACACCTGGGTGCTGGGCACCGCGCCGGTCGGGTCGACGCCCGCCCGCCTGCAGGACCTGCTCGCGGACCTCGCCGAGGTCGCCGCGGCGCTCGAGCAGGGCGCGCGCGCCCGGGACCGCTCGGAGCACTGACGACAGCCCGTCGTTCCACGGGACGGCGCGCGACGTCCTAGGGTCGCGGGTGTGCCCACCGCCATGATCACGGGACCGACGTCCGGCATCGGTGCCGCGTTCGCCGCCCGGCTCGCCCGCGACGGCTACGACCTCGTGCTCGTCGCCCGCGATCGGCGTCGGCTCGACGCGGCGGCCACGGACGCGCGGGAGTCGGACGTCGTCGTCGAGGTGCTCCCCGCCGACCTGGCCCTGGCCGCGGGCCGGGACCAGGTGGCCGCGCGGCTCGCGGACCCGGACGTCGCGCCGGTCGACCTCCTGGTCAACAACGCCGGCCTGGCCGCCGCCGGCTCGCTGCTCACCGCCGGTGCGGACGAGCTGCAGCGCCAGCTCGACGTCAACGTCACCGCGGTGCTGCACCTGACCTGCGCCGTGCTCCCGGGCATGATCGATCGGGGCCGCGGCGCGGTCGTCAACGTCTCCAGCATCGCGGGGTTCCTGCCCGGCCGCAGCCCCAGCTACGGGGCGGACAAGGCCTGGGTGACCTCCTTCACGGAGGGGGTGGCCACATCGCTGCGCGGCACCGGCGTGCACGCGATGGCGCTGTGCCCGGGGTTCGTGCGCACCGAGTTCCACCAGCGGGCCGGGATGGACGTCGGCGCGCGCCGGGGGCCGTTCTGGCTCGACCCGGCCCGGGTCGTCGACGACTGCCTCGTCGACCTGGAGCGCGGCCGGGTGATCTCGGTCCCGAGCCGGCAGTACCGGGCGGTCGCCGTGGCCGCGGACCTGCTGCCCCGACCGCTGGTGCGGCGGCTGGTCGGTATGACGGGACGGGCAGACAGGCGAAGCGCTGAGGTCTCACCGGCGGGGCGGACACCGGCCGGCGCTGACCGGCCCACTGGTGATCACGAATACGAGGAGGAACCGTGACAAGCGCCGACAGCGAGCGTGAGGAGCTCGCCGGGCTGGTCCGCGAGCTCGGGGTGGTGCACGGGCGCATCACCCTGGCCTCCGGTACCGAGGCCGACTACTACGTCGACCTGCGCCGCGTCACCCTGCACCACCGGGCCGCCCCGCTGGTCGGCCGGCTGATGCGGGTGCTGACCGCGGACTGGGACTACACGGCCGTCGGGGGCCTCACCCTCGGTGCGGACCCGGTGGCCGACGCCGTGCTGCACGCAGTCGCCGCCGAGCACGCCGCCGACCCGGACGTCACGCCGGTCGACGCCTTCGTCGTGCGCAAGTCCACGAAGGAGCACGGGCTGCAGCGGTTGATCGAGGGCCCCGACGTCGCCGGCCGTCGGGTGCTCGTCGTCGAGGACACGTCCACGACCGGTGGCTCGGTGCTGACCGCGGTGCGGGCGGTGCGCCAGGAGGGCGCGGAGGTCGTCGGCGTGGCCACGGTCGTCGACCGCGGCACCGGTGCCCGGGAGGCGATCGAGGCCGAGGGCGCGGCGTACCGCTCGCTGCTCGGCCTCGCCGATCTCGGCCTGGCCTGAACGGGGCCCGGAACGGAGCGAACGCGGCGTTCGGTGCAGTAGATGCACCCAACGCCGCGTTCGCTCACGTGGTCACGCAGTGGCGACCGTCAGTTGGCAGCGGTCAGTTGGCGGCCGGGGTCGCCGCGGCCGGGGCCGCCGGGCTCTCTGCCGCCGGGGCTGCGGGGGCTGCTGCGCCGTCCGCTGCGGTGCCGACACCCGCGGGCAGCGGCTGCACGGCGCCGTCCTGGTCCGGCTTCTGCGCGCCGGCCTGCTGCTGCTCGGCCTGGGCCAGCTTGGTCGCGTCGGCCTGGGCGTCGGCAGCGCTCACGTCCACCTGCTCGGCGCGGCCCCGGCCACTGATGAGGATCCGGACCGAGTCGATGGCGGGGGTCTCATTGGCCTTGGTCATCATCGGCGTCCGGTGTGATCCGTCACCGGCCCACGACGTGCACTGCATGATGCCGGCCGTCTTGGTCGCCGTGGCGGGCACGTCGATCGTCACGCTGTCCGGTGCCGCGCCTCCGCCGTTGTCCTGCGTGGCGAGGAAGAACGCCGGCGCGACCGACGAGTCGGGCGCCTGCTTGGTCGACGCGAGCATCCGGCAGGCGGTGTGGAAGTGCCCGCGCTGCAGGCCCTGGGCGTTCAGGAACGAGCTCTCCAGGTAGTAGCCGCCCGCGGCGGCGCCGAGGAACCGGTCGCGCACCAGGTTGCGGGTGCTGACCACGAGCTTGAACGGCTGGTTGACGCCGACCAGCCGCGGCGAGTTGGTGATCAGGAGGGACGGCAGCTTGTTCTCCGCCGCGATCTCGCCCATTGCGGTGCTCACACAGGCCGGGGACTTCTGGAAGCCGTCGTGCGGCGTCAGCTTGCTGTTCGAGCAGTCCCGGCCGAGCACGTCGAGCCCGTTGTTGGGCCCCGTCGGCGCGGTCGGGGTGGCCGAGGCGCTCGCGCTCGCGCGAGCTCGTGGCCGTCGAGGTGGCGGTGGCGGTCGTGGTGCCGGTCGGGTTCGGGATCGTCGGCTTCGTCGTGGGGTTGCCGCGCCGCCGGTCGCCGTCGCCGCGGCGCCGGTCGTCGCGGGACCGCGCCGAGTTGGCGGTGGTCGTCGCGGAGTCGGCGTCGGCCGCCGGGGCCGCGGTCGCCGGCAGCTGGTTGGCGACGGGGACGACCTGGTGCTCCTCCGGCCCCCGCTGGGCCGGGTCGTCCATGTTCATGCCGTCCATGTGGCCCGAGTGAGTGGGCATGTCCATCTGGGCGGCACCGCCGTAGTTGCACGCGGTCGGCGCGATCATGACGGCAACCGCGGCCGCGGAGACGGCGAGGAGGCGGCGGACGCGCCGGGAGCGGGACGTGGGGTGGAGCTGCATCAGAGCCTCTATCGGGGTTGGGGCCGTCACCGGATGGCACGGGCCGTGAGGAGCGGTCGCTGGGGAGCGGAAGTGCGGGAGGGCGAACTGCGTGGAGCGACGTTCGGTAGCCGGGTGCGGGGAGCGGTGGCTCGGGGTGCGCGGCGGAGCGGGGAGCGAGCCGTGCGGGTCGTGCGCTGGCTTAGCGACGGACGGCGTGCCGCCCGCTGTCGGTGACCCGGGACCGCGGGATGCCCTGGGCCGGGGTCGGGACGTCGGGAATCCCGCCCGGCGACGTCCCCGGCGACATCGCCGAGGCCATGTCGGTGGAGCTGAACCTCGCCGACCGGGCCGTGCTGGCCGCCTCCGGCAAGGCGATGAGCGCGGCGGCGGTGGCCACCCGGGGAGCGGACGTGGTCACCATCGGCGGCAGCTGCGCCGCCTTGTTCGCCTTGCCCCGCCCGCGCAGGCTCGCGCCGATCAGGGTGGCGGCCAGCAGGCATGCGATGAGGACGAGGCCGGGCACGATCAGATCGGTCCAGTTCGCCGCGCCGGAGAGCAGGCCGGGCGACTGCGGCTCGGGCAGCGCGGAGTAGTCGACCAGCCCGGTGGACTCCAGGTAGCTGATGTGCCGTGTGACGTACAGCGTGCCGTCGGCGGCGAACTGGCGGACCAGGTCGTTGCGAGTACTGATCCGCACTTCCGCCAGGATCGGCAACACGATGCCGTGGGCCTCCCGCAGCCGCTGCACCGCGGTGCGGTCGTAGTCCGAGCCGGTCTTGGATGCGATCTCCTTCATCCACCCGAGCTGCTGGGCGTTCGGGCTGGCCGGCAGCGGCACGCCGAGCTTGTCGGCGATGTCGCGGGTCTTCTGGTCGAGTTCGGTGTGCTCGGCGGAGATCTTCCGGCCGGCCTCCTTCACGGCCGGGTTGGTGGCTTGTTGCTGGACCTGCTGCCCGGTGGACATCTCCCACAGGCAGGCGAGACGGACCTTCACGATCAGGTCACGGTCCGCCGGGGAGAGCGGACCCCATTGCGTGGCGACGATCCCGGAGGTGCCGGGCATGCCGGCGGTCCAGGACTGCCAGATGGTCGCGCCGACGGCAAGGATCACCGCCACGATGACGGCGCGACTCAACGTTCGGGACGTACGGCGTTGCATGAGAACCCTTCGGAGAGTGCTTGGGGAGCGAACCGGGGGGTTTGTTCAGGCGAGCGTGGTTCAGGAGTGAGCTGGTCGGGGGAGCTGGGTCAGGCCATGTCGAACTGTTCGGTGTGAACGCGGTTCTCGGGCACGCCGAGCGCGGCGAGTGCCTCGAGGGTGTCGTGGATCAGCCCGGGCGGGCCGCAGAGGAAGTAGTCGAGCTGCGCCGGCTCGTGGTCGGTGCCGAGGACGGCCGCGAGCATCCCGACGTTGATCTCGCCGGTGTGGCCCTCCCACCCGGGGTGGGGGCGCCGCAGCACCTCGGTGATCTCCAGGTCCAGATCCTCGCGCAGCCAGCCGAGCTCGTCGCGGAAGAGCAGGTCCTCGTGGTTGCGGGCGACGACGACGAGCCGGTGCGGTCGGGGGTCGCGGCGGTCGGCCGCCGCGCGCACCATGCTCATCATCGGGGTGATGCCGACCCCGCCGGCGATCATGACGACGCCCTCGACGGAGGAGACGTCGCTGGTGAACGATCCGTGCGGGCCGTCGACCCAGACCGGCTGGCCGGGCTTGAGCCGGTTGATGCCGCGGGTGAAGTCGCCGGCGTTGCGGATGGTGAACTCGACGCGGCCGGGCAGGTGCGGCGACGAGGCGATGGTGAACGGGTGCTCCTCGCCGGTGACCGAACGGGTCAGCCGCAGCCAGGCGAACTGGCCGGGTGCGAAGTCCCAGCTGTCGTCGGGGTAGCCGTTGCGGGCGGCGAGGCTGACCGTGGTGACCGTCGGCGACTCGCGCCGCACCTGGGTGACGACGAACTCCGTCGACGGGTCGAGCAGCGTCCGCCACATCCACCGGTGCACCAGCACCCCGGTCACCGCGACGGTCAGCAGCACGAAGATCGTGTACAGGGCAGGCTCGTTGATCAGGTGGTTGAGCCAGAGCACGTGCAGCGCCGACCCGGCGAGGGTGGTGATCGCCAGCAGCACGTGGATCCAGCGCCACACCTCGTAGCGCTGCTCGAGCCGGCGCCGGGCGGCGGCGAGCACGACGAGCATCACCAGCGCGGCGGTGGCGACGGAGGCGGCCTTGGCAGGCGGGCCGTTCAGCGCCGGGTCGAGCAGCGCCACCTGTGCCGGGTTCATCGCGACGACGCAGGCGAGGTGCAGCAGGACGAGCACGGCGGACGCGACGCCGAGGAAGCGGTGCACGTCGAGGATGTCCTCGATGCCGAAGGCCCGCGTCAGCGACCGCACCCGGGAGGGCAGGACGGCCGCGCAGACCAGGCCGGACAGCGCCAGCAGGCCCGTGATGTCCGCGAGCTGGCTCCACAGCGGGAGGGGGCCGGAGGTGGCCAGGCGCACCGCCACCGGCACGGCGAGGACGGCGCCGAAGACGGCCATCCATCCCGCACGCACAATGCGCTGAGTCATGGCCCGGGACCGTAGGTCGGAGATCACCGACGGTTCCGGAAGCTGAGAGCCCGGTGAGATGTGCGCACTCTGTGAAACGCCGAGCGGCAGCAACCCCGCCATTTGCCACTCGGATATTAGGCCGTTCGCCACGTAACGTTCTCAGGGCGGCTGCCGCAAACGCTCAGAAATGACCCACCGTGACCGTTCGCCGTCGCCGGGCGGTCGATCACCGGCTGCCCTACCGCCCGGCGTCGGTGCCGGTCGACGACCGGCCCCGCAGCCTCACACCCGCGGTAGGGCGCACCCGGCACCATGGTGCCGCAAGACCGTCAGGATGTCCCCCGAAACGTCCTCGCAACCATGGCGAGGAGGCCGAGGGCTGCGTTCGTGGCGCATACTCGACATCACAGGTCGGTCACGCAGGAGGTCGGATGCCGATCCGAGCACGGCACAGGAGTTCCCCGGTCACCGCCAGGGCGCTCCTACTGCTGTCGGTCGCCGCCCTCGTGGCGCTGGTCGCCGGTTGCGGCTCACCGGAGTACACGTACGTCACGAACTCGACGGACCGCACGTACCTCAAGGTGCCCACCACCTGGCGGCAGATCGACGGCAAGGCGATGGACGACGCGATCGGCTTCGACCCGACGCTGACGGAGAAGGAGCGCGGCCTGTGGTTCGAGGCCTACGACGCGGACACCGCGCCGTCGCCGGTGCACCTGTTCGGCCCGAGCGCGCCGGCGCCCGCGGCGTTCGTCGGCGTCCAGCAGATCCCGGAGACCGCCCGCGGGCAGTTCTCCCTGGACCGGCTGCGTGACCTGTTCTACCCGGTCTCACCCTCGGCGCGGCAGGCGGCCGAGCTGGACCCGACGTCGGGCGTCAGCGACTTCGTGCTGGTCAGCGACGAGGTGCTCACCCCGGGCAAGGGGCTGCGCGGCGTGCACTCGGTGTTCCGCTACCGCGTGGGTGACGGCCCGATGCAGATGATGGATCAGACGGCTTACCTCAACGACGACGCCAGCAAGCTTTACATGTTCTTCGTGCGCTGTTCGACAGAGTGCTACGAGCAGCGCCAGAAGGAGATCGGCACAGTGGTCTCCTCCTTCACCGTCCGGGAGAGCCCATGACCGCCCCTTCCGATCCCACCGGGCTCGGCCCCTCGGGGCCCGCCCCCGTGCACGACGGGCTCGCCCCGCCCGCGGATCCGCCCGCCGCGGCGGCCCCGCCGCCGCGCAGGCCGACGCGGCCGAAGGCATCGCTGTGGCACCGCATCCGGCTGCTGCTCCTGCTGGGTGTGATCTGGCTCGTCGTCGTCTGGTCGGCGATGGCGGACAACCCGCTGCTGCCGTTCGTCGACGCGGTGCGCCTCCACGTCGTCGAGTCCCAGTGGCTGCTCTGGCTGATGGGCCTGGAGCTGCTGCGCCAGGTGCACTACTTCCTCAGCGAGCGCTCCGCCGGCTACCACCGGTTCTGGTCGTATCGGGTGTTCGGCGGCTTCGACCGGGCGATGAAGCGGCGGTTCTCCGACTGGACCCGCTTCCGGCTGGCCCGCCTGGTGAAGATCATCGCGTTCATCGTGCTGTTCGCGGTGGTCGCGGGCCAGATCCTGGAGACCTCGCCGGTGCTGGCGCTGTTCGCGGCACCCGCGTTGCTGTGGCAGGCGCTGCCGATGATCCTGCAGCTGGCCTTCGCGTTCTTCTTCATCGCGTTCCAGTTCATCGGCCTGTTCTGGCTGCTGTCGCGCGGTGGCGTCGACACCTACTACCCGGACGACATCAAGACGCGGTTCTCCGACGTCTGGGGCCAGGACCACGTGGTCCAGCGGATCCGCGAGAACATCATGTTCCTGGAGAAGCCGGACGAGATCGAGGCCAAGGGCGGCTACGTCCCCGGCGGCATCCTGCTGTGGGGCCCGCCCGGCACCGGCAAGACGCTGATGGCCGAGGCCGTCGCGGGCGAGACCGGCAGGCCCTACGTCTTCGTCGACCCCGGCGCCTTCATCAACATGTTCATGGGCGTCGGCATCCTCAAGGTCAAGTCGCTGTTCCGGAAGCTGCGCAAGCTCGCGCTGCGCTACGGCGGCGTCATCGTGTTCTTCGACGAGGCGGACGCGCTGGGCAACCGCGGCTCGCTGGGCGGAACAGTCCCGGGCGGGGCACGCGGCATGCGGCCCCCGGCCTTCGCGCACTCCGGCTGCCACGGCTTCTCCTACCTCTCAGAAGACACGCGCTCGCTGCTCACCCGTGACGCCATGGCGTCGGCCGGGTGGGCGGGTGACGGCGCCGAGGAGCCGGAGCGGCGCAGCCGGTTCGTCATGGGCGGCGGGATGAACGGCGGCGGCGGCGGGATGGGCACGCTGCAGGCGCTGCTCACCGAGCTGTCCGGCCTGAAGAAGCCGCGCGGCATCCTCAACCGTTGGGGCCGGCGGGTGCTGGGCATGCGGCCGAAGCCGCCGCCCAAGTACCGCATTCTCGTCATGATGGCGACGAACATGCCCGAGGCGCTGGACGAGGCGCTGCTGCGCCCGGGCCGGATCGACCGGATCTACCGGGTCGGCTACCCGAGCAAGGCCGGCCGGATCCGCACCTACCAGGGCTACCTGGACAAGGTGCCGCACGAGGTCACCGACGAGGAGCTCGACAAGCTCGCCACGATCACCCCGTACGCCACCGGCGCGACGATCAAGGACCTGGTGAACGAGGCCCTGATCACCGCGATCCGGGACGGCCGGGAGGTCATCACCTGGCGCGACGTGA
>CAWADQ010000020.1:0-242480 GCA_963780835.1 uncultured Actinomycetota bacterium | reverse complement strand
AGAAGCGGAAGTTGGACTCGATGGTTCCGTTGGTGATACCCACGAGCACGGTCGAGCACCAGACGAGGCCGGCGGTGACGGCAGCCGACCGAGCCGCCGGTGGTGGCTCAGCAGGCGGCCCGCGACGGCGCAGACCACCGGAATGACCAGGGCGATGACGAGCGGCAGCGGGGGTCGCCGAGCGCGAGCCCGATGACCGCCAGCAGGGGGACGTGAACGAGCAACACCCACTGCAGCATGCGGTGACGGCGCCGCCAGTCGGCTTCGCTGAGGGTGTTGCTGCGCGGAGAATGTCGATCAGTGACTTCACATCGTGTCGCACCATTCCCGCCTCGGCACTGCTGCGGAGGCCGGCGCGCATCGTTCGTGCGCTGCGCCGGACTGCCGTGTGCCGGGAGCATGACTATTCGGGGAGCCGGAGTGCTCGCGAGAGTAACGTTTGCGCAGGACAGGGGCGGGGGCCCCACCGTTTGTACTCTTGGCGGTGAGGTGGTGACTCGCTGTCGCGGAAAATGGTCATGCGCCTTCAGAATGTGATGGACCGCGTTCTTTGCGTTATCTTCCGCGGTGAATGTTCACTCCCGCAATCGACGCGCGGGGTGCGCCGCTGTTCCGGGACGACGCCGTGCCCGACCCGAGGAACGTGCCGCTCGTCGGGTTGCTCCCGCCCGTGCCGGGCTGCGTCGGGGTGCCGCGGGCGACCCGCACATGACGGCGACGGCCGGCCGCGGCGCGCGCCCGGGCCCGTCCGCAGACCAGGCCCACGTTCCCGGCGAGGACCATGAGGGCGGCGAAGCCGAGCATCACCACGAACCCGGTCACGTTCATGTGGATCTCCCCCTCCGCAGCACGCTGCCGGTACCGACTCTGCGGCCGCGGAAGCGCAGGGGAAAGCGAATTGAGCAGCACTTGAGCTGCGGGTGTCAGCGCGGCCAGGCCGACGTGTGCCACGCGCCGGGCCCGGCGTGCAGCGGCCGCCGCATCCGGGCCGCCGGGTCGGTCCACGCCGAGCAGGTCCGCGGTCCCGGGGCCCGACGCGGTGCCGCAGCCGCGAGCACGACCGTCAGCGCCGCCAGCTCGGCATCCGTGGGTGTGCCCCGGACGACCCGGAACAGCGCCCGGCGCTCCTCCGGGGTCGCCTCCCGTGCAGCGTCCCCGGTCGCCCCGTCGTCGGTCACCGCTCGTCGGTGACGCTTCTGTCACAGGGGGATGTTCCCGTGCTTGCGCGTCGGCGCCGCCTCGCGCTTCGTCGCCAGCGCCCGCAGTGCCCGGCCCACGTACCCGCGGGTGTGGGAGGGCGGGATGACCCCGTCGACGTACCCGCGGTCCGCGGCGATGTACGGGTTCGCCAGCGTGTCCTCGTAGTGCTGCTGCAGCTCCGCGCGCTTCGCCGCGAGCTCGTCACCGGTGAGGTCCTTGAGTTCCTTGCGGTAGAGGATGTTCACCGCGCCCGCAGAGCCGGTGACGGCGATCTGCGCCGTCGGCCAGGCGATGTTGATGTCGGCGCCGAGGTGCTTGGAGCCCATGACGTCGTAGGCCCCGCCGTAGGCCTTGCGGGTGATCACGGTGACCTTCGGGACCGTCGCCTCGGCGTAGGCGTAGATCAGCTTGGCGCCGCGGCGGATGATGCCGTCCCACTCCTGGGTGGTCCCGGGCAGGAAGCCGGGGACGTCGACGAAGGTCAGCACGGGCACGTTGAACGCGTCGCAGGTGCGCACGAACCGGGCCGCCTTCTCCGCGGCGTCGATGTCGAGGCAACCGGCGAACTGGGTGGGCTGGTTGGCCACCACGCCGACGCTGCGGCCCTCGATCCGGCCGAACCCGACGATGATGTTGGGCGCGAACAGGGCATGGACCTCGAGGAACTCCCCTTCGTCGAGGACGCGGGTGATCACCTCGTGCATGTCGTAGGGCTGGTTGGGCGAGTCCGGGATGACCGAGTCGAGCTCGAGGTCCGTGGCGTCGAGCGAGTCGGCGATCGAGCCCGCGATCGGCTCGGCGGCGGGGAACGCCGGCGGGTCGGAGAGGTTGTTGCTCGGCAGGAAGCTCAGCAGCTCCTTGACGTACGACAGCGCGTCCATCTCGTTCGCGGCCAGGTAGTGCGCGACGCCCGACTTCGTGTTGTGTGCCCGGCCGCCGCCGAGGTCCTCCATCTCGACGTCCTCGCCGGTCACGGTCTTGATCACGTCCGGGCCGGTGATGAACATGTGGCTGGTCTGGTCCACCATCACCGTGAAGTCGGTGATCGCGGGGGAGTAGACGGCCCCGCCCGCGCACGCGCCCATGATCAGCGAGATCTGCGGGATGACCCCCGAGCTGCGCACGTTGCGCATGAAGATCTCGCCGTAGAGGCCGAGCGCGACGACGCCCTCCTGGATGCGCGCGCCGCCGCCGTCGTTGATGCCGATCATCGGGATGCCCGTCTTGAGGGCGAAGTCCATGGCCTTGACGATCTTCTGGCCGTACACCTCGCCGAGCGAGCCGCCGAAGACCGTCGCGTCCTGGCTGAACACGGCGACGTTGCGGCCGTCGATGGTGCCGGTGCCGGTGATCACGCCGTCGCCGTAGGGACGCTTCTCCTGCATGCCGAAGTTGATCGACCGGTGCCGGACCAACTCGTCGAACTCGACGAACGAGCCCGGGTCGAGCAGTGCCTCGACACGATCGCGGGCGGTCTGGCGGCCCTTGGCGCGCTGGCGCTCGGCGGCAGCCGCCTTGCCCGTGTGCAAGGCCTCGTCGATGCGCCGGTAGAGGTCGGCAAGTTTGCCCGCGGTGCTGTGCGGGTCGGGCGAGCCGTCCTGGACGGGCTCGGTGGCGGCACTCATCGCATCTCCGGGACGGTTCGCTCACTCATGCGCGGACCTTAACCAGATGGCAACCCGTGAGCGCCGGGGAGCGGCGCGCATCACGTCGGACCGCGCCGATCGTCGGGTTCGGACGACCACCGCGTGGGTCGTCGAGGTGGCCGTCGGGACGACGCGGGCAACGTTCTGCGTGCGCCGGGCGACGGCGGGTGGCCGCCCACCGCCACCGGTACCGCCACCGGGGTTGCCGGGCGGTAACGTCCGCCACATGGAGCAGGCTTGGGACGCGGCGGCGCTGCGCGCCGCGCTGGTGAGCCCGGCAGGCCCGTGGGCCCGCCTGGACGTCGTCGAGCGCGTCGGCTCGACCAACGCCGCGCTCCTCACGTCCGCCGCCTCCGGCGCCCCGGACCGGTCGGTCCTCGTCGCGGAGCACCAGGACGCGGGGCGCGGGCGACTCGGGCGCGAGTGGGTGTCGCCGCCCGGCACCGGGGTGACCGTCAGCGTCCTGCTGCGTCCCGGCGCCGTCTCGCCCGACCGCTACGGGTGGCTGCCGCTCCTCACCGGGCTGGCGGTGCGCGACGCCGTCCGCGACCTGGTTCCCGCCCCGGTCTGCCTCAAGTGGCCCAACGACCTCCTGCTGGGCGCCGCGCAGCGCAAGGCGGGCGGCATCCTCGCCGAGGCGGCGAGCGGCCCGGACGGCACCGCGGTCGTGCTCGGGATCGGGCTGAACGTCGCCGGGACACCGGCCGAGCTCCCGGCCGGCGCCACGTCGCTCGCCGCGGAGGGCGCCGAGGCGGTGGACCGGACGAAGGTGCTGGTCGCCGTGCTCACCCGGATCGCCGAGCGCGAGTCGGCCTGGCGGGCGTCCCTCGGCGACCCCGACGCCCACCACCTGCGTGCGGACTACCGCGCGGCCTGCGCCAGCCTCGGCGCCGAGGTGCGGGTGGAACTGCCCGGCGGGATGGCGGTGACGGGCATGGCCGAAGACGTCGACGGCGACGGCCGGCTGCTGCTGCTCGGCAGCGACGGCCAGCGCCGCGCGATCGCGGCGGGGGACGTCGTGCACCTGCGGCCCGTGGACGACCGGACCGAGGCGCGCGCCGACGGCTGACCCGGGGGCGCACCGCCGCCGGATCCCGGGTGCCGTGCCACTACCGTGGCCCGGTGGTCTTCCCGGACGACGTGCTCGTCGAGGGGGAGCGGGTCGTCGCCCACCGACATCCGCACTGGCGGGTGCTGCTCGGGCCCGCGCTGGCGTTCCTGCTGGTGGTCGGCGCAGCGGGCTACGTCGCTGCGCTCGCCCGGAACCAGGGTTGGCAGGAGTGGGGCTGGCCGGCCGTCGGCGGGCTCGCGGTGGTGCTGGTCGGGTGGCTCTCGGTGCTGCCGCTGGTGCGCTGGCGCACGACGCACCTCGTCGTCACCACCCGGCGCCTCCTGGCGCGCGAGGGGGTGCACGGGTGGCAGGGGATCCAGGTGCCGCTCGACGGCATCACCGGCGTGCGCACACAGCGGACGGGCCGGCTCGGGGGCGTCCGGTCGCTGCTGGTCGAGACGGAGGCGGGCGAGGAGCTGGAGTTCGTCGCCGTCGCCGATGCGGAGCGGGTACGGGAGGCCCTGGAGCGCGCGACGACGCCCGGGTAGCGCGCGCCGCGTCCGTCAGCGACCGGTGAGCAGCGCGAGCGCGGCGTCGTGCACCGCGCCGTTGGAGGCCAGCGCGTTGCCGCCGTCGTGGGTCGCGACGCCGTCGAGGTCCGTCAGCCGCCCGCCGGCCTCGTCGAGGATCGGGCCGAGGGCGGCGAGGTCCCAGACGCTGGCCGCCCGGTCCACGGCCACGTCGATCACGCCCTCGGCGACGAGGCAGTACTGCCAGAAGTCGCCGAACGCGCGCGTCTCCCAGCAGGCGTCGGCGAGGGCGAGCCACCGGTCGAGGTCGCCGCACCGGGAGAACGTGCGGAAGTCGGTGGTGGACAGGTAGGCGTCGGCGAGGTCGGTGACCCCGGAGACCGCGAGCCGGCGCGGCGGCCCCCCGTTGTCCGACGCCCACGCGCCCAGCCCCGCGGCGCCCCACCAGCGGCGACCGAGTGCCGGGGCGCTCGCGACCCCGACGACGGCCCGGCCGTGCACGGTCAACCCGATGAGCGTGGCCCAGGCCGGCACGCCGCGGGAGAAGTTCTTCGTGCCGTCGATCGGATCGAGCACCCAGCCCCGGCCGCTCGCCGGCACCTCACCGCCGCGCTCCTCGCCCAGCACGGCGTCACCCGGCCGCTCGGTGCCGATCACGGCACGCAGCGCGTCCTCGGTGGCGGTGTCGGCGTCGGTGACGGGTGTGCGGTCGGGCTTGCGGGTGACGCGCAGGTCGGCGGCGCGGAACCGGTCGACGGTGATCGCGTCGGCGGTGTCGGCGAGCCGCAGCGCGAGCGCGAGGTCGTCGGCGTGGTCGGGGGCGACCGCGTCGGGTGTGCGGTCGGCGGGCGTCACGTGCTCCACGGCGCCAGCCTCCCATCCCCGCGCCGGTGTCGGCTCACGACGGTCGAATGACGCAGGGGATACCCTCGCGTTCGTGACCACGGTCCTGCTGGCCGAGGACGACCCGGCGATCGCCGAGCCGCTCTCCCGGGCCCTCGAGCGCGAGGGCTACTCCGTCGAGGTCCAGGGTGACGGGATGGGCGCGCTGGACCGCGTCCGGGTCGGCCATGTCGACCTGCTCGTGCTCGACCTCGGCCTGCCCCGGATGGACGGCCTCGAGGTCTGCCGGCGGCTGCGCCCCGACTTCCCCGACCTCCCCGTCCTCATGCTCACCGCGCGCACCGACGAGGTCGACTTCGTCGTCGGGCTCGACGCGGGCGCCGACGACTACGTCAGCAAGCCGTTCCGGCTCGCCGAGCTGCTGGCCCGGGTGCGGGCGCTGCTGCGCAGGCTGACCCCGGAGACCGTCGACGTCGGCGGCGTGCGGATGGAGCTGTCGGGCCGCCGCGTGCTCGTCGACGGCACCGAGGTGAACCTCGCGAACAAGGAGTTCGAGCTGCTGCGGGTGCTCATGCTGCGCGCCGGGCAGGTCGTCACCCGCGAGGAGATCCTGCGCGAGGTGTGGAACGACCCCGACATGAAGACGAGCAAGACCCTCGACATGCACATGTCCTGGCTGCGCCGCAAGATCGGCGGCGAGCGGCGGATCGCGACGGTGCGCGGGGTCGGCTTCCGCTTCAACCACGACTGATCCGACGACGACCGACCCACTCCCATGCGCCGCCGCATCCTGCAGTCGACCCTCCTGGTCGTCACGATCACCGCGCTGGTGCTCGGGGTCCCGCTCGCCATCACCACCTGGCGGCTGATGGAGGACTTCAGCCGGGCCGACCTGCTCGACCGGCTCGAACAGGTCGCCTCCCGGCTCGACGGGCCCGGCTCGTTCGACACCGTCGACCAGGACGCGCTGGCACTGGCCGTCCCCTCCGGCGGTCGGCTGACGCTGGAGGAGGACGGCCGGCCGGTCCAGTTCCTCGGCGCGGACGTCGGGTCCGACCCGATCGCCGAGACGCTGCCGGTCTGGCCGGGTGCGTCGATCACGCTGGCCGAGCCGCGCACGGTGCTGCGCACCGAGCAGGTGCAGGTGACGCTGGTCGTGGTGCTGCTCATCGTGCTGTCGGTCGGGACGGGTGCCGTGGTCGCCACCGTGACCGCCCGGCGGCTGGCCGAGCCGCTGCGGGACGTCGCCGACCGCGCCGCCCGGCTCGGCGCCGGTGACTTCCGCCGGACCCCGGACCGGCACGGGATCCCCGAGCTGGACCGGGTCTCCGACGTCCTCGACACGTCCGCGGGCGCGCTCGCCGAGCTCGTCCAGCGCGAGCGCAACCTCGTCGGCGACGTCTCGCACCAGTTGCGCAGCCGCCTGACCGCCCTGCAGCTGCGGCTGGACGAGCTGACCACGCACCCGGACCCGGACGTCGTGCGGGAGGCGACTGCGGCGCTGGAGCAGGCCGAGCGCCTGTCGGGGGTCCTCGACGAGCTGCTGGAGGCCGCCCGCGCGGCCCGCGCCGCCGGTGCCGAGCCCGCGGACCTGCGCGAGATCCTGGCCACCGTCATCGAGGAGTGGCAGCCGCGGATGCGCGGCGCCGGCCGCGCCCTCAAGGTGCGTGTCCCCGAGCGGCTGCTCGTCCGCGTCACGCCCGCGCGCATCCGCGAGGCCGTGGGTGCGCTGCTGGAGAACGCCCTGCGGCACGGCGGCGGCACCGTGACCGTCGCCGCGCGCGCGACCGAGCACGGCCCGCAGGTGGAGGTGGGCGACGCCGGGTCCGGGGTGCCGGAGGAGCTCGTCGCGCACGTCTTCGACCGGGGGGTGTCGGTCGGGTCGTCGACGGGGCTGGGGTTGGCGCTGGCGCGCGCGCTGGTCGAGGCGGACGGCGGCCGACTGGAGCTGTCGCGGGCCCGGCCGCCGGTGTTCACGATCTTCCTGCCCGTGGCCCGCGCGGACGACGTGCTGCCGGCCGCCCTGCCGGCCGCGACACCGCGCTGACCGGTCCAGGTCAGGAACGCTCGACCGGCTCCGCGTCGACCGTGTCCGGCTCCGGGGTGGGCTCCACGAGAACCTGCCGGCGGACGTCCTCGTGCGGGAACACGAACTTGCGGAACGCCCACCAGCGGAACGCCATCCCGGCGATCACGCCGAGGATCTGGCCGCTGACGAAGTCCGCGATCTGCTCGGTGAGCAGGCTCACGGTCGGCTCCGACAGGTGGAACACGTACCGGGAGATCGCCAGGGGCGCCGTGTAGACCGCGACGCCGACCCCGCTGATGAGGAAGAACAGCGCGGCCTCGTGGTGGCGTTCCCGGCCGCCGCGCGTCCGGAAGCTCCACTCGCGGTTCAGCACGTACGACACGATCGTGGCCACCAGCACCGCGATGATCTTCGCGGTGATCGGCTTCGGCTCCAGGACAGTGCTCTTGAGCACCAGGAACACCACGGTGTCGATCACCCACGTGGTGCCGCCGACGACGGCGAACTTGACCATCTCCCTGTGCTTGATCGCTATGGAGCGATAGGGCTGGGGGATGGTCGCCAGCACCCGTTCGACAACGGCCACCTGATCGATGGTGCCAGACGGGCCACCCGGTCCCGGGACCGGTGCCCGGCGCGCCGTAACGTTCACTGACACCGTGGACGTCGCAACACCTGCGCCGGACGGCCTCCCCGTCGTGGGGATGGTCGGCGGCGGGCAGCTCGCACGGATGTCGCACCAGGCCGCCATCGCGCTGGGGCAGTCGCTGCGCGTGCTCGCGGCGTCGCCCGCGGATCCCGCCGCCCTCGTCTGCGCCGACGTGCACCTCGGGAGCCCGGACGACCTCGACGCGCTGCGCGGTCTCGCCGACGGCGCCGAGGTCGTCACGTTCGACCACGAGGGCGTCCCGGGCGCGCTGCTGCGGGCGCTGGTCGCCGACGGCGTGGCGGTCCGTCCGAGCCCCGAGGCCCTGCGGCACGCCCAGGACAAGCTCGTGATGCGCCGTGCGCTGGCCGGGCTGGCCCTCGGGATGCCGGACCACGTCGAGGTCGCCGAGCCCGCGGACGTCGACGGGCTGGCCGCCCGGACCGGCTGGCCGGTGGTGCTCAAGGCGGTGCGCGGCGGCTACGACGGCCGGGGCGTGTGGCTGCTGGACGGGCCCGACCCGGGGTTCGTCGCGCAGCTGCTCGCCGCGGGCACGCCGCTGATGGCCGAGCAGGCGGTGACGATGCGCCGCGAGCTGGCCGTGCAGGTGGCGCGGTCGCCGTACGGGCAGGCGGCGGCGTGGCCGGTGGTGGAGACGGTGCAGCGCGACGGGCAGTGCGTCGAGGTGCTCGCCCCGGCGCCGGACCTCGACGCGGGCACGGCCGCGGCCGCCCAGCAGCTCGCCCTGCGGATCGCCGCGGAGCTGGACGTCACGGGGCTGCTCGCCGTCGAGCTGTTCGACACCGACGGCACCGCCGAGGGCCTGATGGTCAACGAGCTCGCGATGCGGCCGCACAACTCCGGGCACTGGACCATCGAGGGCGCCCGGACGTCGCAGTTCGAGCAGCACCTGCGCGCGGTCCTCGACTACCCGCTCGGGGCGACGGAGCCGACGGCACCGGTGGTCGCGATGGCGAACGTTCTCGGTGCGGCCGCGCCGGTGGCGATGTCGCTGGACGAGCGGGTGCATCATCTCTTCGCCCGGTTCCCCGACGTCAAGGTGCACCTCTACGGCAAGGCGGAGCGCCCCGCCCGCAAGGTCGGGCACGTCACCGCTCTCGGTGACCGGCTCGACGAGGTGCGCGCCCGGGCCGTGCTGGCCGCCGGGTGGCTCGCGACGGCGACGTGGGCCGACGGGTGGTCGCCGTACGACGCGGACGCCCGCGCGACCCGATTTCCGCGAAGGGCGGTGCCCAGTGCCTGAGCCGCTGGTGGGCGTGATCATGGGGAGCGACTCGGACTGGCCGGTGATGTCGGCCGCCGCCGAGGCGCTCGCCGAGTTCGCGGTTCCGTACGAGGTGGGCGTGTACTCCGCGCACCGGACGCCGCAGCGGATGCTGGACTACGCGACGTCGGCGGCGGGCCGCGGCCTGCGCGTGATCGTCGCCGGGGCGGGAGGGGCGGCGCACCTGCCCGGGATGGTCGCGGCGGCCACACCGTTGCCGGTGATCGGGGTCCCGGTGCCGCTGAAGGTCCTCGACGGGCTCGACTCGCTGCTCTCGATCGTGCAGATGCCGGCCGGGGTGCCGGTGGCGACGGTCGCGGTCGGGGGTGCGCGCAACGCGGGCCTGCTCGCGGTGCGGATCCTCGCGGCCGCCGACGAGGGGCTGCGCGCGCGGATGCAGGCGTTCCAGGCGTCGCTTCAGGCGACGGTGCTGGAGAAGGACGCGGCGCTCCGCGGCGAGCGCGCGGCTGCCCCGCTCGTTCACACAGAGGCATGCACGGGTGCCGCACGCGCAGGTCCTGACCGCGGTGTGCACGGCCCGCGCGAGCACGGTGACCCGCGGCGCCCCGGCGAATTCGCGTGGCGCGCCGCGCGGAGGCGCGACGTAGGGTGGCGGTACACAGGAGAGGAGGTGGTCCTAAGTTGAGTAGCCATAGGACGACGTGTGAGGTGGCTGTCCGCTAGCACCACCGGACGTTGATCTCCGACGGCCACGTGGAAAGCCGGTGTGGTGCCGGCGAATCCCAGGCAGTCACCCGTGACCCCCGGGCCCGAGCCCGTCCAGCTCGGCGTGCGCACCGCCAGGTGCGGCCCGGGGGTCATGCATGTCCGGGGCGCTCAGCCGCCCGGATGACCGAACGCGGCGTTGCGGTTCGTTCAGACGCACCCAACGCCGCTTTCGGTCCATTCGGGCGACCCGCGACGGCGCTCAGCCGAGGCGGACGGTGACCTTCTCCGCCGCGGCCCGCCGTTCCAGCGTCGCCGGGTCGGCGTTGCGGCACTGCACGAGCGACGCCCCCGCCGCGAGCACCGCCAGCAGCCCGTCGATCAGCCCGTCGACCGTGCTCCAGTCCAGTGTGGACAGCACGCGGTCGCCTGCGCCGATCCCCAGCGCCGTCGCTCGGCCGCGGGCGTCGGCCAGCACCTCGGCCACGGTCGAGCCCGCGAGCGCAGGCGCGGAGCCGGGCACCGCGTCCCAGGGCGTGAAGTCGTCGCCGTGCAGCCGCACCTCGGGCGCGAAGTCGACGACCCCGGCCGGCAACCCGGAGATGCCCTTGCCGAACGCGTCGAGCGAGAGCGCCACCACCCCGCCGGCGGGCTCCGCCGCCAGGGCGAGATCGACCCGGCCGGCGTCGCACAGCACCCACTCCGCGGCCGCGGGCTCGCCGACCACCTCCGCCCCGCACCACCACGCCGCCAGCAGCACGGCCGCCGCCTGCCAGTGCGCGGGCAGCAGCACGGCCACCGGCGTGCCCGGCTCGACGTCGCACTCGTCGCGCAGCAGGTTCGCGGCCTTCGCGGCCCAGTTCGCCGTGGTCGTGGCGGACAGCTCGACGCGCTCGCCGGTGGCGTCGTCGTAGTAGGTGATCAGGGGGCGGGCGGCCGCGGACCCGGTCAGGTACGGGTCGAGCAGGGCGGCGGTCAGCGTCACGGGGCCTCTTCGGGCGGCGTCAGTTCTTCCACCAGTGACGACGCGCTAGTCGACGCACGGTACGCCCGCCGCCGTGATCGGCGGCTCGGCCGCCGCGGCGGCGCGGCGGCGGGCGCGGGCAGCCCCGGGATCTTCGACGGCGCGTCGGCGCCCAGCATCACCTGCAGGTGCCCGGACGGCACGGTGTCGTCCTGCTCCACCTCGAACCCGCCGAGCTGCTCGGCGACCGCCTCCGCCGCGTCGTCACTGTCGCGGTGGCGGACCACCGACTCCTCGGTGTCGGGCGCGTTGTCCATCGTCCCGCGGACGAACCCGAGAGCGGTGAGCCGGTCCAGCACCTGGCCGGCCAGCCCGTTGACGCCCGACCCGTTGCGCACGTGCACGACGTAGTGCGGCGCCTCGATCGTCAGCGGCGGCGGGGGTTCGGGCGTGGGCGCGGCGGCGGCCTCCCGGGCCCGGCGCGCGGCGTCGTCCCGGGCGGCGGTGTGCTGCTCGACGAACGTGCGCACCTGTGCCGGGTCGACGAGCACGACGCTGCCGCGCGCGTTGGTCCCGGTGCCCCCGGTCGGCACGGTGAGGAACTCGAGGTTGCCCGCGGCGATGTCCGAGGCCTGCCGGGCGAACGCGAGCAGGTCCCAGCCCGCGTCGAGGACGACCGACTGCTGCGCGACCTGCACGAGCCCCGCCAGCTTCGCGGGATCGGTCAGCGTCCCGCCCGCGAGAACCTTGTCGGCGACGGCGGCCAGGAACACCTGCTGGCGGCGGATGCGTGACAGGTCGCCCTCGGGCAGGCCGTGGCGCTGGCGGACGAACGCGAGCGCGTCGGCGCCGGAGACCGTGCTCGGGCCGGCGGGGAGATGCGCGCCGGACAGCGGCTCGTCGACGGCCTTCTTCAGGCACACGTCGACGCCGCCGATGGCGCGGGTCAGGTTGTAGAAGCCGAGCAGGTTGATCTCGGCGTAGTGGTCGACGGTGACGCCGGTGAGCCGCTCGACGGCCCCGATCAGCGCGGTCCGGCCCGCCTCCGCGGACTCGGCGTCGATCCGCGCGCGGTCCCGGACCCCTTCTCCGACCAGCCGCTCGGCGGTCAGCGCCTGCACCGCGGGGTAGGCGGCATTGATCTTGTCCTGCCGGTAGCCGGGGATGTCGACGTAGCTGTCGCGCGGGATCGAGAACGCGACGGCCGCCCCGCCGCCCGCGGGGACGTGCAACAGGATGATCGTGTCCGAGTTGAGCACGCGCGGGTTGTCGCCGCCGGTGTGCAGCTGTTCGAGCACCTCCTGCGGCAGCGGGTTGCCCTGCGCGTCGGTGCGGCTGTCGACGCCGACGAGCAGGATGTCCTGCGGCCCGCTGTTGCTGCCCGTGGCGATGACGTTCGTCGTGACGATCCCGCCCGTCAGGTCCCGGTACAGCCCCCACGCCGTGCCGTTGACGAGGAGGACGAGCGCGGACGCGGCGACGGCGGCCAGCCGCAGCCGCCGCAGCAGGGTGCGCGGCCGGGACGGCGGCGCGTCTGCGGGACCGGTGACGGCGGCGCCCGGTGAGCCACGGCGCCGGGGGCGGCGGATCGACGGGGCGGCCCTGCGGGCGGCGGCGCGGCGCGGTGCCCGCGGTCCCGGCCGCGGCGCGGCGCGGCGCCCATTCCGCGTCGGACGCACGCCGTCGCTCCGGACGTTCCACGACCGAACGCTGCGCCGTCGCGACCGATGCCCCCGACCGCTCCTGCCCCCGCGGAGCCCACCCCTGCACGCGACCTCCCCGTCCCCCGACTCGCACCCGAACCGCAGCGCTGCGGTGGATCTCCTCCGTGCTCCGTTGCGGCGGTGATCCACAGGACCCGCGTTAGGGTCGCGGATCGACGCGGCCGCGCCGACGGTGTGGCGGGCGTGTCCCGGGTGACCCTCGTCGGCGTTGTGGCGACGCTGCGTGATGGAATGGGGGTCAAACGGTCACGAAGGGGAGTCGACGTGCGCGAACGGTTGTCGCTGCTGCTGCCCGTGTGGCGACGTGACCGACCCGAGCACCTGACCGAGGCGTTCCGTTCGACCGTGCTCGACCAGACCCGCCGACCGGACCACGTCGTGATCGTCCGGGACGGCCCCGTCGACGCGGCGCTCGCCGACCGCATCGCGGAGCTGGCCGCGACGAGCCCCGTCGCCGTCGACGTGCTGGAGCTCGACCGCAACCTCGGTCTCGGCCCGGCGCTCGACGCCGGGCTCGCCGCGTGCCGGCACGACGTCGTCGCCCGGATGGACGCCGACGACATCAGCCTGCCGCACCGGTTCGCCGTGCAGGTGCCGATCATCGAGGCCGGGGCGGACATCGTCGGATCCGGGCTGCTCGAGTTCGGTGCGGGCGCCGACGACGTCGTGGGCCGCCGGATCCCGCCGACCGACCCCGACGACATCCGTACGCGCTCCCGCTTCGCCGACCCCTTCAACCACCCCACGGTGGTCTACCGGCGGTCCTGCGTGCAGGCCGTCGGCGGCTACGGCGACTTCGCGCTGATGGAGGACTACCTGCTCTGGGCGAAGATGATCGCCGCGGGCGCGAAGGTGGCGAACGTCGCCGAGCCGCTGGTGCTCTACCGGGTCGGCGCCGGCGCGTACCGGCGCCGCGGCGGGCTGGCCCAGCTGCGCACCGAGCTCGGGCTCCAGCGGCGGCTGCACGCGCTGGGCTTCACGACCACCCGCCAGTACCTGCGGAACGTGGTCGTCCGTGGCGGCTACCGGCTGGTGCCCGAGGGCGTCCGGAAGGTGGCCTACCGGCGGCTGGTGGCCCCGTACGGGGAACGCAGCAGAGCGCAGGCGTGACGCCAGTTTTCCATGCTCCGGGTCAAGACACGCTCAAATGCGATGACGGTTTACGGTGCGGCTTGACACGATCGGGGTACCCCGCCGAGTGCCGGAGAGAGGGATGACCCGCGATGACCGCCGCCCTGCCGTCAGGCCCCCCGCAGTCGACCTCTCTGCCCGCCGCACCCGCCGACGCCGCCGCGGCCCTGGGCAGGCTGTCCGCCACCGGTGTCGCCCTCCTCGATGCGGGGCGGACCGACGAGGCCGTCGACGTGCTCCGGCACGCCGTCGCCGCCGCCGAGCCCGGTGCGGACGACCTGCTGGCCCGCGCCTACCTCGACGGCGGCGACTGGTACGCGGCCGTCGACCTGATGGGCAGGCTCGTCGCGCACGGGCATGTGCGGTTCGCCGGCCGCCTGGGCGTCGCCTTGGCCCAGGTCGGCGACATCGACCGCGCGGAGGAGGCGTTCCTCCTCGCCCTGGAGCACGGCGAGCTCGCGGCGTGCAACGACTACGCGATCCTGCTCACCCAGGAGAACCGGTTCGACGAGGCGGCCCCGCTGCTCCGGCGCGCCGCGGACGCGGGCGATCCGCAGGCCGCGGCGAACCTGGTCGAGCTGCTGTACGAGTCGGGCGATCTGCGCGCCGCGCTGCAGATCGCGGAGCGCTACGCGGACGAGTCGCGACCCGACACGGTCGTCGCACTCGCCCTCGTGCGGGCCGCAACCGGCCGGGCGGACGAGGCCGAGGGGCTGTACCGGCGGGCCGCCCAGCTGGGCGCGCTGCGGGCGCACACCGCGTACGGCACGTTCCTGCTCGTGGTACGGGGCGACGCGGCGGCGGCGGAGCGGGAGTTCCGGGAGGCCGCCCGGCACGACGAGCACGGTTGGCAGTTCACGCTGGGCCAGTTCCTGGTCGACGACGGCCGTGCGGCGGAGGCCCGCCCCTACGTCGCGGCAGCGGCGGCGCTCGGCGACAACGAGGCCGTCCGGCTGCTCGCGGAGATCGACGGCGAGGACCCGTACGACGACTGACGTCTCCCGGGATCCCGCCTCGTGACACGCCGAATCCACCTGGCGCACGTCGCGCCACCTGCCCGCGAGTCGCCACGTTTGCCGCCGCGAGTCGGCACGTTCGCGGTCGCGAGTCGCCGCGTTTGCCGCCGCGAGTCGGCACGTTCGTCGGCCTGGGTACCCTGGTCGGCCGTGAACCAGCACCTCGCGCGCTACGGCGACGGGCTCGCGGTGCTCCTCGTCGGCACGGGGGACACGCCGTTCCCCGCGGCCCCGCCCCGCGTCGACGTCGCGGCGTCGGTCGTCCTCGTCGACAGCGGAGCCCCCGGCGGCGTCCCGGATCCCGGTCCCGCCACCGTGGTGCGGATCGGCGAGGACGTCGGGCGCGGCGCCGCCGTCAACCGCGCGGTCGCCACGCTCCCGCCCGCGCTCGGGCTCGTCGCCGTCGCACCGGCGGACCTCGTCTGGCCCGACGGCGCGCTCGACGCCCTGCGCGCGGCCGCCGACCGCCATCCCGCGCGCCGCGATCCTGGCTCCTCGAGTGCGCGCCCCCGACGGCACGCCGATCCCGTCCGCCCACCCGCCGCCCGGCGCCGTCCTGCGCCGTCCGCCGCCCGCCGTGGACCCGGAGGACGAGGGTCCCGTCGGCTGGTCGTCGGCCCCCGCGCTCCTGCTGCGGCGCGCCGCGCTGGACTCCGTCGACGGGTTCGACCCCCGCTACCCGGGCCGGCTGGACGATCTGGACCTCGCCGACCGCCTCGCCCGGGCCGGCTGGCTGACGGTGCACGTCCCGTCCGTCGTGGTCGGCTACCGGCCGGTCGAGCGCCCCGACCCGGCCGCGCCGCGCCGCTACCTCGCCGACCGCGCACCCCGACCTGTCCGCAGGCTGCTGCGCCGGTCCGTGAGACCCTGACAGACCGACTTCACGACCACCGAGACGAGGGAGACACCCGAGTGCTGCACGACGTCGAAGCCGTGGTGCTCGTCGGCGGGAAGGGGACGCGGCTGCGCCCGCTCACCCTGTCCGCCCCGAAGCCCATGCTGCCGACCGCCGGCGTTCCGTTCCTCGCCCACCTGCTCTCGCGCATCCGCGAGGCGGGCGTGCGGCGGGTCGTGCTCGGCACGTCCTACCTCGCGGAGACCTTCTCGGACTACTTCGGCACGGGTGCCGACATGGGCCTGGAGATCGAGTACGTCGTCGAGGACCAGCCGCTGGGCACCGGCGGCGGCATCCGCAACGTGTACAAGCACCTCTCGGCGGACGACGTGCTGGTCTTCAACGGCGACGTGCTGGCCGGCACGGACCTCACCGCCGTCGTCGACACGCACCGTCGCACGAAGGCCGACGCCACCCTGCACCTCGTCCGCGTGCAGGACCCGCGGGCGTTCGGCTGCGTGCCGACCGACGACGACGGGCGCGTGACGGCGTTCCTGGAGAAGACCGAGGACCCGCCGACGGACCAGATCAACGCCGGCTGCTACGTCTTCCGCCGCGAGGTGATCGAGTCGATCCCCGAGGGCCGGCCGGTGTCGGTGGAGCGCGAGACGTTCCCGGGGCTGCTGGCGTCGGGCGCGCGGGTGTCCGGGCACGTCGACGTCGCCTACTGGCGCGACATGGGTACCCCGATGGACCTGGTGCGCGGCTCGGCGGACCTGGTCCGCGGCGTCGCGCCGTCGGCCGCGCTGCCCGGCCCGACCGGGGAGTCGCTGATCCTCGAGGGCGCCCGCATCGACCGGACCGCCCGCGTCGCGGGTGGCACGACGGTCGGGCGGAACGTGACGATCGGCAAGGGCGCCCGGGTCGAGGGCTCGATGCTGTTCGACGGCGCGGTCGTCGGCGACAACGCCCGGGTCCTGCACGCGGTGGTCGGGGCCGGAGCGCGGGTCGAGGAGAGCGCACTGGTGTCCGAGACCGTGGTCGGTGACCGGGCCGTCATCGGGCCGCACTGCGAGCTGCGCCACGGCATGCGCATCTGGCCGGACGTCGTCCTCCCACCGCACGGCGTGCGGTTCTCGGCGGACGTCTGACGTGAGGTAGGAAGGACCCCGTGCAGGCCGGGGCGACGACGGACGGCGCGGTCCGCGAGTGGCGGCCGCCCTACCCCGTCGACCCGGCCGGTGTCCTCGCCCCGCTGCGCCGTGGCCGCGGCGACCCGACCTGGCACTCCACGGACGGGTCGGCGGTCTGGCGGGCCGGGACGACCCCGGACGGCCCGGCGACGACCCGGCTGGCCCGCCGCGGCGACGGCACCGTCGTCATGCACGCGTGGGGTCCGGGCGCGGCGTGGTCGCTCGACGGCCTGCCCGCACTGTTGGGCGACGGCGACGACCCGGGCTCGTTCGTCGCCCACCACCCGCTGGTGGCCGACGCGCACCGGCGCATGCCGGGGATCCGGTTCTGCGCCACCCGCCGGGTGTGGGACGCGCTGGTGCCCGCGGTGCTGGAGCAGAAGGTCACCGGCACGGAGGCGCGGCGGTCGTGGCGCGAGCTGTGCCGGCGCTTCGGCGACCCCGCCCCCGGTCCGGTGCCCGCGGGCCTGCGCATCCCGCCGACGCCGGCGCAGATACGGGCCGTGCCCGACTGGGAGTGGCACCGCGCAGGCGTCGACTCCGCCCGGCGCCGGGCGATCCTCGCCTGCGCGGCGGTGGCCCACCGGCTGGAGAACGCCTGCACGCTGGGCGGCGAGGCGGGGCGGGAGCTGCTGCGCCGCGTCCCGGGGATCGGCGTGTGGACCGCGGCGGAGATCGCGCAGCGCGCCTGGGGCGATCCGGACGCGGTGAGCGTCGGCGACTTCCACATCCCCGCGCTGGTCGGCTGGGCGCTGCTCGGCCACCCGATCGACGACGCCCAGATGCTGCAGGTGCTGGCCCCGTACGCCCCGCAGCGGGCGCGGGCGGTGCGGTACGTGGAGCTGTCCGGGTTCCGCAAACCCCGCTTCGGCCCGCGGTACTCCCCGCGCGACTACCGCGCGATGTGATCGCCGCCCGAGCCGACACACAGAAAGCCGGGCTCATACCAGGGTCGTGTCCTGTGTGTCGGCCCCGTTACCCGTGTGTCGGCGGCCGGGTGCCGGTGTGCGAGCCCGCGGCAGGCCGCTCGACCACGGACGTAGGCTCGCGCGCGTGAAGGTGACGGTGCTGGTCGGCGGGGTCGGGGGCGCCCGGTTCCTGCTCGGGGTGAAGGCCGCGCTCGGCCTGCCGGCGGTCGGACCCGGCTCCGGCGACGCGCAACACCAGGTGACCGCTGTCGTGAACGTCGGAGACGACGTGTGGATGCACGGCCTGCGGATCACCCCGGACCTCGACAGCTGCCTCTACACCCTCGGCGGCGGCATCGACCCCGAGCGCGGGTGGGGGCGGGCGGGGGAGACGTGGACGGTCCGCGAGGAGCTGGCCGCCTACGAGGCCGAGCCGTCGTGGTTCTCCCTCGGCGACCGCGACATCGCCACGCACCTCGTCCGGACCCGGATGCTGCGCGCCGGTTACCGGCTCTCCGACGTCGTCACCGCCCTGTGCCACCGCTGGCAGCCGGGCGTGACGCTGCTGCCGGGCACGGACGACCGGGTCGAGACCCACGTCGTCGTGGACGACCCGGCGACCGGACCCGCCGCCCGTCGCGCGATCCACTTCCAGGAGTGGTGGGTGCGCCACCGGGCCGAGCTGCCGGCGCACCGCTTCGTCCCGGTCGGTGCCGACGAGGCGACCGTCCTGCCCGCCGCGCGTGCCGCGATCCTCGAGGCGGACGCCGTGCTGCTGGCCCCGTCGAACCCGGTGGTGAGCATCGGGGCGCTGCTGGAGATCCCCGGGATGCGCGACGCCCTGCGCGACACGGGTGCCCGGGTCGTCGGGCTCTCGCCGATCATCGCCGGGCGCGCGGTGCGCGGGATGGCCGACGCGTGCCTCACCGCGATCGGCGTCGAGACCACGGCCGAGGCGGTGGGTCGCCACTACGGCGGCCGGGCCGAGGGCGGGCTGCTCGACGGCTGGCTGGTCCACACCGACGACATGGCGGACGTGCCCGGCGCCGAGGTCCGGTCCGTGCCGCTGCTGATGAGCGACGTCGACGCGACGGCCGCCATGGCGCGCGCGGCCCTCGACCTGTGCGGAGCCCCCGTTGGCTGAGCCGCCGTCTCCCGAGCCTGCACGCGGCCCGGGTCTGACGCGTCAGCTCCGATTCCCGATCACGGGGCGGCGGCCGGCCTCCAGATCCTGCCCGTCCCCGGCCTGCCCGAGTTCCGCCCGGGCGACGATCTCGCCGCGGCGCTGGCGGCGGCCGCGCCCTGGCTGGCCGACGGCGACGTCGTGGTCGTCACCAGCAAGATCGTCTCCAAGGTCGAGGGCCGGCTCGTCGCCGCGCCCGTCGACCCCGAGGCGCGCGACGCGCTGCGCCGCGAGCTGGTGGACGCCGAGACCGAGCGGGTGCTCGCGCGGCGCGGGAAGACGTTGATCGTCGCGAACAAGCTCGGGATCGTGCAGGCCGCGGCGGGTGTGGACGGCTCGAACGTGCGGCGCGACGAGCTGGCCCTGCTGCCGGCGGATCCCGACGCCAGCGCCGCACGGCTGCGTCCGCGGCGAAGCTCGCGCTCGGCGTCGACGTCGCGGTGGTCGTCACCGACACGATGGGCCGCTGCTGGCGGGTGGGCCAGACGGACGCCGCGATCGGGTCGGCGGGGCTGACGGTGCTGCACCGCTACGGCGGGGCGGTGGACGTCGAGGGGAACGAGCTGCACGTCACCGAGGTGGCGCTGGCGGACGAGCTCGCCGCGGCGGCGGATCTCGTCAAGGGCAAGCTCGGTGGCGTCCCGGTCGCGGTGGTGCGCGGCACGGCACCGGTGGACGACGGCTCGGTCGCCCGCGACCTCGTCCGCCCGCTCGACGACGACCTGTTCTTCCTCGGCACCGAGGAGGCGCTGGCGACGGGGCGGCGCGAGGCCGTGCTGCTGCGCCGCAGTGTCCGCGACTTCGCCGACGCCCCCGTGGATCCCGCGGCGCTGCGCCGGGCCGTCGGCGTGGCCCTGACCGCGCCCGCGCCGCACCACAGCACGCCGTTCCGGTTCGTGTGGGTGCGCGCGAAGCGCACGGCCCTGCTGGACGCGATGGCCGACCGGTGGCGCGCGGACCTCGAGGGCGACGGGCGCCCGGCCGACGAGGTCGCCCGCCGGATGCGCCGCGGCGACCTGCTGCGCCGCGCACCGGAGCTGGTGCTCCCGTTCCGCACCGGCGACGGGATGCACGACTATCCGGACGACGGACGGCGCGCGCACGAGCGCACGATGTTCACCGTCGCGGGGGGTGCCGCGGTGCAGTCGCTGCTGGTGGCGCTCGCGGCCGAAGGCCTCGGGTCGTGCTGGGTGGGCTCCACGATCTTCGCCCCGGACGTCGTGCGCGCGGTCCTGGACCTCCCGCCCGACTGGGAGCCGCTCGGCGCGGTCGCCGTCGGCGTGCCGGCGGAGCCGCTGACGCCGCGCCCGCCGCGGGACGCGGCGGAGGGCCTGCTCGAGTGGTGACGCTCGTGCACATCTCCCCGGGCCTGTGCACAGCGTGTGCCGTGTGCACGGGCACCGGAACCTGTGCACGAGCGCGGAACGGCGGCGCCGCGTGGTGACCCCCGCCGCCGCGGCCGCCGAGCTGGGCGCGTGGGAGCCACCCGACGAGGCGCAGCGGGCGCTCAAGTACGCGCTGCTGGCCTTCCTCGACGCCCGCCCCGCCGACGCCTGCGACCGCTCCTGCGTGCCGGGCCACCTGACGGCGTCGGCGCTGGTTCTCGACGCCGCGGGCGAGCACGTGCTGCTGACCCTGCACCCGCGCGTCGGCCGGTGGATCCAGCTCGGCGGCCACTGCGAGCCGGGCGACGCCACGCTGCGCGCCGCGGCGCTGCGCGAGGCCACCGAGGAGTCCGGGATCTCCGGCCTGGAGATCGGCGACGGAGCCGCTGCACGTCGACGTCCACCCGGTGACGTGCTCGCTCGGTGTGCCGACGCGGCATCTGGACGTGCGCTACCTCGTGTACGCCCCATCCGGCGCGCAGCCGGTGATCAGCGACGAGTCGGACGACCTGCGCTGGTGGCCGGTGGACGCACTGCCGCCGGACACCGACACGGTCCCGGCGATGGTCGGGCTCGCCGGTTGGCGAACCGCGCGGGCGCGGGGATGAGCTGATCCTCGGGGCGCTACCGAGCCGATTCGCGGACTCGGCGCCGGCGATCGCTCAGTCTGCGGGTGATCGTCGCTGAATCGGGCTTTCGGGTCCGATTCGCCGGACGATCAGCTCGAGTGTGCCTGGGTTGATCGTCCGGGCTAAATCGGGCGCTGCCGATTAGCAGCCGGATCAGCTCGCTCTCGGTCACGGCGCCAGAACAGCAGCTGCGCGTACCCGGCGTTCGCGAGGCGGGCGTTCCCGCCGATCAGGCCGAACAGCACGTCGCCGATGCCGAACAGCACCGCGGACGCCCCCGGCAGGCCCAGCAGCACCACCAGCAGCACCAGCGGCGCCCACGGCGCGACCTTCGCCGCGAGGAGCCGGGCCTGGGGCGAGAGGAACGGCTCCAGCACCCCGAACCCGTCCAGCCCGGGCACCGGCAGGATGTTCAGCACGAAGGCCAGCACCTGGATCAGGGCGAGGCACGACAGCGCGGCGGCGAGCCCGACGGCCATCGGCACCGCGGCGACGGTGAGCACCAGCGCCAGCCCGAGAACGAGGTTCACCGCGGGCCCGGCGAACGACACGAGGCTGCGCGCCGCGCGGGACCGGATCGCGCCGTGGTTCACCAGCACCGCGCCGCCGGGCAGCGGGATCCCGCCGAGCAGCAGGAAGAGCACCGGGAGCACGAAGGTCAACGCCACGTTCGTGTAGCGGCGGATGTCCAGCGTCAGGTAGCCCCGTGCGCGTACGGTCGCATCGCCGCCGCGGTACGCCACAAACGCGTGCGCGAACTCGTGCAGGCACAGCGATACCGCCCAGCCCCCGAGCACGACGAGCACGATCCCCGCGACGAGCACCGCTCCCGTGCCGACGGCCGCGAGAACTGCTCCGCCCGCCGTGGCCCCCAGAAGGAGCAGGAAGAACGGACTGATTCCCCGAATCACCACCGGCACCAAACCAGTCTGCCCGGAAACGCGACCGTTGGGGTGGAGTACATCACTCGGACGGCCGCCGACGCTTGCGCCACCCTTACCGACACCGATGTACTTACAGGCGTGTCATTCGCCGGTGCAGGGGGAGGTGGGCGAGTGAACCTGATCACGGAAGCGCTGACGTCGATCGGTCCGACGCAGGTGGTCGAACCGGTCTCGATGGACCTGCTGCGCGAGCCGCTGGTCTCCGTCGAGATGTTCGGAGGGGAGACGTTCGGGGGCGAGCCCGCCGAGGAGCCCGACTGGCAGGAGCGGGCGCTGTGCGCCCAGACGGACCCGGAGGCGTTCTTCCCCGAGAAGGGCGGCTCCACCCGCGAGGCCAAGCGCATCTGCTCGGGCTGCGAGGTGCGTGCCGAGTGCCTCGAGTACGCGCTGGCGAACGACGAGCGCTTCGGCATCTGGGGCGGCCTCTCCGAGCGGGAGCGCCGCCGCCTGCGCCGCGCCGCCGTCTGACCGGGCTGTCCGCGCCGGCACGGAGCCGCCGGCTGAAGCGAACGTCGCTTCGGGGCATCCGGCGCGCGACACCGCTCTCGCCCGCTTCCGCGAGGCGCTCAGGCCTCGCCGCCGTCCACGGCGTCCGGCTCGATGTTGAGGTACTCCGCCACCTGCTCGACCAGCACCTCGTGCAGCAGGTCCGCGAGGTCCGCGCCACCGCGGGCACGGGCCTCCAGCGGGCGCCGGTAGAGCACGATCCGGGCGCGCGACGGCAGCCCCTCGGGGTCGACACCGGCGGGCACGAGCTGGGCGAGCGGAACCCCGACGTCGGCCAGCACGCCGGCCTGCCACACGACCTCGTCCGGCGAGGTCTCGTCGACCTCCGGCACGTCGTCGACGGCCAGGTCGAGCTCCGTCAGCTCGGTTCCCCAGCGCTGCTCGATCGGCTCGAGCGCCTCCAGCACCATCGCGTCGAACCGCTCCGCCCGCGTCTTCGCCGCCGGCAGCGTCGGCGGGTAGAGCATCCCCCGCAGCCCCCGGCCGCGCCGGTCCCGTCTGCGGGGTGAGCGGCGGAGCGTGGCGCGACGGGCGGTGGTCACCCCCGAATCGTACGGGCCGCACCGTCGTCGGGAAGGCCCGTCCGATGTGCACGGTCGGCGGACGGTGCGCGCCGACCCGCGGGTGCACCCCGACGGGCGGTCTGCGCGCGTCGCACCGGTCGCCGCGCCGTTCAAGCGCTATCGTCCCGGACGTGCTGAGCGTGCGGAGGTGTTCGCGAACCGGGTGCACCGAGCTCGCGGTGGCCACGCTCACCTACGTCTACGCCGACTCCACCGCCGTCGTCGGGCCGCTCGCCACCCAGGCCGAGCCGCACTCCTACGACCTGTGCAACCAGCATGCCCACCGGCTCACGGCACCGCGCGGGTGGGAGGTCGTGCGGTTCGAGGGCGAGTTCGCCCCGCCGCAGCACAGCGTGGACGACCTCACCGCGCTCGCCGAGGCCGTGCGCGAGGCCGGGCGGGCCGACCGGCACGTCGAGCTGCCCCCGGTGAACGCCCCCGGCCGCCGCGGCCACCTGCGCGTGCTGCCCAGCGCGCCCGAGGACTAGCAGGCTGTCCGGTTTGTCGTTCCACCTGCTGGGCACACCACCGGCTGAGTCACCGACGGCCGCCGGTCCGGCCGTTCCCGCCCACCGATAGGGTCCTTTGCCGTGACGGACACCCCTGGCAGCACCGCTACCGCCGCACACGAGGTCCCCCGCGACGACCTGTCCGCCGTGATCAAGGCGTACGACGTCCGAGGCGTCGTCGGTGAGCAGATCGACGCGTCGCTCGTCCGCGAGCTCGGCGCGGCGCTGGCCCGGCTGCTGCGGACGGAGTCGGCCGAGACCGGTGTGGTCGTCGTCGGCCACGACATGCGCCCGTCGTCGCCCGAGCTGGTCGACGCGTTCGCAGACGGCGTCGCCGCGCACGGCCTCGACGTCGTCAACATCGGGCTGGCGAGCACGGACATGCTCTACTTCGCCTCGGGCGCCCTCGACGTCCCCGGCGCGATGTTCACCGCCAGCCACAACCCGGCCAGGTACAACGGCATCAAGCTGTGCCGGGCGGGCGCGGCCCCCATCGGCGCGGACACCGGTCTGGCGACGATCCGCGAGGCCGTCGAGCAGGGCGTCCCGGCGCCGGCTCCGGGCACCGTGCCGGGCACCGTCGAGAAGCGCGACATGCTCGCCGACTACGCGGCCTACCTGTGCGGCCTGGTCGACCTGTCGACCTGCCGGCCGCTGCGGGTGGTCGTCGACGCGGGCAACGGGATGGCCGGCTACACGGTGCCCGAGGTGCTCGCCGGGCTGCCGCTGGAGGTCGTGCCGCTCTACTTCGAGCTGGACGGCACCTTCCCCAACCACGAGGCGAACCCGCTGGACCCGGCGAACCTGGTCGACCTGCAGAAGGCCGTCGTCGCCGAGGGTGCGGACATCGGGCTGGCCTTCGACGGCGACGCCGACCGCTGCTTCGTCATCGACGAGCGCGGTGAGCCGGTGAGCCCGAGCGCGATCACCGGGCTCGTCGCGGTCCGCGAGCTGGCGAAGTCGCCCGGCAGCAGCGTCATCCACAACCTGATCACCTCGCACGCGGTCCCGGAGATCGTCACCGAGCACGGCGGGACCCCGGTGCGCACCCGCGTCGGCCACTCGTACATCAAGCAGGTCATGGCCGAGACCGGCGCCGTGTTCGGCGGCGAGCACTCCGCGCACTACTACTTCCGCGACTTCTGGCGCGCCGACTCCGGCATGCTGGCCGCCCTGCACGTGCTCGCCGCGCTCGGCGAGTCGGACGGCCCGCTCTCGGCGCTGATGGCCGACTACGAGCGCTACTCCGCCTCCGGTGAGGTGAACTCGACGGTCGCCGACGCCCGGGGAAAGATCGCAGAGATCAAGGAGCGCTACGGGGCGCGGGCCGGGGTGACGACGGACGAGCTCGACGGGCTGACCGTCGCGCTGCCCGACGGCTCGTGGTTCAACCTGCGCCCGAGCAACACCGAGCCGCTGCTGCGGCTCAACGTCGAGGCCGCGGACGCCGAGACGATGGCCGCGCTGCGCGACGAGGTCCTCGCGGCCGTCCGCGCCTGACGATCCGCACCCGACCCGTGCCGCCGCCCCCGCCGACGGGCCGCACGGTCGCACGGTCCGACGGACGTGCCGCTCGCCGCAGCACGCGCCGTCGGACCCGTCGGTCCGGCGGTGGGTGCGTGCGGCCGACGGTGCCCGGTGGCAGCATCGGACATCGACCGGGGCCGCCGGTATCGCAGCCGCTCACGAAGGAGGACGACCATGGCCGTCTCGCTCGACCCCCGGCTGATGGAGATCCTGGCCTGTCCGTCCGACGACCACGCCCCCCTGCGCCCCGGAACCCCGACGGACCCGAACGCCGACGTGCTCACGTGCACGTCGTGCGGCCGCGGCTTCCCGGTCGTCGACGGCATCCCCGTGCTGCTGCTCGACGAGGCGAGCCCGCCGGTGGACACCCCCGAGGGGTGAGTCCCGGCGTGCTGGACGACACCCTCCTGGCCGACCCGCGGGCGCTGGCCGCGCTCGACACGGGCGGCGTGCTGCGTTCCGCGGCCACCGCCGGAGCGCAGGTGCGCTCGGCCGCGCACGGTGCACAGGAGGCCGGGGTGCCTGCCATGCGCGGGCACCGGCCCCGCGCGCTCGTGCTGGTCCGGCGGCCGGGCACCTCCGGCGCGGTGGCGGGCCTGCTCACCGCGCTGCTCGGGCCCGGCTGCCCGGTCCCGGTCGTGACGGTCGACCAGGTGCCCGTCTGGGTGGGCCCGCTGGACGTCGTGTGGGCGCACACCGCGGACGCCACGGACGCCGACCTCGCCGACGGCGTGGGGCGCGCGGTCGGCCGCGGTGCCGAGGTGGTGCTGTCCGCGCCGCACGACGGCCCGGTGGCCGCGGCCGGAGCCGGCCGGGTGCGGCTGGTCGAGCCGCGCGTCCCCGTGCCGCCGGGGCTCGACCTCCCGCGCGGGCTCGCCGTCGGGCTCGCCGTCGTGTCGGCCCTCGAGCTGCTCCCCGCGCCGCTCCCGCCCGACCTGGACGCCCTGGCCGATGTGCTCGACGCCGAGGCCGAGCGCAACCAGCCCGGTCACGAGCCGTTCATGAACCCGGCCAAGGCGCTCGCGCTGCGGCTCGACGGGCACACCCCGCTGCTGTGGGGCACGGACGCCGCGGCTGCCGCGGTCGCCGCCCACGGCGCCGCGGCGCTGGCGGCCCACGCGGGCGTGGTGGCCAATGCGGACGACGTGGGCCGCGCGGCCCAGGCGGCCGGGCTGCGCCGCGCGCTGGACCTCGCCGCCCGCGGGCGCGACATCTTCCACGACCCCTTCGCGGACGACCTGGGCGAGCCCGCCGCGGCCCCGCCGCGGCTCGTGCTGCTCGCCACCGACGACGAGGAGCCCGGCCAGGTGACGCTGCGTCGCACCGGACGGGTCTGGCCGTCGACCGACGTGCTGCACCCGGTCGAGGAGGTGCCCCGCGGCACGCGTCACGCCGCCGTGCTGCGCGCCGCGGTGCTGGCCTCCCGCCTCGACGTCGCGGCGGTCTACCTCGGCCTGGCCAGCCGCACCATCGAACCTGCCTGAGCGCATCCGACGACTCCCGCGGCGTCCTGCCTACGCCGCTCGACCACTGCAGAGACGGAGAAGGACCCATCGTGGAGCTGCTGGAGAACCCCGTGCGCCCTTATGCCTGGGGTTCGCGCACCGTGATCGCCGAGCTGCGCGGTGAGCCGACGCCGTCGCCGCACCCCGAGGCGGAGATGTGGCTCGGTGCGCACCCGGGTGACCCCTCCCACCTCGTCGGTCGCGACGGCCGGCGCACGTCGCTGCTCGACGCCGTCCGCTCGGACCCCGAGGGGCTGCTCGGTGCGGACCGGTCCGCCAAGTGGTCGGGGAACCTGCCGTACCTGCTCAAGGTGCTCGCGGCGGACGAGCCGCTGAGCCTGCAGGCGCACCCGAGCGCGGCCCAGGCCGCCGAGGGCTTCGCGCGGGAGAACGCCGCCGGCATCCCCGTCGACGCGCCCACCCGCAACTACCGCGACGCGAGCCACAAGCCCGAGCTGATCTGCGCGCTCACCGAGTTCCACGCGCTGGTCGGCTTCCGCGAGATCGCGCAGACCCTCGCGCTGCTGCGCGCGCTGGACGTCGCCGAGCTGGCCCCGCACGTCGCGCTGCTGGCGGCCGAGCCGGACGCCGCGGGCCTGCGGGCCCTGTTCACCACGTGGATCACCCTTCCGCAGTCGGTGCTCGACCGTGCGGTGCCCGCGCTGCAGACCGCCTGCGTGCGGCTCGCCCAGCAAGGCCGCGAGTTCGCTCGCGAGGCGCGGATGGCGTTGGAGCTGTCCGAGCGCCACCCCGGCGACGCGGGCGTGCTCGCCGCGCTGCTGCTCAACCTGGTCGAGCTGGCGCCGGGCGAGGCGCTGTACCTGCCCGCAGGCAACCTGCACGCCTACCTGTCGGGCGCCGGCGTCGAGCTGATGGCGAACTCGGACAACGTGCTGCGCGGCGGGCTGACCTCCAAGCACGTCGACGTCGCCGAGCTGCTGCGGGTGCTCGACTTCACCCCGCGTACCCCGCCGGTGCTGCACGGCGTGGACGACGGCGGCTGGGAGCGCTACGACACGGACGCCGCGGAGTTCCTGCTGCGGCGCCTCGAGGGCGCCCCGGAGGGGAGGCCGGTCGCCGTGCCCGCCGGTGGCCCGCGGATCCTGCTGTGCACGCGCGGCTCGGCGCTGGTGCGCGCGGCGGGAGGGGACTCCCTCTCGCCGGGGGGCGCGGAGCGGGCGCTCGGGCGCGGCCAGGCGCTCTGGCTCTCGGCCGACGACCGTGACGTCACCGTCGCTCCGCAGGAGGCCGGCACCCAGCTGTTCCTGGCCGGCGACGGGTTGGACGTCTGAGGTTCCCGTCCACTCGGGCCGATCGTCCGATCGGCGCGGTTGGTCCGCGCCGGGATGCCTGCCAGTGGTTACGGTACGCAGGGCGGGACAGGGAACGAGACCGGGGCGTGCAGCTCGACGGGACGATACCCGCCGACTTCCCCGGTCTCGTTCCCCTGGTAGGTGCGCGGAGAGCGAAGGAGAGCGGCGTGTCGGCGAGCGGCGGAACGAAGGCGATCATCGCGGCGCTGCTGGCGAACGCCGGCATCGCACTGGCGAAGTTCGTCGGCTACCTGGTGACGGGGTCGTCGTCGATGCTCGCCGAGGCGGTGCACTCGGTGGCCGACACCAGCAACCAGGGATTGCTCCTGCTCGGCGGGAAGCGGGCGCAGCGCGCGGCGACGGCCGAGCACCCGTTCGGGTACGGCCGCGACCGGTACTTCTACTCCTTCGTCGTCGCGCTCCTGCTGTTCAGCCTCGGCTCGGTGTTCGCGTTGTACGAGGGCATCCACAAGCTCGAGAGCGAGGAGCCGCTCACCTCGCCGCTCGTCGCGGTGATCATCCTGGTGGTGGCGATCGGGCTGGAGGGCTTCTCCTTCCGCACGGCGATCGCGGAGTCACGTCCGCTCAAGGGCAGGCTGAGCTGGTGGGGCTTCATCCGCCAGTCGAAGTCCCCGGAGCTGCCGGTGGTGCTGCTGGAGGACTTCGGCGCCCTGATCGGGCTGGTCCTGGCCCTCCTCGGGGTCGGGCTCACCGTGCTCACCGGGAACCCCGTGTTCGACGCTCTCGGCACGATCGCGATCGGTGTGCTGCTCGGCGTCATCGCCGTCATCCTCATCGTCGAGATGAAGAGCCTGCTGATCGGCGAGGGGGCGAGCGCGCCGGTGCTCCGACGCATCGTCGGGGCGATCGAGGAGGGCGGCCTGGTCCAGCGGGTGATCCACATCCGCACGCAGTACCTGGGGCCTGAGGAGCTCCTCGTCGCGGCGAAGATCGCTCTGCAGCCGTGCACCACGATCGAGGACGTCGCGCGCGGGATCGACGCGGCGGAGCAGCGGGTGCGCAGCGCGGTGCCGGAGGCCCGGCTGATCTACCTCGAGCCGGATCTGGACCGCTCGGCCGTCCGCGGCTGACCCGCCGTCGTGCTGCGCCCGGGCCGAGCTGGCGCGGTGCTAGCACCTAGAGGCACGTCCCTGGCGTGGGCCTGCGCGCGACCGCACACTCCTCGTTGATGACCATGAGTCGCGATGACCATGACGCGTGGATGGGAGGCGGGCGTGACGACCGAGCGGCGCCGCCGGCTGGTCTTCGCCGGGTTGCTGGCGGTCGCGGTGCTGGGCGCCGTGGCGTTCATGGCCAGTGTCCTGCTCGACGACCTGCTCTGGCGGACCGTGACGCAGGTCGTGGGGCTCGGTGCCGCCCTCGTCACCGCGACCTCGCTCGTGATGAACGTCCGCCGCTGGGGTGCGGACGACGACTTCTGGTGGCCGGACACCGACCGCTGACCGTCCGCCGATCCGTCCGGATCACCCGGTCTCCTCCGGTTGTCCCGCTTCCGGCCCGGGTACTGCTCCCATCGATACGGATCAGGGCTCCCCGGAAGGTGGACGGATGCGCATGGGCGGCACGGTGGCGTTCGATGTGGCCCGGCCTCCCGGTGCCACGGCCGTCGCGCTGGCCTGCGACCTGTCCGCGGCCGCGGTGGAGGCGACCGAGCGCTTCCGGCACGTCGCCAGGACGGTCGTGCGCGGGGTGGCCGCTGTGCTGCGGGCCCGCGGTCCGGTGGTCGCCGCGCTGGTGACCTCGTTCCGCGCGATGCCCACGCCGTGGTTCGTGGCGGTGGGGTCGCCCCGTGGGGGTGGCATGTCGTACCTCGCGCAGCCGCGCGGGTCGGCCACCCGCAGGCGGACGCGCACCATCAGGCCTCGTGAGCTGGTCCTGCCCGCCGACGCCACGGCGCCCGGTCGGGCGCGCCTGTTCCTGCGTGCCGCGACTCGGGAGTGGGGCATCGGCGACGACCTGGCCCAGGACGCCGCGATGGTCATCACCGAACTGGTGGCGAACGCCGTCGACCACGCCCGGTCGGAGAGCACCCTCTCCGTGGGCGTCAAGCGCGGCACCCTGTGCGTGGCCGTGCGCGACGCCCGGCGCGGCCCGGTGCCCCGGCCGGCCCCGATCGACCCGACGGCGCCCCGTGGCCGTGGCTTGCAGATGGTCGACGCGCTGACCAGTGCGTGGGGCGTGACGCTGCACGCCGACGGCAAGACCGTCTGGGCGGTCGTGGGCTGAACTGCTCGCCGGCTCAAGGGGCGTCGGGCAATTCGTAGCCTGCGAACTTCTCCCGCAGGGTGCGCTTGGAGAACTTCCCGACGCTGGTCTTGGGTACCTCGTCGATGAACTCCACGGCGTCGGGCAGCCACCAGCGCGCGACGAGCGGCTCGAGGTGCGCGCGCAGTTCCGTCGGCGGTCAGCGTCTCGCCGGGCTCGACCACGACGCAGGCCAGTGGCCGCTCCACCCACCGCGCGTGGGGAACGCCGATCACGGCCGCCTCCACCACCTTCGGATGCGACATGATCGCGTTCTCCAGCTGCACCGAGCTGATCCACTCCCCGCCGGACTTCACGAGATCCTTCGTGCGGTCCACGATCTTGATCGAGCCGTAGCGGTCGACGGTCGCCACGTCCCCCGTCCGGAACCAGCCGTCGTCGGTGAACTGCGCGGCGCCGCTCTCGTCGCGGTAGTACTGCGCGGCGATCCACGGGCCGGCCGCCTGGATCTCGCCGCTCGTCTCGTCGTCGCACGGCACGACGTCGCCGGACACCGGGTCGACCAGGCGCAGCTCCACCAGCGGTATCGGCTGGCCCTGCCGCGCCCGCGCGTCCGCCCGTGCGTCGTCGTCCAGCGCGTCGTCCTGCGTCCGCGGGCTCGAGACGGTGGCCACCGGCGAGGTCTCGGTCATCCCCCAGGCGTGCAGGATCGGCTTGCCCAGCGTCGTCCGGTACGCCTCCGACAGCGACCGGGGCACGGCCGACCCACCACAGAGGATCCGCTGCAGCGCCGACAGGTCGTAGTCCTTCAGCACGGGCAGCGCGCCCAGCCAGATCGTCGGCACGCCCGCGGTGACCGTGACCCGGTGGCGCGCCAGCAGCCCGAGCAAACCCTGCGGGGTCATGTTCGGGCCGGGGAACACCATGCTCGACCCGGCCAGCAGCCCGGCGTACGGCAGGCCCCAGGCATTGACGTGGAACATCGGCACTATCGGCATGAGCACGTCGCGCTCCGACAGGCCCAGCCCGTCCGCCGTCAGCGTGATCAGCGAGTGCAGCAGCGTCGACCGGTGGCTGTACACCACGCCCTTCGGGTTGCCGGTCGTGCCGGAGGTGTAGCACATCGCCGCGGCGCTGTTCTCGTCGTCGACCTCGAACCTGCCGTCGAACGGCTCGGCCGACGCGAGCAGCGCGTCGTAGTCGATCGCGTCGTCGGGTACCGGGCAGTCGCTGCCGTCGTCGATCACGATGACGTGCCGGACGGTGCGCAGCTGCGGCCGCAGCGGCGTGAACACCGGCAGCAGCGAGCGGTCGACGAAGACGACGTCGTCCTCGGCGTGGTTCGCGATGTAGACCTGCTGCTCGGGGAACAGCCGGATGTTGAGCGTGTGCAGCACCCGGCCGGTGCACGGGGCCGCCAGGTAGAGCTCCAGGTGCGACGCGGTGTTCCACATGAACGTCCCGACGCGTCCGTCGGCCGGGACGCCCAGCGAGTCCAGCGCCGTGGCCAGCCTGCGCACGCGCACGGCCCACTCGGCGACGGTCGTCGCCACCTCGCCGTCCGCGGTGGCGGTGACGATCGGCTTGTGTCCGAACAGCTGCTCGGCGCGGTGGAAGACGTGCGGCAGCGCCAGCGGCCGGTCCTGCATGAGTCCCCGCATGGCGACTCCTTCGTCGTGTGTGGCCCTGTTGCTGTGTCCGGGCTCACGTGACCGTACCGATGCCTGCCGGGCGCCACCACCGTGCTCGGGGCCGCCGGCCGCGCAGCGCGGTTCCACCTGTGGATCTCCGCCTTGCTCCGCTGCGGCGTCGGTCCACGGGACACGCGTTAGGCTCCGCCTCGTGACACGCGACGACGCGAGCGCCGCGGTCTGTGTGGACGTGGGCTCGACCTGGACGAAGGCGGTTCTCGTCCGGTCGGACGGTGCGCTCGCCGGGTTCGCGGAGCACCCCACGACGGTGGCGGACGTCCTGACGGGCGTGGACGCGGCCGTGCGGGCGGTCGTCGCGGCCGCTCCCGGCGCGGCGGAACCGGAACTGCTGGCCTGCTCGTCGGCGGGGGGCGGCCTGCGGCTCGCCGTCGTCGGGAGCGAGCGGCTGACGGCGGAGGAGGCCGCGCACCGGGTGGCGCGCTCGGCCGGAGCGCGGGTGGTGCACGTGCACGCGGGGCCGCTGGATCCCTCGGACGTGCGGATGCTGCGGGGCAGCCGGCCGGGCGCGGTGCTGCTCACGGGCGGCGCGGACGGCGACGACCCCGCGCCGCTGCTGCACAACGCCGCCCGGCTCGCGCGCGCCCGCGTCCGGTTCCCCATCGTGCTCGCCGGCAACGAGGCGGCGCGCGATGACGCGATCGCGCTGCTCACCGCGACCGGGCGGACCGTGGTCGCCTGCCCGAACGTCGCGCCGCGCCCCGGGGAGCTGGTGCCGGGTCCCGCCCGGGCGGCCCTCGCGCAGCTCTACGCCGACCACGTCCTCGGCGGGCGGGGCCCGTCCGTCGCGCCGCGGTTCCGGCGGATGGTGCGGGTCGGCACCCCGGACGTGGTCGCCGGGGGAGCGGCGCTGCTCGCCCGGATGCTCGGCGTGCGGGTGCTGGTCGTCGACGTCGGCTGCGCGACCACGGACGTGCACTGCGCCATCCCGGACGACGGGTCGCGACTGACGGTCGAGGGCGACCTCGGCATGCGCGCGGCGGCGGCCGGTGTCCTGGTGGAGGGCCAGGCGGAGGGGGTCGTCGATCCGGTGGAGGCGGACCTGCTCGGGCCCACCGTCGAGCGGATGACCAACGAGGTCGGCTACGTGCCGCGCGACCCGGGGAGCGCGGCGGAGGACCGCCGGATCGCGGCGCTGGCCGCCGTGCTCGCCGTCCGGCGACACGTCGTGGCGCACGAGTCCGACGTGCCGGGCGACATCGGGCTCCTGGTGCTGACCGGCGGCGTGTTCCGCCGTCCCGACGGGTACGCGCTGGCGGCGGTCGTGGCGACGCTGCGGGCGGACGTCGAGCTCGCGGGCCTGCTGGCCAAGGCCCGCGTCGCGGTGGACGCCGACTTCGCGGTCGCCCCCGCGGGCATGCTCGCCGCCGCCGGGCACGCGGAGGCCGCCCGGACGCTGCTGCAGGACCACCTGCTGGGCTGACCCGTCCCGGTCCGCTGCTGTCGACCGGGGCGGGTTTGACATCGCCGGGACCGCTCGCGATCCTGGACGGGTACGACCTGCCCGGGCCGAGAGGCGCTGCAGCGGACTCTTGATCTGGCGCGGGGCGGCCGCCTCGCACGAAGTGCGGGGTGGACGCGTCGTGGCCAGATCGGTGACTGCCACGCTCGGCCCGCGGTGTTCCGGCACGAAGGGCGCCTCCCGAGAAGTTCGAGGAGGCTGGCGTGTCGCATCGACTCCTGCATTCAGAGGATCTGCGCGCCACCGTGCCCACCGCATTCCGACCGGCCGCGCCGCCCGCCCGCTCGGGCGCCGCTGCCGCGTGAAGTCCGTCCGGCCCCGCAGCGGGCCCGCCGAGGAGGCATCTACCCCATGACCACGTCGTCCGAGATTTCCGTCGTGACGAGCACGGCACCGGACACGGCCGGCCGCCGTTTCCAGGAGCGCAACGGCATCGACTTCGCCGTCGCCGACCTGTCGCTCGCCGAGTTCGGCCGCAAGGAGATCCGGCTCGCCGAGCACGAGATGCCCGGCCTGATGGAGCTGCGCCGCGAGTACGCCGAGGCCCGGCCCCTGCACGGCGCCCGCGTCGCCGGCTCGCTGCACATGACCGTGCAGACCGCCGTGCTGATCGAGACCCTGGTGAGCCTCGGCGCCGAGGTGCGCTGGGTGTCCTGCAACATCTTCTCCACGCAGGACCACGCGGCCGCCGCCGCCGTCGTCGGACCGCACGGCACCCCCGAGGAGCCCCAGGGCGTGCCGGTGTTCGCCTGGAAGGGCGAGACGCTCCCGGAGTACTGGTGGGCCACGGAGCAGCTCTTCACGTTCCGCGACGCCGACGGCACCGTCGTCGGCCCGAACATGATCCTCGACGACGGCGGCGACGCCACCCTGCTCGTGCACAAGGGCGTCGAGTACGAGAAGACCGGCGTGGTGCCCACCGTCGAGGACGACGACCTGTCGGTCTCCGAGGAGTACCGGGTCATCCTCGACACCCTCCGGCGCGCCCTCGCCGAGGACCCGCAGCGGTGGACCCGCGTCGGCGCGCGACATCCGCGGCGTCACCGAGGAGACCACCACCGGCGTCCACCGGCTCTACCAGCTGGCCGAGCAGGGCCTGCTGCTGTTCCCGGCGATCAACGTCAACGACTCGGTCACCAAGAGCAAGTTCGACAACGTCTACGGCATCCGGCACTCGCTGATCGACGGCATCAACCGGGCCACGGACGTGCTGATCGGCGGCAAGGTCGCCGTGGTCTGCGGGTTCGGCGACGTCGGCAAGGGCAGCGCCGCCGCGCTCGCCGGGCAGGGCGCACGGGTGATCGTCACCGAGGCCGACCCGATCTGCGCGCTCCAGGCGCTGCTGCAGGGCTACCAGGTCGCGCGGCTCGACGACGTCGTGGACCGCGCCGACATCATCATCACCACCACCGGCAACAAGGACATCGTCACCGCCGAGCACATGGCCCGGATGAAGCACCAGACGATCCTGGGCAACGTCGGCCACTTCGACAACGAGCTCGACATGGCCGGGCTGGGCCGCTACCCGGGGATCCACCGCATCACCATCAAGCCCCAGGTCGACGAGTGGGTCTTCCCGGACGGGCACGCGATCATCGTGCTGTCCGAAGGGCGGCTGATGAACCTGGGCAACGCCACCGGCCACCCGTCGTTCGTGATGAGCAACAGCTTCAGCAACCAGGTGATCGCGCAGGTCGAGCTGTTCACGAAGCACGAGGAGTACAACAAGGACGTCTACCGGCTGCCGAAGGTGCTCGACGAGAAGGTCGCGAAGATCCACGTGCTGGCGCTGGGCGGGGAGCTGACGAAGCTCACCAAGGACCAGGCGGAGTACATCGGCGTGGACGTCGAGGGCCCGTTCAAGCCGGAGCACTACCGGTACTGACGAAGGGGGTTGTGCAACGCGGCCGGCGCAGCACTGCGCGCTCCGCAGTTGCACAACGTCCTTCGCACGTAGGCTGGACGCCGTGATTCCCCGGGGCGACGGTGACGGCTGGACGCGCTGCGCCCAGGGTCACAAGCACTGGGGGATCTACGGCGCCGCCGGGCTGCTGTTGCGGCACGACGACCGGGTGCTGCTGCAGCACCGGGCGCTGTGGAGCCATCACGGCGGCACCTGGGGGATCCTCGGTGGGGCGCGCAACAGCGGCGAGACCGCGATGCACACCGCCGCGCGGGAGGCCGCGGAGGAGGCGGGGTTCGGGCCCGACTGCTACCAGGTCGTCGGGGAGCACGTCGACGACCACGGCGGGTGGAGCTACGTGACGGTGGTCGGGCGGGCCGGCGAGGCTTTCCACGCCCCGCAGCTCACGGCCGAGTCACTGGCGGTCGACTGGGTGCACGTCGAGCGGATCCACGACCTGCCGCTGCACCCCGGCTTCGCGGCGAGCTGGGAGAAGGTCCGGGAGATCGCCTGACCTGCGTCTAGCGGACGAGCGCGCTGGGGTCGATCGTGATCGGGAACGGCTCGGTGAGCGTGAGCACCGCCCCGGGTTCGGCGCGGCCGGCCTCCTCGTAGAGGCCGTCGGCCCCGATCCGGTACGCGACGACGTGCGGCGGATCCAGCTCCACCCGCAGGTAGCAGGGGATGCCGGCCTGGGCGTAGAGGGCGGGCTTGCGGAACCGGTCGTCGGAGCGCGTCGAGGGCGACACGATCTCCACGGCGAGCAACACGAGGTCCACCGGAAAGTTGAAGAGGTCGGTGTCCAGGCTCGTGTCGCGGAGCACGACGACATCCGGGATCGGCCGCTGGTCGGGTGCGAGCACGACACCGACACTCTCGAAGACTGCGCAGCCCGGTGGTGCGGTGGCCTCCAGTTCGATTGGCCACTCGGCGTGCGGCCGTCTGGTGGCGGCCGCGGGCTGGTGTCATCACGTGCGGAACTCCGTCCACCAGTTCGTAGCGCACGCCGTCGCGGTCCGGCAGCGCGTCGACGTCCGCGACCGTCCAGCCTTCCTGGGCCGGAACGGTCGGCGCGGACCCGAAGTCGATCGGCTCGGCACTCATCGGGCACCTCCTCCCGGAAAAGGTAGCGCCGGGCACTGACATTATCGGCGACCGTGGGACGACTGGTCGTCATCGAGGGCCTCGACGGGGCCGGGAAGAACACGCTCACCCGCCGGCTGCTCGATGCGCTCTCCGCGCTCGGCGTCCGCGCCACGACCGTCGCCTTTCCCCGCTACGACGCCGACGTGCACGCCGAGCTGGCCCGCGACGCCCTGCACGGACGGCTGGGCGACGTCGCCGACTCCGTGCACGCGATGGCGGTGCTCTTCGCGCTGGACCGCCGTGCGGCCGCCGACGACCTCCGGGCGGCGGTGGCCGGCCACGACCTCGTGCTCGTCGACCGCTACGTCGCCTCGAACGCCGCCTACGGCGCGGCCCGGCTGCACCAGGGGGCCTGCGGGGAGTTCGTCGCCTGGGTGCACGCGCTGGAGATCGAGCGGTTCGGCCTCCCCGTCCCCGACCGGCACCTGCTCCTGGACGTGCCCCGGCGCCGTCGCCGCCGAGCGCGCCGCGCACCGGGAGCGGACGCAACCGGGCCGCACCCGCGACCGCTACGAGTCGGACGCGGAGCTGCAGGACCGCACCGCGGACGTGTACCGCGAGCTCGCCGCAGCGGGTTGGCTCGCCCCGTGGACGGTGCTCGACGGGGCCGCGGGCCTCGACGCACACCGACCCCGGTCGTGCAGCGCTCGCCGACGACCTCGCCGTCGCCCCCGAGACCCGCGATAAGCAGGGCGTTTCACGAACTGTCGGTGGGGGATGGGATATTGCGTACATGAAGTCGCGCGTACTGGTGGTCGACGACGACCCGGCACTGGCCGAGATGCTGACCATCGTGCTGCGGGGTGAGGGCTTCGACACCGCCGTGGTCGGCGACGGCACACGGGCCTTGCCCGCCGTCCGCGACCTCCGGCCGGACGTCGTGCTGCTCGACCTCATGCTCCCGGGCATGAACGGCATCGACGTCTGCCGGGCGATCCGCACCGAGTCGGGCGTCCCGATCGTCATGCTCACGGCCAAGACCGACACCGTGGACATCGTGCTGGGCCTGGAGTCGGGCGCGGACGACTACGTCGTCAAGCCGTTCAAGCCCAAGGAGCTGGTGGCGCGGATCCGGGCCCGGGTACGGCGGACGGATGCCGAGCCTGCCGAGCAGCTCTCGATCGGCGACGTCACCATCGACGTGCCGGCCCACCAGGTCGCGCGCAACGGCGAGCCGATCGCGCTGACGCCCCTGGAGTTCGACCTGCTGGTGGCGCTGGCCCGCAAGCCGCGCCAGGTGTTCACCCGCGAGGTGCTGCTCGAGCAGGTGTGGGGCTACCGGCACGCCGCCGACACCCGCCTGGTCAACGTGCACGTCCAGCGGCTGCGGTCCAAGGTCGAGCGCGATCCCGAGCACCCCGAGGTGGTCCTGACCGTTCGCGGCGTGGGGTACAAGGCCGGCCCTCCGTGATTGCCCGGCTTGTGATGCTCGGCGCCGAGCCGTGACCAGCGCCGTCGACCGGTTGTGGACACGGCTGGAACGGCTGCCGCTCATGCACCGCGCCAGGCGGACGGTTGCGCAGATCCGCGCCGTCGCCGTCGAGGTCGGCGCGCTGGTCGACGCGATCTGGCGGCGGTCGCTGCAGGTGCGGGTCGTCGTCAGCACGCTCGCGCTCTCGGCGGCCGTCGTCCTCGTGCTGGGCCTGGTGCTGCAGACGCAGATCGCCGGCCGGATCCTGCAGGGCAAGGAGGTCGACGCCCTCGGCCAGGCCGAGGCGGGCGCCGCCGTGCTCGAGCGCGAGCTGGCGGGCGTCGACCCGGACGGCGAGGGCGCGCAGGGCGAGCTGAACAAGGCGCTGGACCGGCTGACCAACGCCTCGCTGTCGGACGACGCGGGCTCGCCCTCGGCGGGGGAGTTCCGCGCCGTCCTCACCACGGGTCCGCGCGAGCCCGGCGGCGTCGACGGGGCCGGGGTGAGCGAGGTGTCGGCGGGCACGGTCGCGGACGTCCCGGCGGACCTGCGCGGGCACGTCGCCGGAGGCTCGCTCGCCCGCCGCTACGTCACGATCGCCGCGGGAGGCGTCGAGATCCCGACGCTGATCATCGGCCAGCCGGTGCGCACGGCGGGCCGAGACCTGGAGTTCTACCTGCTGTTCCCGCTGGACGCCGAGCAGCGCACGCTCTCGCTGGTGCAGAGCACGCTGATCGTGGGCGGGCTCGTGCTGCTCCTGCTCCTGGCCGGGATCGCGAGCCTGGTCACCCGGCAGGTCGTCCGGCCGGTCCGGCAGGCCGCCGAGATCGCCGAGCGGTTCGCCGACGGGCACCTCGACGAACGCATGCCCGTGCACGGCAACGACGAGGTGGCGCGGCTGGCCGAGTCGTACAACGAGATGGCCGGCAGCATCCAGACCCAGATCCGCCAGCTCGAGGAGTTCGGGGCGCTGCAGCGGCGGTTCACCTCGGACGTCAGCCACGAGCTGCGCACGCCGTTGACCACCGTGCGGATGGCGGCGGACGTCCTGCACGCCTCCAAGGACCAGCTGCTGCCCGCCCTGCGACGCAGCTCGGAGCTGCTGGTGACGGAGCTCGACCGGTTCGAGGCGCTGCTCGCGGACCTGTTGGAGATCAGCAGGCTGGACGCGGGCGTCGCGGACCTGACGGCGGACCGGGTCGACATGCACGGCGTGGTCACCCGCGCGATCGAGGCCGTGCGGGGCTTCGCGGATGATGCCGGCACGCCGCTGCGGCTGCACCTGCCCGTCGGTGTGTACGCCGAGGTCGACCCGCGCCGGGTCGAGCGGATCGTGCGCAACCTCGTGGCGAACGCCGTGGACCACGGCGAGGGGCGCCCGGTCGACATCATCGCTGGCAGGCGACGACGACGCCGTGGCCGTGGTGGTGCGCGATCACGGTGTCGGGCTGCGGCCGGGGGAGGCCGCGCTCGTGTTCAACCGCTTCTGGCGGGCGGAGGAGTCGCGGGCCCGCCGCAGCGGGGGGAGCGGGCTCGGTCTGTCGATCAGCATCGAGGACGCCCGCCTGCACGGCGGCTGGCTGCAGGCGTGGGGCGAGCCCGGCCGCGGGTCCGCGTTCCGGCTCACGCTGCCGCGCACCGTCGGCGAGCCGATCGCGGTCAGTCCGCTGCCGCTGGTGCCGGACGACCGCGCCGCGAACGAGGGTGTCGACGCCGAGCCCGCTCCGCCCTCGTCGACCTCCGACGCCGCCGCCGGGTCGGTGCCCACCCCGGTCCACGGCCTGCCCGTGGTCCGGGCCGCGTCCCGGACCGACCGTCCTGCCGGACAGGGAGGAGGTCCGGTGACGGCGCGCGCGCTGCTGGTGCTGCTGCTCGTCCTGGCCGGGCTCGCGGGTTGCGCGAGCGTCCCGGAGAGCTCGCCGGTCCAGGTGCTGCGCCGCGTCGGCGACGGCGACGCGCCGGTCCTGCCGCCCGGCCCGGTGGACGGCAGCAACGCGCTGGACCTGGTTCGCGGCTTCGTCTACGCCTCCGGGAGCAGCCCGGACCGGCACGGGGCCGCCCGCCGCTTCCTCGCCCCCGAGGCCGCGGACTGGGACGACGGCACCGGCGTCACCGTGCTCACCGAACAGTTCGACACCGTCTATCCCACCTCGGTGGACCCCGAGTCGGACATGCGCACCGTGCGCATCCGCGGCACCGCGCTGGGCAGGCTCACCCCGGGTGGCTGGTTCGAGGCCTCCCAGGCCCCGGTCCAGGTCGACGTGAGCGTCGTCCGCCGGGACGGCCAGTGGCGGATCGCCCGCCTGCCCGGCGGCGTGCTCGTGCGGATGTCGGACTTCCGCGTCAACTACCGCACCGTCAAGACGTGGTTCGTGGACCCGGTCCGCCGGGTCGCCGTGCCGGACCTGCGCTACCTGCCGGGCTCCCCGGCACGCGCGCAGGCGGCCCGCGCGATGGAACTGCTGCTCGCCGGTCCGTCGACGGCGCTGCAGGGTGCGGCGTCGACCATGTTCGTCACGAACGCCCAGCTGCGGTCGAACGTCGCCGCCAGCCCGGACGGCGCCCTGATCGTCGACCTGACCCAGCTCGGCGACCTCGACGAGGCCGGTCGCCGGCTGCTCGCGGCCCAGGTCGTGCTCTCGCTCGCCGAGGTGAGCGTGGGCCGGGTCCGGCTGCTCGCCGACGGCGCGCCGCTGCTGCCGGACCGCCCCGACCTGACCCGGGACGACGTCGCGTCGCTGATCGCCGAACCCGCTCCGACGACGGTGCCCGCCCTGGTCGTCTACAACGGCCGGGTGCACCAGCTCAACGGGGGGCAACTCGACACCGCGCTGCCGGGGCCGATCGGCAACGGCGAGGTGGCCGTGCAGTCGGCGGCGTCGAGTCCGGACGGGAGACGCGTGGCGGTGGTGGCCACGGACGGTCCCCGGCGGCGGCTGCTGATCGGCGGTGCCGAGGGCGCTGTCGCCCCGGTCGGTCCGGAGGCCGGGACGATGACCCGGCCGTCGTGGGCGCCCAGCGGATCCGAGGTCTGGACGGTCCTGGACGCCACGACGGTGGCCCGGGCGGTGCTCGACCCCGACGGCAACGCGCGCGTCGCCCCGGTCGACGCGAGAGAGCTGACCGGGCTGGGGCCCGTCCAGGACCTGCGCCTGTCCCGCGACGGCCTGCGCGTGGCGGCGGTGGTGCGCGGCGGGCTCTACACCGCTGCGCTGGCCCGCAGCCCGGACGGCGACGTCACGGTCCGCAACGTCCGCTCGGTTCGGCCGTCGGACCTGGGCGAGGTCGTCGCGGTGGACTGGCGGGCGCCCGAGACGATCGTGGCGGTGAGTCGCCGCATGGACGGGCCGGTCTCCCAGGTGTCGGTGGACGGGCTGACCTGGGACCTGCTGCCCGGCAGCAACCTCACGCCGCCGCTGCGCGCGGTCGCCGCCGCGCCGAACCGTCCCGTGCTGGTGACGGACCAGTCCGGGGTGTGGAGCTTCGCGGGCGGGGACCTCGAGTCCTGGCGCCAACTGGTGGGCGGCGTGCCGGACGCGGTGCCGCTCTACCCCGGCTGACGGCGCGTCCTCCGCCCTGCCGCGCGAGCCTGTGGACGACGACCCCGGCCTGTGGACAACTCGGCCGTCCCGGGCGGTCGTCGGCCGGGTTCCGTCGTCCCGGTGCGGCACGCTCGCGGCATGCCCACCTCCTCGGACGCTTCTCCGCCGCCGTCGCCCCGCGTTCTGCTCGCCGCCCTGCTCGACCTGCTCCTGCCCGGCTCCTGCGGTGGCTGTGCCGCGCCCGGGCCGGGGTGGTGTGCCGGTTGCGCCGCCCGGCTCGGCCCGCTCCGGTGGCCGATGCTGCCCGGTGGCCCGCCGGTCGTGGCGGCCGGCCGGTACCGCGGGCCGCTGCGTACGGCGGTGCTCGCGTACAAGGAGCGCGGGCGGCGGGACCTCGCCGGTCCGCTGGCCGCGCTGCTCGCGCCCGCGCTCGCCCAGGCCGCGGGTTCGGCGCAGGCGTGGCTGGTGCCCGCGCCGTCCCGGCCGGCCGCAGCGCGCGCCCGCGGCGGTGACCACGTGCTCCGGCTGTGCCGGCACCTGGCCCGCGCCGACGCCGGGCTGCGGGTGTCGCCTGCGCTGCGGCTCGGTCGGCGGGCGCGCGACTCGGTCGGGCTGGACGCCGCGGCGCGCGTCGCGAACCTGTCCGGGCGGCTCCGCGTCGACGCCCGGGAATTGCCTCCGGCGCACGCGACGGTGATCATCGTCGATGACGTCGTCACCACCGGGGCGACGCTGCGTGCCTGCCGGGCCGCCCTCGTGGGCGCGGACCGCGACGTTACGGCGGCGGTCGTCCTGGCCGATGCGACCACTCCGTCAACATCAAGAAATACCCGATTGGGTGCCGGAAAAACTACGTACTGTCGCACTTGCACCGATCGGGGTCACTCGAACCTCAGATCTGTTGCCGGACTGTGATCAGCGATACGGTCGGTGGTGCTCCGTCAGGAACGCGAACGGGCCTGCCAGGAGGGACCACCGTCGGTTGCTCCCCGAAGTCGAGCTCCCGTCGTGTTCGTCCTCCGATACCCGCCCCGTAGAGAGCGAGGAGTCCGAGTGGAGATTGTCGTGACCGGCCGGAACGTCGAGGTCCCCGAGCACTTCAGGGTGCACGTCACCGAGAAGGTCGAGCGGTTGGAGCGGTACGACCACAAGATCGTCGGGCTGGAGGTGGAGCTGTTCCACGAGCGCAACCGTCGCCAGCTGAAGAACTGCCAGCGTGTCGAGATCACCGGTCGGGGCTGCGGGCCCGTCGCCCGGGCCGAGGCGTGCGCGCAGGACTTCTACTCCGCGCTGGACGCGGCGATCGCCAAGCTCGAGGCCCGAATGCGGCGCTCCCACGACCGGCGCCGCATCACCGCGCGCCGCTCGACCGTGCTGGTCGGCCGGGGCGGTGGCGGTCAGACACTGCTGCTGGACGCGCCGGGCGACGTCGATGTGGACGTCGAGGTGCCCGGTCCGCGCGATGCGCTGGACGCCGAGCTCGACACCCCCTCCGATCTGGTGAACGGCTCGGTCGACGCCGAGGCGGAAATCTCCCCGGACGACGCCGACGAGGCCGAGTTCGACGAGCACCGTCCCGGCCGTATCGTCCGCCGCAAGGTGCACACCGCGCACCCGATGAGCGTCGACGACGCACTGTCGCGCATGGAGCTCGTCGGACACGACTTCTACCTGTTCTCCGACAGTGAGACCGGCGCACCGTCGGTCGTCTACCGGCGCAAGGGCTACGACTACGGGGTGATCCGCCTATCGCACTGACCCGAGCGGGGGCCCGTCGGCGTTGCGACGGGCCCCCGTTGCGGTTTCGCTACCCTGGTCGGGCAGGGCACCGGTGCACGGCGCCCGGTGCCGCAAGTGAGTCCTGACCCGACCGGGAGATGAGGTCGACCGTGCCGCTGTTCACCCGCCTGCTCCGCGCCGGCGAGACGAAGATGGTGAAGCGGCTGGGAAAGATCGCCGCGCACATCGACACGCTCGAGCCGGAGGTCCAGAAGCTCACCGATGCGGAGCTGCGTGCGAAGACCGACGAGTTCCGCGCCCGGTACGCCGACGGTGAGAGCCTGGACGAGCTGTTGCCGGAGGCGTTCGCCGTGGCCCGCGAGGCCGCGGTGCGCACGATCGGTCAGCGCCACTTCCCCGTGCAGCTCATGGGTGGCGCGGCGCTGCACCTGGGCAACATCGCGGAGATGAAGACCGGTGAGGGCAAGACGCTCACCTCGGTGCTCCCCGCCTACCTGAACGCGATCGCCGGGGACGGCGTGCACCTGGTCACGGTCAACGACTACCTGGCCAAGCGGGACGCGGAGAACATGGGCCGCATCCACCGTTTCCTGGGCCTGTCGGTCGGGGTGATCCTCTCCGAGATGCCGCCCGCGGTGCGGCGCGAGCAGTACGCGGCCGACATCACCTACGGCACGAACAACGAGTTCGGCTTCGACTACCTGCGCGACAACATGGCGTGGCAGAAGGCCGATCTCGTGCAGCGCGGCCACAACTTCGCCATCGTCGACGAGGCCGACTCGATCCTCATCGACGAGGCGCGCACCCCGCTGATCATCTCGGGGCCCGCCGAGCAGAGCGCACGGTGGTACCAGGAGTTCGCGCGGATGGCGCCGATGCTCAAGCGCGACGTCCACTACGAGGTGGACGAGCGCAAGCGCACCGTGGGCGTCACCGAGGAGGGCGTCGCGCTGGTCGAAGACCAGCTGGGGATCGACAACCTCTACGAGGCCGCGAACACCCCGCTCGTCGGGTATCTGAACAACGCGCTGAAGGTCAAGGAGCTGTTCAAGCGCGACAAGGACTACATCGTCACGAACGGCCAGGTGCTCATCGTCGACGAGTTCACCGGGCGCGTGCTCGCCGGCCGCCGCTACAACGAGGGCCTGCACCAGGCGATCGAGGCGAAGGAGAGCGTGGAGGTCCAGGCGGAGAACCAGACCCTGGCCACCATCACGCTGCAGAACTACTTCCGCCTCTACACGAAGCTCTCGGGGATGACCGGCACGGCCCAGACGGAGGCGGCCGAGCTGCACCAGATCTACAAGATGAACGTGCTGCCGATCCCGACGAACCAGCCGATGGTCCGCGCGGATCAGGCCGACCTCATCTACAAGACCGAAGAGGCGAAGTTCGCGGCTGTCGCGGCCGACATCGCGGAGAAGCACGCGAAGGGCCAGCCGGTCCTCGTCGGCACCACGAGCGTCGAGAAGTCCGAGTACCTGGCGAAGCTCCTGGTCCAGCTCCAGGTGCCGCACGAGGTCCTCAACGCGAAGCAGCACGCGCGCGAGGCCGCGATCATCGCGCAGGCCGGGCACGCGGGTGCGGTGACGGTCGCGACGAACATGGCCGGGCGCGGCACGGACATCGTGCTCGGCGGCAACCCCGAGTTCCTCGCGGACGTCGAGCTGCGCAGCCGCGGCCTGGACCCGGTGGAGCGGCGCGAGGAGTACGAGGCGGCCTGGGACGAGATCGTCGAGACGATGAAGGCGCAGGTCGCGGCAGAGGCCGAGGAGGTGCGCGGCGTCGGTGGCCTGTACGTGCTGGGCACCGAGCGCCACGAGTCGCGCCGGATCGACAACCAGCTCCGCGGCCGCTCCGGTCGCCAGGGCGACCCCGGCGAGTCGCGGTTCTACCTGTCGCTGGGCGACGAGCTCATGCGCCGGTTCAACGGGCAGCTCGTCGAGTCGATCATGAACCGGTTCAACCTGCCGGACGATGTGCCGATCGAGGCCGGAATGGTCACCAAGGCCATCCGCAGCGCGCAGACCCAGGTCGAGCAGCAGAACTTCGAGATCCGGAAGAACGTCCTCAAGTACGACGAGGTGCTCAACAAGCAGCGCACCGTCATCTACGACGAGCGCCGCCGGGTGCTCGACGGCGAGGACATCAAGGAGCAGATCGAGCACATGCTCGGCGACGTGGTCCAGCGCCTACATCGACGGGGCCACCGCCGAGGGCTACGCCGAGGACTGGGACCTCGAGAAGCTGTGGACGGCGCTGGGCACGCTCTACCCGATCGGCCTGGACCGCGCGAAGCTCGTGGACGGCACCGTCGACGACCTCACCCGCGACACGCTGGCCGAAGCCGTGCTCGCGGACGCCCGGGAGGCCTACGCGCGGCGCGAGGCCGAGATCGACGCCGTCATCGGCGCGCAGGGCGGCATGCGTGAGCTGGAGCGCCAGGTGCTGCTGCAGGTCATGGACCGCAAGTGGCGCGAGCACCTCTACGAGATGGACTACCTCAAGGAGGGGATCGGGCTGCGGGCGATGGCGCAGCGCGACCCGCTGATCGAGTACCAGCGCGAGGGTTTCGACATGTTCGCCGCGATGCTCGAGGGCATCAAGGAGGAGACGGTCGGTCACCTGTTCAACGTGCGGGTCCAGGCTGCGCCGACAGCACCGCCTGCCGCGACGGCGGAGCCCGACGGCGAGGAGGCGAACCCGGTCGAGCGGACGCAGCCGAATGCAGCGGTCGCCCCGGCGGCCCCGGCCGCACCGACGGCCTCGTCGCAGAGCGAGCGCACCGCCCGCGTTCCGGCGCGGTCCGGGAGCGGTTCGGGCGGTCGGCATGCGGCGCCCGAGGGTGATGCCGCTGCCACCACGAGCGCGCTGCCCACCGTGTTCAGCGGCGGCCCGCGTCCGGCGTCGGAGCTGCAGTACAGCGGCCCGGCCGAGGACGGGGGCACGACGACCCGCCGCCGCTCCGCCGGCGCGCCTGCTGCCGGCGGTGCCGGCCGGAGCAGTGGCGAGCCGGCACGGAACCGGCCGTGCCCGTGCGGCTCGGGCCGCAAGTACAAGCACTGCCACGGGATGCCGACGGCCGCCCGCCCCGGGGCCGCTCCGTAGGACCGCTCGGTGCTCGTCGGTTCGCGGCGGCCGCCGGCGGTGACGGGGCCCGTGTCACCCGCCTGCGGCCGCGTTCACGGCTTGCGGCCCCAGGCGGAGATCATGGGTGAGGTGGCGAGGTCCGGAACCTGGCCGGTGGCGACGTTGTCGAGATGCTGGTCGATCTCGGCTGCAGTGGCGATCCCGGCACCGATGAGCCGGTCGCGGATCTGTTCGACGGTGGCGCGTTCCAGCGTCGTGCACGCCGGCGCGGTGATCGGGAAGTAGGCGTCGGCGGCGACGTCGACCAGTCCGTGCTCGCGCAGCAGCCGGGGCAGGGTGCGGCCGTAGGCGAGGTCGGCGTCGCGTCCGGACATCAACGTGCGGAAGCCGGTGCGGAGCCGGTTCGCCAGGTGCTGTGCCGGGCCGTGGTCGTCGGGGCAGAGGAGCGGTTGGAGGCCGGGGTCGGCGTCCTCGACCAGGATCCAGCCACCGGAACGCAGCGCGGCGATCATCGATGTGAGCGCGGCCTCGCGCCGTGGGACGTGTGTCAGCACCAGGCGGGCGTGCACGAGATCCAGCTCGGTGGCGGGCGGATCCTCGACGCCGACGTCGTGGCGCAGGATCTGCACGGGGCCGGGGCCGGGGCCGGCCAGCCACGAGGTGTCGATGTCGGTGGCCAGCACCAGACCGGTGGGCCCGACCCTGGTGGCCAGCCACAGCGGGACGGACATGCCGCCGGCGCCGACCTCCCAGCACCGCCAGCCGGAGCCGACGCCGATCTCGCGCAGATGGCTGAAGGTCGAGCGGTCGAACAGGGTGGCCAGCGCCTCGAACCGCGTACCGGCCTGGATCTGCTGGTTCGCCAGCAGGTAGCCCTCGTCTGCGCCCACGAGCACAGTGTGGCGGCATGCCCGGCATGAGTCCGCATCACAGCAGCCGCAAGGTGACGCACCGCCACTCGCGGGGGTCGCCGGACCGGGTCACTTGCTGACCCGGGATGGTGCGTGGCTCGCGGGCCGCCGCCGTGCCGGGGCTCATCGGTGGTTCGAAACGGGCGGCCAGCGCGCGGGCCCGCGGCCCGCGCCGGTACACCGCCGCGACCTCGACGGCCCCCGTGCAGGGCCGGTCGACATGCAGCGACGTCATGCGCGAGGGCTGACGCCCCGCCGGCCGTTGTGCGACCGCGGCTCGCACGTACCGCAGGGCCCGCGGCTCCAGGTGCCCGGCGAGCTGCGCGACGGGGCGCCTGCCGTCGAGCACCTCGAGGATCAGGCGGAGCACCTGCTCGGCACGCCTGCGCAACGCCCCGATGTCGGCCGTGTCGGTGACAGCGGTGAGGACGGCCGTCGGCCGCGTCCGGACCGGAGGCGTCGGCGGCCCGGTCGGCTCCTCGGCGGCGAGTTCGTAGCGCAGGAGGCGCAACCGCGGGCGGCGGTGTGCCCGGGCCGGGGCGAGGGCGCTCGGCTCCGGAGCCGCCGTCGTCGCGCCCGACGGCGTCGACAAGCCCGCTGCGGACGGCCTGTCGGTCGCCGTCGCCGTCGCGCCGGAGGTTGTCGCCGAGCGTGCCGTGGACGGGCTGTCGGTCGTCGGCGCCGGGATCACCGCTGCTGAGGTCACCGCTGCAGCCTGCGCGGCGGTGGGGATGTCCCGAGGTGCTTTCGGGACGTTCGTTCCCGAACGGTACGCACCCGCACCATTCGCCGACGTACGGTCCTGATGTGGAGCATCGGAACGCGAGCGCGCAGATCGACGTCGGTCCGCTGGAGATGCTCCTCCCGCAGGTCGGCGCCGCCGTCGCCCGGCACCACCGCCGGCGCGCCGCCCGGCACGGCCTCACCCCGACCGCCGCCGCCGTGCTCGCCGCCCTCGACACCGGTGACGCACCGTCGCAACGCGATCTCGCCGCGCGCGTCGGGCTCAGCCCCTCCACGATCACCCCGGTACTGGACCGGCTCGAGGCAGCCGCGGAGGTCCGGCGCGAGCGCGACCGCGTCGACCGGCGCGTCGTGCGCGTGCACCGCACCGCGGCGGGCGCGGCCCGCCTGGCAGGCGCGGCCACGTCGGGACCGGGGTTGCCCAGGCCGGCGTCCGCGATCGAGGCGGACATACGGACCTGGTTGCTCGCTGTGCTCGCCGCCGCGGACGCCGACGAATGACGCGTCGTCGCACGGCCTCCGGGCTGTCGCACAGGCTCCGGGCTGCCGCACCTGCTGGGCACGCTGTGCCGGTCATCGAGGAGCGCGACGCGACGCCGCGCCGAGCGACGGCGCCGGCGCGGCTACGGTGGCGGCCATGTCGCTCCGCGGGCTGATCATGGACTACGCCGGTGTGCTGACCGACGGCGCGATCATGCGCGATCTCCCGCGCCGGGCCCGGGCGGCGGGCCGGCCCACGGCGCTGGTGTCCTCGGCGGGATCGGTGTCCGACGAGGTCGCGGCCCTGTTCGACGTGCTGGTGCTCGGCGGTGCGATCGGGGTCGTCAAGCCTGATCCCGAGGTCTACCGCCGCACGGCGGCCCTGCTCGGCCTGACCCCCGCGGAGTGCGTGGTGGTCGACGATCTCGCGGCGAACATCCGCGGCGCCCGGGCGGCCGGTGCCGTCGGTGTGCTGCACGACGACCCCGACACGACGGTCGCGGACGTGGAGATCCTCCTGGCCCTTCCCGACTGAGCGCCTGCCCCGAACGACAACCGGGGCACCCCGGCGTCGTGCCGGAGTGCCCCGGGAGGAGCGGTCAGGGACGGGTCGTCACTGAGGCGGGACCTCGCCGGACTCGGCGGGCACGTCGGTCGGCGGCCCCGCCGGGACCTCCGCCGCGGGGTCGGCCCCCGCGGCCGTGGTGTCGCCGGCACCCGTGTACTGCTGGGCGCGGTCCACGACGCTGTCGACCTGCGCGTCATGGCCGGCGAACCGCTCCTTGGCCAAGTCACCCGCGCGGTCCAGGCCCTGGTCGACCTGCTCGTCGTGCTGGTCGGCGAGGTCCTTGGCCTTGTTCAGGAAGTCGGAGAAACCCATGCCGCCACTCTGGACCCTCCGCGACCCCGATGCACCACCGGGTCACCCCGCCGTGGGGTGAGCCTTGTCATCGACGCCGTCGGCGACGCAGCTCGAACGCCGCCACGGCGCCCGCACTCGCGACGTTCAGCGACTCCACGCCGCCCTCCATCGGGATCGCCAGCAGCCCGTCGCACAGCGCGCGGACCGCGGGCGAGAGCCCGTCGGTCTCGTTGCCGAGCACCAGCGCCACCCGCCGCGGCAGGTCCGCGTCCAGCAACGACGCCCCGGCCGCGTCCAGCCCGAGCACGGTGAACCCGCCGTCGCGCAGCACGGCGCAGCCCTCCTCGGCGGTCGCCGCCCGCAGCACCGGGGCGCGGAAGGCCACCCCGGCCGACGCCTTGACGACCAGCGGGTCGATCGCGGGTGCGCCGCGGCGGGGGAGCAGCACGCCGTCGAGACCGGCCGCCGTCGCGCTGCGCAGCACCATCCCGACGTTCGCCGGGTTGGTCACGCGGTCGAGTACGAGCACCGCTGCGGCATCGTTGCCCAAGCCAAGGGAATTCAACGCAGCGAGGAACTCGTCGACGGGCTGCATCCGGGGCGCGACCACGTCGGCGAGCACACCCTGGTCGTGGCGTCCGTTGCCGGCCAGCACCTTCACCCGGTGCGCCGACGCGCGCTGGACGGGCACCCCGCGGTCCCGCGCCGCCGCGAGGATGGCCCGGATCGGCTCGCCGCGCGCGTCGTCGGCCAGCACGACCTTGTCGACGCGCAGGTCGACGTCGTCCAGGGCCTCCTGCACGGGCTTGCGGCCGTACACGGTGATGAAGGTGTCCTTGGGAGAGCGGGCCACGGTCGTCGAGCGTGCCACGGCGGCCGTTCCCTACGATCGCCGCATGCCGCCACCCCGGCTCTCGGCCGTCGACGCGTCGTTCCTCTACCTGGAGCAGCCGCGCACGCCCATGCACGTCGGGTCGGTGGGGATCTTCCGCGCACCGGCGAGCGGGTTCGACTACGAGCGCCTGGTCGCGACCGTCGAGCGGCGGCTGGTGGCGGTGCCGCGGTACCGGCAGAAGGTGCGTCACGTCCCGGGCGAGCTGGCCCGGCCGGTGTGGGTCGACGACGCCGATTTCGACGTCGCGTTCCACGTCCGGCGCTCGGCGCTGCCCCGGCCCGGGACGTCCGCCCAGCTCACCGAGCTGGTGGCCCGGCTGATGTCGCGGCCGCTCGACCCGGACCGTCCGCTGTGGGAGGTCTACCTCGTCGAGGGGCTCGCCGACGGCCGCTTCGCGATCATCACGAAGACCCACCAGGCGATGGTCGACGGCGTCACGACGATCGACATGGGGCAGGTGCTGCTCGACTCGTCGCCGGAGCCCCGCGAGGTGCCGGACGAGCTGTGGATGCCGCGGCCCGAGCCGACGGACGCCCAACTCGTCGTGGACGCGGTGGCCGAGGCGATCGCCCGGCCCGGCCAGGTGGTCGACATGGTCCGGGCCACCACCAACGACGCGCTCGCCGTGGCGGCCCGGCTCGCCCGCGGGGTCGGCTCGCTGGTCGGGACGGTCGTGACCGGCGGCAGGCTGGCGCCCGGATCCCCGCTCAACGTCGCGCTGTCCACCCAGCGCCGGTTCGCCGTCGCCCGCGGCGACCTCGCCGCGTACCGGGAAGTGCGCACCGCGCACGGGTGCACGGTGAACGACGTCGTCCTGACGGTCGTCACGGGTGCGCTGCGCGCCTGGCTGCTCGCCCGCGGGGAGCCGGTCACCTCCACCCGCCGGATGCGGGCGATGGTGCCGTTGTGGGTGTCCGGTGCGGATGCCCCGGTCGGCGGCCGGGTGCTGTCGACGCTGGTCGACCTGCCCGTCGGCGAGCAGAGCCCCGTACTGCGTCTGCAGCATGTCGCGCACGCGATGCGCGAGCACACGGCAGGTAACCGTTCGGTGCGTGCGGACACGCTGGCCCGCATCGGCGGCTACGCTCCGCCGACGTTGCATGCGCTCGGGGCCCGGGCCGTCAACGGCATCTCGAAACGGATCTTCAACCTGGTGGTGACGAACGTGCCCGGACCGCAGGTCCCGCTCTATGCCGCAGGCGCGCGCATGCTGGAGACCTATCCGGTGGTGCCGCTGGCCGACGGCCAGGGCCTCGCGGTGGGGATCACGTCCTACGACGGTGGGCTGTTCTACGGGTTCACCGCGGACCGCGACGGGCTGCCGGACGTCGATGTGCTCGCCGCGACGGTGGTCGAGGCGTTCGAGGAGCTGCGGGCGACCGTGCACACGGAAGACGGCGGCTGATGCGCGTCTACATCCCCGCGACCTGGCCGATGCTGCGCAAGCTCGTGGCGAACGACCGGCTCGACCCGGTGGGCGGCACGGCGTTCGCGCTGACGCCGAAGCTGCGCGAGTCGTACACGGCGGGCGACGAGGAGGAGCTGGAGTACGCCGCGATGGGCGAGGCGGCGCGGGCGTCGCTGCGCCTGCTCTCGGTGGAGTTCGGGCTGGGGGAGGACGCCACGCCGGCGCGGCGCGTGGTGGTGGCGGCGGACCTGGACGACGTCCTGCTGCGCCCGGACCTGGACGACGGCGCGGTGCGGCTCCGCGGGCCGGTGGAGCTGTCGACGATCGCCGCGGTGCACGTCGACGCCGTGGACGCGGAGTTCGCCGTGCGCCAGGCGGCGGGGGCGATCGACGCGGCGGACCTGGGCGACCTGGACGCGGAGTTCCTCATCGGCGAGGCCGAGGACCACGAGCTGGCCTGGTACGACCCGAGCGAGGTGGCGTTCCTCGTGGAGCTCGGTTAGGACGGTCCGTGGTCGCCGACCGAGACCCGTGCGGCGGCACCCTCCGAGGCGATGTTCTCCGCGGTGTGGTCGGCTGCCGTGCGCTGGGCCGGGATGTCGTCCCCGGTCGCGAGCGCAGGCGGGGCGGCAGGCGCAGCGAGGGCAGCACGCACGGAGCGCGGCGCGGGTCGCCGTGCCGGATCGGGGTGCAGACAGGCCGCGACGACCGGGACGAGGCCGGGGTCCAGTCCGCGCAGATCCGGGCCGACCCGCAGCACGCGGTGCAGGACGGCCGCGACGTCGCCGGTTCCGAACGGCGCGCGCCACGTCGCGGCGTGCAGCAGCACGCTGCCCAGCGCGAACACGTCCGAGGCGGGCTCGCCCGGTCCGTTGAGAAGCTGTTCGGGTGCGAGGTAGCCGGCGGCCCCGATCAGGCCGCCGCCGCGGGTCAGCGGGGACGCCGCTGCGGCACGAACGATGCCGACGTCGACGACCCGCGGGCCCGCGGCCGTCACCAGGACGTTCGCCGGCCTGAGGTCGCGGTGCACCGCGCCCGCGTCGTGGATCGCTGCGAGCGCCTCCGCCAGCTCGACGCCCAGCCGCCGGACGCCGTCCACCGACAGCGGTCCGCAGCGGGAGAGGAACACGGCGAGCGACGGCGCCGGCACGAACTCCGTGGCGAGCCACGGCACGTCGGCGTCGACATCCGCATCGAGCACCGCCACCACCCGCGGGCTGCGGACCCGCGCGACGACGTCGACCTCCTCGCGCAGGCGGGCGCGGAACCGCGGATCGGCGGCGAACTCGCCGCGGATCACCCGGACGGCGATCCGCTCGCCCTTCTGAGTCCGGGCCAGGTGCACGCGGCCGAGCCGGCCGATCCCGAGCACGCTCAACAGCGTGTAGGGGCCCACGGTCCGCGGGTGCATGTCGGGCTCCACTCCCGGCTCGGGGACGGTTCCGGCGGCGGCAGGATGCCCGCGGGGAACGGGCCCGTCAACCATCCGGGTGGCGTGCCGCGCGATCCGGTTGAGTGGAGCGAACGCCGCGTTCGCTCACATCCGGGCGTGTGCTCATGTCGAGCGCAACGCGACGAGCACCCGGCGCAGCGCGGCGAGCCGGCCAGCGCGCAGCTCGCCCCGCTCGACCAGCGTGTCGAGCGCGCACTCGGGGTCCGCAGGCGGTCCGAGGTGCCCGCAGCCGCGCGGGCAGTCGTCGATCGCGGTGGCCAGGTCGTCGAAGGCGGCGATCACGTCGTCCGTCGTGACGTGCGCCAGCCCGAACGAGCGCACGCCCGGCGTGTCCACCACCCACCCGCCGCGGTCGGCGGGCAGCGGCAGCGCCAGCGCCGCCACGGTCGTGTGGCGACCCTTGCCGACCCCGCTGACCCGCCCCACCGCCCGGTCGGCGTCCGGGAGCAGCGCGTTCACCAGCGTCGACTTGCCCACCCCGGAGTGCCCGACCAGCGCCGAGACCCGCCCGGCGAGCGCGTCGGCCAGCGCCCCCAACCGCGCCGGCTCGTCGCGCCGGGTGATCAGCACCGGCAGCTCCAGCTCGGCGTAGTGCGCGGCGAACGGCCCGGGATCGGCGAGGTCGGCCTTGGTCAGGCACAGCAGCGGGGACAGGCCGCCCGCGTAGGCGGCGACCAGGCAGCGGTCGACGAATCCGGTGCGCGGCACCGGGTCCGCCACCGCCGTGACGATCACGAGCTGCTCGGCGTTCGCGACCACCAGGCGCTCGACCGGATCCGTGTCGTCCGCGGTGCGGCGCAGCACCGTCGTCCGCTCCTCGACCCGGACGATGCGGGCGAGGGAGTCCGGCTTCCCGCTCAGGTCGCCGACCAGGCCGACCCGGTCGCCGACGACGATCGGGGTCCGGCCCAGCTCGCGGGCCCGCATCGCGACGACCGGGTCGCGGGTGGCGTCGCCGTCCGGCGCGCAGGTCCAGCGGCCGCGGTCCACGGTGGTGACCATCGCCGGCTCCGCGTCGGCGTGGCCCGGGCGGCGCTTGCTGCGGGGGCGGGAGCTGCGCCCGGGCCGCACCCGGACGTCGGACTCGTCGTACTCCCGGGGACTCACCGCACTCCCTCGCTGCGCTCGGTCGACGCTTCGCCAAGCGCTGTGACACTGGTTCGCTCGCTGCGCTCGCTCACTGGGCGCCCCGGCCGCGCGCGCTCAGGCCTCCACCAGGGTGGCCCAGCGGCCCGGGAAGTCGGGGATGGTCTTGTCGGTGCACGCGACGTCGTCGATCAGCACGCCGGGCACGACCAGCCCGATCAACGCGCCCGCCGTCGCCATCCGGTGGTCGGCGTAGGCCCGCCACGGCCGGTCGCCCGCGTGCAGCGGGGCCGGCCGGATCACGAGGCCGTCGTGCGTCTCCTCGACGTCGCCGCCGAGCGCGGTGATCTCGGTGGCGAGCGCGGCCAGGCGGTCCGTCTCGTGGCCGCGCAGGTGCGCGACCCCGCGCAGCCGCGACGGGGAGGCCGCGAGCGCGGCGACGGCGGCGACGGTCGGGGTGAGCTCGCCGACGTCGTGGAGGTCGACGTCCACCCCGGCCAGGGTGTCCGGCCCGCGGACCGTCATACCGGCCGGACCGGGCACGACCGAGGCGCCGAACTGCTCGAGCACCGGCAGGATCCCGACGCCCGGCTGGGTCGAGCGCTCGGGCCAGCCGGCGACGGTGACCTCGCCCCCGGTGACGGTGGCGGCGGCGAGGAACACCGCCGCGTTGGACAGGTCCGGCTCGACGGTCCAGTCGCGGCCGGCGATCGCGCCGGGCGCCACCCGCCAGGTGTTCGGCTCGGTGTCGTCGACCTCGCACGCCCGCGGCGCGCAGCATGGCCACGGACATGTCGATGTGCGGCAGCGACGGCACCGGCTTGCCGTCGTGGACCACCGTCACGCCCTTCTCGTACCGGCCGCCCGACAGCAGCAGCCCCGAGACGAACTGCGACGACTCCGACGCGTCGATCACGACCTCGCCGCCGGGCAGGCTTCCGGCGGCGTGCAGGGTGAACGGGCACGGCCGGTCGCCGTCGATGCGCGCGCCGAGCACCCGCAGGGCGTCGAGCACCGTGCCCATCGGACGTTCCCGGGCGCGCGGGTCGCCGTCGAAGCGCACCGGACCGTCGGCGAGCGCGGCGGCGGGTGGCACGAACCGCATCACGGTGCCGGCCAGCCCGCAGTCGACGGAGCCGCCGCCGCGCAGGCCGTCGTGCGCGCGGACCGACCACGTGCTCGCCGTCGACGTCGATCGGAACGCCGAGGGCGCGCAGGGCATCGACCATCAGCGCGGTGTCGCGGGTGGGCGGCGCCCCGGAGACGGTCGACGGGCCGCCGGAGAGCGCGGCGAGCAGCAGGGCGCGGTTGGTGACCGACTTCGAACCGGGCACGGCGACCCGTCCGCGGACCGGACCGGTGGCCGCGGGTGCGGGCCAGGGAGTGCTCACCGGTCCATCGTCCCAGGTGATCGGTCGGGCGAGCAGATCGACACGGAACTGTCGGTGGGGCGTGCCACGATGGATGCATGTGCGGTCGCTACTCCTCGACGAAGGCGCCCAAGGATCTGGCCGACGAGTTCCGGGCCGTCGACGCGACGGACGGGGCGAAGGTCGCCGACTTCAACGTCGCGCCCACCAAGCAGGTCGTCGCTGTCGTCGAGCGGCACCCGCGCGACGACGAGGGCACGCCGGACCCGGAGCGTGTCGAGCGGTCGCTGCGGATGCTGCGCTGGGGACTGGTGCCGTCGTGGTCCAAGGACCCGTCGGGCGGCGCCCGGATGATCAACGCCCGGGTCGAGACGGCTGCACAGAAGCCGGCGTTCCGGCGGGCGCTCAAGACCCGGCGCTGCATCCTCCCCGCGGACGGCTGGTACGAGTGGCAGCGGGGTGCCCCAGGAAAGGGTTCTCCACAGCACAAGCAGCCGTACTTCACGCATTTCCGCGACGGCAGCTCGATCGCCCTGGCCGGGCTGTGGGAGTACTGGAAGCCCAAGGACGACCCGGAGGCCGAGTACGCGGACGGCCTGGTCACCTGCGCCGTGCTCACGACGGACGCCGTCGGGCCGCTCGCACAGGTGCACGACCGGATGCCGCTGGTGCTGCCGCCGTCGGCGTGGGAGGCCTGGTTGGACCCGGATCGCACGCCGGACGACGAGGCGATCGCCGCGCTGCTCACGCCTCCGTCGCCCGAGCTCGTCGCGCAGATGGAGCTGCGACCGGTCTCGCCGCGGGTCAACAACGTGCGCAACAACGGCCCCGAGCTCCTCGAGGCACTGCCGCCCGATCAGGTCGCCGAACCGTTGCAGCTCGACCTCCTGGCCGGGCCGAACCCGCAGTGACGCCGCGGACTCCGCGTCCGGGCGACGCGCTCGTCGCCGAACCCGTCGTCCGGAACGTCGACACCCCGCACGGGCCCGCGCGGGTCACCGTGCACCCGGCCGCGGACGCCGTGGCCGTCCTCGTGCTCGGCCACGGTGCAGGTGGCGGCTTCGGCGCGCCGGACCTGCGGACGGCGACCACCGCCACGATCGCCGCGGGCATCCACGTGGCCCAGGTCGAGCAGCCCTACCGCGTCGCCGGTCGCCGCGCTCCCGCACCCGCTGCTCAGCTCGACGCCGCGTGGCTCGCTGTCGCCGCCGCTGTCCGGGCCGCGCTGCCCGGGCTACCGGTGGTCGTCGGCGGCCGCAGTTCGGGTGCCCGCGTCGCGTGCCGGACGGCCTCGGCCGTCGGTGCCGTCGCGGTGCTGTGCCTGGCCTTCCCGGTGCACCCCCCGGGCCGGCCGGAGAAGGACCGCCTGGCCGAGCTGGCCGCGCCGACGGTCCCGGTGCTCGTCGTCCAGGGCGAGCGCGACCCCTTCGGCCGCCCGCCACCCGCACCTGGCCGCGAGGTCGTGCTCCTCGCGGGCGACCACTCGCTCAAGGCCGATCTCCCGGGTGTCGCCGCCGCCATCACGGCCTGGCTTCCCACCGTCCTGCCGCTCTGACGCCGACCCGCTCAGTGCGGGCGCGCCCACCGCGCGAACGCCTGCGTCCGCACCCCGAGCACCGCGGCGATCCACAGTGCCGCGAGCAGCAGCGTGCCCGTGACCAGACCGATGGGCCCGATCGGCGGCAGCGACACCCACTCGTGCTGCACCACCATCGTCCCCGTCGCCGCCGTGCCCACGAGCAGCGCGCCGAGCAGCGGGCCGCAGCCACTCGGGCAGCGGCGCGAGGAAGGCCACGTCGACCGCCACCCCGACCGCGAGCAGTACGAACGGCACCGCGGACGCCGGGAAGTCGACGGCGCGCAGCGCCACCCATGCCACGCAGCGGTACGCGACGTAGCCACCTGCCACCGCCGTCGCCGCCCACGGTCGGCCGATCATCCACCGGGCCAGCACCAGCACCAGGCCCGCGGCGGCGAGCAGCCAGACGGGGTAGACCCACGCCGGCGTGGGCAGGGCGAAGTGGAGCACGGCCGCGCGGTCGATGGGCCGGCCGATCTGGTCGGCGGCGAACTGCAGGAGGATCGGCTCGGCCTCGGGCGCCCCGCGGTCCCACGCGGCGACGGCCAGCACGCCGTACTCCTGCTGCTGCGCCGGGAACCACACGTTCTCCAGCACGAACAGCCACAGCACCACCAGCACCGGCAGCCGGGCCCGGCCGGACCCGAAGATCCACCATCCGCGCACGACACCCGCGAGGATCACCGCCGTGCCGAGGTAGAGCAGCGCGTGCGTGGGGCTCCAGGCGGTGAGGTCCAGGCCGTTGATCCGGTGGTTGATCACGTCGAGCGGGATCGCCACGAGGAAGATCCCGAGCCCGACCTGCTGCAGCCGCAGCGCCGGGCGGTCCACCGCGCGCCCCGTCCAGCCGTGCGCGACCACGAGGGCGACGACCAGCGCCGTGCCGGCGGAGTTGAGCAGGTGCGGCGGAGCGAGGTCGTCGCGCAACCACTTGAAGTGCCATGACACGTCCCACGACGCCCCGAGCACCTTGAGGACGAACGCGAGGACCCACAGCAGGTACACGGCGCGGACGAGGTCCGGCGGGAGCGGCCGCGGCGCCGTCCCGCGGGTGCCCCACGTGTGGATCAGCGTGCGGGCCCGCTCGGCGAGGGTGTCGGCCACGCCGCCCATGATCCGGCTCCCGGCGGGGATCGCGGAAGCACCACCACGCCGTGTCGCTGAGGGACACTCAGCCGTGACCGTCCTCAGAGGTCTCGGCGGCACAGGCGGGGAAACCGGTCAGGCGGCGATCGGGGCGAACGTCGCCCCGGTCAGGCGGGCGAGGTCCGTCGGCGCGAGCTCGACCTCCAGGCCGCGGCGCCCGCCGCTGCAGAACATCGTCGGCAGCGCCTGCGCCGAGGTGTCGACGACGGTCCGCAGCCGTTTGCGCTGCCCCAGCGGAGAGATGCCGCCCGCGACGTAGCCGGTGGCGCGCTCGGCGGCGGCGACGTCGGCCATCCGCGCCCGCTTGCCGCCGACCGCGGCCGCGAGCGCCTTGAGGTCCAGCGTCGCCGAGACCGGCACGACGCCCACCGTCAGGGTGCCGTCGACCTCCGCGACCAGCGTCTTGAACACCCGCGCGGGCTCCAGCCCCAGCTCCTCGGCCGCCTCGGGGCCGTACGCCTGCCCGCCGCGATGGGTGTAGGTGTGCACCCGGTGCTCGACCTTCTGCTTCGCGAGCAGCGCCGTCGCCGGGGTCCCCGTGCCTGCCACGGCCCGAAGGTAGCTCGTCGGCGTCGCGGCTGTTGCAGCAAGGTGGCCTTGCTGCAACAGGACTGGAGCAGGGCCACCCTGCTGCAATCCCCGGCCGGCCGGCCGCGGCGCCGCGCCGCGCCGGGAATCCGACCGCCACCGACCGCGTTGCCACGGACGTGATGCTCGCAGTGATGGACGCACCGCCGTCCGGCCCGACGGGCGCCGAGCGCGTAGGCTCGGCCCGTCATGCGGTCGCCGCGGCGGTCGCCCCCGCGGCCGGTCCGCCGGCCGGCAGCGGAAGGAGCGCGGTGCCCGGCAACCCGGTGCCCACCGGCGCCAGCGAGCAGGACGGGTCGGGTGTGGCCGCGAGCGTCGAGACGCCCACCGACCCGAGTGTGGACGGGGCGGCCCCCGTCGACCAGCAGCAGGAGACCCCGGAGGAGCGCGCCGCCCGGTTCGAGCGCGACGCGATGCCGCTGATCGACCAGCTCTACGGCGCGGCCCTGCGGATGACGCGCAACCCCGCGGACGCCGAGGACCTCGTCCAGGAGACGTTCCTCAAGGCGTACTCGGCGTTCGGCACGTTCCGCGCCGGGACGAACCTGAAGGCCTGGCTGTACCGCATCCTCACCAACACCTACATCAACGGCTACCGCAAGCGGCAGCGCCAGCCGGTGCAGGCGCCCACCGAGGAGATCACGGACTGGCAGATCGCCCAGGCCGGCGAGCACACCTCCCGCGGTTTGCCGTCGGCCGAGATGGAGGCCCTCGACCGGCTGCCCGACACCACCGTGAAGGAGGCCCTCCAGCAGCTGCCGGAGGACTTCCGGATGGCGGTGTACCTGGCCGACGTCGAGGGGTTCGCCTACAAGGAGATCGCCGAGATCATGGGCACGCCCATCGGCACCGTGATGTCGCGGCTGCACCGCGGCCGCCGACAGCTGCGCGACATCCTCACCGACACGGCCCGCGAGCGCGGGTTCCTGCGCGGCCAGGAGGTGGCACGGTGAACGAGCTTGCGAGTTCGCCAGACAACACGGTGACCTGGCGAACGCGGCCGACGAGCGTCAGCGGGGAGGACTCGTGAGTTGCGGGAAGCCGCACGAGACGGACTGTGCGGAGGTGCTGGCCGAAGTGTGGCTTTTTCTGGACCACGAGTGCGACGCCGCGCGGCGCGCGCTGCTGGAGCGTCATCTCGACGAGTGCACGCCGTGCCTTGCGGAGTACGGCCTCGACGAGAAGCTCAAGAAGCTCCTCGCCACGAAGTGCTCCGGGGAGCACGCCCCGGACGGGTTGAAGAACCGCCTGCGCCAGTCGATCCGCCAGATCGTCCTCGAGTCGGCGGACGTGACGGTCGAGTCGGGCCCGGACGGCACCGTGGTCGAGGTGCGCACCACCCGGCTCGAGCAGACGTTCTGACCCAGCAGGTTCCCTGCCAGGTCAGAACGGCCACCGTCGTTACGTGTTCGGCCGCTTGCCGTGGTTCGCGCCGCCCTTCTTGCGGTCGCGGCGCTTGCGTGCCCGACGGGACATGTCTCCTCCTTCGCCGTCTGTGTTCCACGAGGAGCCGCCGCCGCGAGTCTCGCACGTGATGGGATGGGGACCGTTGGTGGCCAGAAGGGGTTAGGTACCAGAAGGGGTTAGGCACAGCGGGGGAGGGAACGGAGCCGCGTGTCCACGCTGACCGAGTTGCTCGCCGAGCACACCCGATGCAGCGGCGACGCCGTCGAGCACCTCCAGCGCGTCGTCGCGGAGTGGCAGCTGCTGGCGGACATGTCGTTCGCCGACTTCCTGCTCTGGGTCCCCCTCACCCTGTCCGAGGTGCCGACCCCACTCGACGCGGCCACCGCCGCCGAGTGGCTGTGCGTCGCCCAGGCCCGGCCGACGACGGCGCCGACCGCACACCCCGAGGACGTCGTCGGCGCCCGGGTCACCACGCAGGAGAACCCGCAGCTGCGCCGGGCCGTCATCGAACGGCGGATCTGCCGCGAGGAGGACCCGCGCTGGCACCTGGAGGTGCCGGTGCGCCGGGAGACGATCCCCGTCCGCCGCGGCAACGCCGTACTGGCCGTGCTCTCCCGCGACACGAACCTCGCGATGCCCCGCGTGCCCAGCCCGCTGGAGATCTCCTATCTCGGCAGCGCCTCCGACCTCTGCCAGATGATCGCCGACGGGACGTTCCCGCCGCCTGCGTCGATCGCCGGCGCGGACAGCAGCCCCCGGGCCGGTGACGGCCTGATCCGGCTCGACGCGCACGGCCACGTCGCCTACGCCAGTCCGAACGCGCTCTCGGCCTATCACCGCATGGGGCACGCCAGCGACCTCATCGGGCTCTCCCTGGCCGACGCGACCCGCGCGCTGGTCCGCGACCCGTTCGACGCCGCGGAGGTGGCCGACCGGATCGAGTCGGCGCTCGACGGGCGGCATTCGCTGCGCATGGAGGTGCGGGCCCGCGGGGCGGTCATGCTCGTGCGCGCGCTGCCGCTGCGCCCGCGGGGGACCGCGGCCGGCGCGCTCGTGCTGGTCCGCGACATCACCGACCTGCGCCGCCGCGACCAGGCCCTGCTCAGCAAGGACGCGACGATCCGGGAGATCCACCACCGGGTCAAGAACAACTTGCAGACGGTCGCGGCGCTGCTGCGGCTGCAGGCGCGCCGCACGGCGATCCCGGAGGCCCGCCGGGCGCTCGCGGAGAGCGTGCGGCGGGTGAACTCCATCGCCTTGGTGCACGAGTCGCTGTCCGGCTCGGTCTCCGAGCTCGTCGACCTCGACGAGCTCGTCGACACCGTGCTGCCGGCGATCGGCGACGGCGCGACCGCGGAGTCACGGGCCAAGGTGCGCCGCGACGGCAGCTTCGGCACCCTGCCCGCCGCGCTGGCGACGCCCCTGGTGCTGGTGCTCACCGAGCTGGTGCACAACGCGCTGGCGCACGCTTTCGCGCCGGGGACGACCGGTGAGGTGTGCGTTCTCGCCACCCGGTCGGCGGCCGGCCTCGACGTGGTGGTGGCCGACGACGGGATGGGCATGCCGCCCGGCTTCGATCCGGAGCAGTCGGAGGGGCTCGGCCTGCAGATCGTGCGCACTCTGCTGGGCTCGGAACTCGACTCGTCGCTGCTGGTCCGCCCCCGCGTCGGAGGCGGGACGGAGGCCGTCATCAGCCTCCCGCTGAGGGGCCGTTAAACTCTCGTACGTGACCGTTGACACCGTGCCGAGGTCGCGTCGGCGCGGCGTCCACCGGTCACCACGGCCAGAACGCCGGTCGCACCCCGACCGGGGACGACGTTCCGGTCGCGACGACCGCGGGCCCGGAGCCGGGTGGTGTCCGGCAGCCGGGCCCGCGGTGGGGGAGTGTCGGGATGCTCGTGTTCTGCCCGCCCTTCTATCAGGCGGTGTGCGCGCGAGTGCGCGCGTTGCGGCGCTTCAGGGCTCGCCGCTCGTCCTCGCTCATGCCGCCCCAGACGCCTGCGTCCTGGCCGCTCTCGAGCGCCCACGTGAGGCACTCGCTGACCACGGGGCAGCGTCGGCAGACGGACTTGGCCTCGGCGATCTGCAGCAGGGCCGGCCCGCTGGTCCCCACAGGGAAGAACAGCTCCGGGTCCTCGTCGCGGCAGATCGCGCGGTGACGCCAATCCATGTTGCTCTGCTCCTCGTACGTCGCGATCGGGGTCGCGCCGATCGTTAACACGGTGTTCCGCGCTTGTGAATCGTTTCACGAGCGCAGACGTTCTTCAAGGGATTCGGTTGCGGCAGGTGAGCACCCTCACCCTCCCATTGCAACGAGCCGTGACACCAACGGTTACGGTGTCCTGCCCGAACTGCAATGAGCGATCCGACCCCTGCCCACCGCGACCGGTTACCCGACCGACGTTGGACCATGCGGGAAAGTTCCCCGCCGTCGCTCCTTGTGTCTCCGGGCACTACCTTGGGGCATCGTTTCCCCAGGTGCGAGCCCTTAGCAGTTCGACGGTACGCCGCGATCGGCGAACGGACCGGGCTTTCCGGAGATTCTCAGCTCCCGTTCACCCCGCCTGCGACGAACAGCACTCCTGGGGCGACGACATGTCATCGTCAGACAACAACGCGTAGCGCCTCGGGTACGGAGAGGAACTCCACCTCGCTGCGCTCGCCGAGGTGGTCACCGTCGAGCTGCAGCGCCACGGGGGTCTGCGACGACACCCTGACCAGCGGAACCGCGTCGTGACGCAGCACGTGGCGGCCCTTCGGGTCGCCGCCCGCGCGCAGGATCTCCCACAGCACGTGGCCGACCGTGCCGACGTCAAGGCTGCGCATCGCGAACAGCCCCAGGCCCGTGGCGAACGACGCACCGGGGTTGGTGTGCACGGCTCGCGGTCCCAGGTAGGTCCAGGTCGAGGTGTTGCTGACGAACGTCACCCGGACCTCCGTCGGCGCCAGCATCCCCGGCACCTCGACGGTCATCGGCTTGGGATCGCGCCACTGCCGGTAGTACTGCCGCAGCCCGGTCATGGCGTACCGCACCGGGGTCGCCGCCAGCCCGCGGAACCGCATCTGCTCGACCTCGGCGACGACGTCGGCGTCCCAGCCCATCCCCGCGTTGAACGTGAACCACCGGTCGTCGGCACGGCCGAGCCCGACGAGCCGGCTGCGGCCCGCGCTGAGGGCGTGCAGGAGCTGGGCGGTCGCCTCCACGGGGTCGCGTGGCGTGCCCAGGGCGCGGGCGAAGACGTTGGCCGAACCGCCGGGCACGACGGCGAGCGCGGGCCCGCCCGGCGCGCGCGGTGACTTCCGTCACGCCGGGCGTACCGGAGGACGGGGCCGCCCGTGCCCTGCAGCATCCCGTTGACGACCTCGTTGACCGTCCCGTCGCCGCCGTGCGCGACCAGCAGCTCGACGCCGTCACGCACCGCCTGCGCAGTCGCCTCGGCGGCGTGGCCGCGGTAGCGGGTGACCAGGACCTCCAGCTTGAGCTCGCTCGCGAGCGCGTGCGCGAGGACGTCCCGGCCGGCAGCGGTCGTCGTCGTCGCGTTGGGGTTCACCACCAGCAGCGCGCGCACCCCGGCAGCCTAAAGCCTGTCCCGTAGGTCAACGCCGCAGCGCAGCAAGGCGGTGGAGTTCCCGCCCCGCCTATCCTCGGCCCTGTGGCTCGCGACGACCGGCCTGCACCGCCCCGGACCCGGGAGGTGCCGCCCACGCCCGTGCGCGCGGCCGGAGCGCTGGTCGGGCTCGAGGCGCTCGCGGCCGCGGCGTTCACGGCCGTGCTCGCCGCGCGGTCGGGTGCGGCGGAGCTCGGTGTCGGCGCGGTGCTCGCGGAGGCCGGGTTCTTCCTGCTCGTGGCGGTCGCGCTCGGAGCCGTCGCGGCGGGTCTGTGGACCGGCAGGCGCTGGGCGCGCACGCCCGCGATCGTCACGCAGCTCCTGCTGCTGCCGGTGGTCTACTCGCTCCTCGGCCCGTCGCACCAGCTGCTGATCGGGCTGGTCGCCGGTGCCGTCGTGGTCGCGGCGTTCCTGCTGCTGATCAGCGAGCGGTCGCGCGCATGGTCGATGGGTGCCGAGGACGACCGGTAGGGCTCGCGAGAGTCGTGCCACGGTCGTCCCCGCGGCCCTGACGCGTCGATCAGCTCTCCCGGCCCAGCTTCTCCAGCGCCGCGCCGTCGAGCCGGAACACCGTCCACTCGTCCATCGGCACCGCGCCCAGCGTGCGGTAGAAGCCGATCGACGGGGTGTTCCAGTCCAGCACCGCCCACTCCAGCCGCGCGAGCCCCCGCTCGACGCACACGGCGGCGAGCCGCGCGAGCAGCGCCCGGCCGATCCCGCCGCCGCGGTGCGCCGGCTGGACGTAGAGGTCTTCGAGATAGAGCCCGTGCACCCCGCGCCAGGTCGAGAAGTTCAGGAACCACAGCGCGCAGCCGACGACCGCACGGTGTCCCTCTCCCTCGGCGACCTCGGCGACGTGCCCGAACAGCGCGGGCGCCGGCCCGAACAGCGCCGCGCGGAGCTGGTCGGCCCGTCAGCAGGCAGTGCTCCGCCGCCCGTTCGTACTCGGCCAGCTCGTGCACGAGCCCGACGACGGCGTCGACGTCGCGCTCCTCGACCGCCCGGATCGTCGCCGTCATCCCAGGGCGTGCAGGTTGACGTGGTCGAGGCAGCGGAGGTCGGCGTGGTAGTGCCCGAGCACCGACCAGGCCGGCGCGTCCATCATCAGGCGGCCGCCCTCGCACACCGGCAGCCCGATCCAGCGGGCCATCAGCGCCCGGCTGAAGTGCCCGTGCCCGACGAGGACCACGTCGCCGTCGGCCAGGGTCGGCGCGACGTCGGCGATCAGGTCGTCCGCGCGCTTGCTGACCTGCTCGGGCGTCTCGCCGCCGGGCGCGCCGTGATCCCAGATCGACCATCCGGGCTGCTCGGAGCGGATCTCGGTGGTGGTCCGGCCTTCGAACTCGCCGTAGTCCCATTCGACGAGGCGGTCGTCCACCCGGTCCGGGTGCAGCCCGACGAGCTCGGCCGTGGTGCGGGCTCGGGCGCGCGGGCTGGTCAGGACGAGCGCGGGGGCCCGCCCGCGCAGCAGTCTCCTGCCCAGCTCGGCGTTCTCCCGGGCCAGCGCGCGGCCGCGGTCGGTGAGCGGGATGTCGGTGCGGCTGGTGTGCTGGCCGCTCGCCGACCACTCGGTCTCGCCGTGCCGCAGCAGCACGATGCGGCCGGGGTCGGACGCGGGGTCGTGGGAGGCCACGCGCCGGACCCTAACGCGTGTCCCGCGGATCGGCCCGCGGCAAGGACGATCAGTCCGCGCCGAACAGGTCGGGCTGCGGGGCGGGCGCCGGCTGGTGGCGAGGTGCCGGCCCGCGAGGTGCTGTCCGGCGACGTCAGGTCCTGCGGCGTGATGGACCAGCGCAGCCCGTCGTCGAGGCGCGCGTCCGGGATGGGACCGACGAACCAGTACCGGGCCGAGAGGAGGTACCAGCCGCCGAACAGCAGCACCGCCGCCCCGACGGTGAGGGGGGCGTAGTTGACGACGTTCCAGTCGAAGTCGTCGGCGCCGGGGATGCCCTTGGGCGAGACCGGCAGCAGGAACAGCACGCAGATGACCGCGATCCAGGCCACCGCCAACGGCGCGATCCACGTGGAGTGCCTGCCCAGGTTCCAGGCGCCGCGTTCGAACCGCGCCCCGGCCCGGATGCGCAGCAGGATCGGTAGGGCGATGGCGATGTACAGCCCGATGACCGCGATCGAGGTGCCCACCAGGTAGCCGATGGCCCCGTTGATCAGGGTCGGCAGCATCAGCGCCCACGCCAGCACGGCGATGGCCGTGACCGCCTTGACCGGCACCCGGTTGGGGGCCACCGTCCGCCACAGCCGCCAGCCGGGCACGGCCCGGTCCCGGGAGAAGGCGAACAGCATGCGCGAGGCCGAGGTCAGGGATGCCGTGCCGCAGAAGAACTGGGCCACCACGGCGATGAACAGCAGCAGTTCGGCCCATGCCTGGCCGAGCGCGGTGGACCAGATGTAGGTCACCGCGTTCGCGCCGGCGGCGAACGTGCCCTCGACGTCCGGGACGGCGAAGGTCACGGCCACCAGCAGGATGAAGCCGAGCAGCACCGAGAGGACGACGGACATGACCGTGCCCCACGCCGCGGCCCGCGAGGCGGCCTGGGTCTCCTCGCTCATGTGCGCCGAGGCGTCGTAGCCGGTGATGGTGTACTGCGCCATCAGCAGGCCGAGGCCGAACACGAACCAGTAGCTGGTGTCGCCGAAACCGGAGTTGTTCAGCGTCTGCGTGAACACGAATGCCACCGACTGGTGCCGATCGGGAACCAGGCTCAGCACCACGACGATCACGGCGACGCCGAGCATGTGCCACCACGCCGACAGGGAGTTGAGCTGCCCGAGGAAGCTGATGTTGACGCGATTGATCGCGAAATGCAGGACCACGATGGCGCTGTAGACCGCGAAGACGGTCACGGTGTCGGTACCGACCACGTTCGGGAACCACAGGTTGAGCAGCGCGGTGGTGAAGATCGCGGCGCCGTAGTCGATGGCCGCGGTGACCGCGATCTGGCCCACCAGGTTGAACCAGCCGGTGAACCAGCCCCAGGCAGGGCCGCCGAGCCGGCTCGCCCAGAAGTACAGCGCGCCGGCCGTCGGCATCGCCGAGGCGATCTCGCCCATGGCCAGCGCCACGAGGATGCAGAACCCGCCGACGATCAGCCAACCCCAGGTGATGGCCACCGGGCCGCCGTTGTTGAAGGCGATGTAGTACGAGGTCAGGCAGCCGGCCAGGACCGAGATGATGGTGAAGGAGATGGCGAAGTTGGAGAAGCCGCCCATCTCCCGGTACAGCACCTGGACGTAGCCGAGGCGGCGGAGAATCGCTTCTTCGGGGTCGAGGACGGGGCTCGAGGCCGGGTTCGGGCTGGGCTGGGAAGTGCCCATCACAAACCTCCAGAGATCGAGCGGGACCGACGGGGGGCCGGCTCTCACGCGGGGGTGACCTCGAATCCTCGAATCGGGGAGCCGGGCGCGGCGGAGCGATCGTCGATCACCCCCGATGCGTGCCGCTGAGCGAGGCGAACTTAGGCTGCAACGGTTTGATCACGCGACGCAACCTCGGAGGATCGCGTATGGCCCAGCGTCGACTACGTCATTCAGTCCTATTGCATAGGCTGTATGACTTACCTGCCTAAGCCCGCTCGACCCAACGAAGGTCAACGAGACACATCACCGACAGCTAGCTTGGACAACCATATTGTTCACCCGAATAGAGGAGAACCATCGGGGTTTAGCCGCAGAATGGCCTGTTGTGGTTCACTTGAGCCACCAACTGATCACGCTGTGCAGTATCGGCGCAGGCCTGCGCCGCAGACCCGACGGTCACATGCCGAAACGCACGCGTCGGACCGCTTCGCGTGCCGCGGCAGGCCCGTCCACCTCGACCTGGGCTACGTCCTGGCGCCCGAAGAGGTAGAGCAGCAGCTCGCCCGGAGGTCCGACGAGGCGGGCGGTGGGATCCCCTCGCCGTGCTCGGACGGTGTGGGCGGTTCCCGCTCCACTGCAGCGCGAGCCCTGCACCACGCAGTCGGCGGGCGAGAAACCAGCACCCATGACCGACGTTGCGCCACAGGGCCTCGTCCATCGCCTGCTCGTTCGTTCGAGGACCACGACCGTTGGCTCTGCGTACGTCCTCGTGGTGGACGAAGAACTCGTTGAGATTCGGGAACCGCCGCACCCACCCGATGCGGAAGAAGCCTGGCGGCGGTCCCGATCGGACAGTTGCGACAAGCCATGAGAAGTCCCTCGACGCGAGCGCTCTTCTTCGCCGCTCAGCAAAGCGACCCCACGCACCAGGAAGAACGAGCCCTGGTCCAGCGAGATAGTCGTGCTCGCGGAGGACGAGGTGCGCGGCGAGATCGCGGGTCGTCCACGGCTTGAGGAGCTGTCGGTGCCTCGGGACCGAGCTCGTCGAACAGGTCGACGAGTTGTGCTCGCTCGATGGCGTCGAAAAGCGCAGTCGGCCACATGCACCGGAGCGTAGCCAAGACGGGCCGCCCGTGGACCGCTCGTGGGCGTGGGACGCCGCTCAAGAACGACAGACGACCCCGACCAACGGCGAGGTTCCCGCCGGTCAACGCTGCTTCGGGGGTTCTGGTTCCAGGTCGCGGCCCTCGTCTCCAGAAGACCTTGCCTGGGCGTTCACGCGCCCGCCTTGCGTTGCCGGGCGATCTCGATGAGTCGGTCCCAGGCCGGCGATGATGCGTCGGTCGACGCCGTGACCAGTTGGGCGATGGCCGGATCCGGAGTCGGTCTCGCTCCGCTCCTGGACATGGCATGCCGGTTGGCGAGCCACCGCTGGGTGCGGTCGGCCAGCGCGGTGAGGCGTGGGTCGTCCGGGGACCAGTCGAAGGCCGCGTCGTGTTCGAGGTAGAGGGCACGGAACTCCGGGTCGCCGAGTGCGTCGCGCTTGTCGGTGATCCACATGGCTGCTTCCTTCGGCGCGACCGACTGCAGCAGGATCCAGATGTCGCGTTCCATCCGCACGGTGCGCCGGCTGACGCCGAGCTCGTGCAACCGGTCGAGATAGTCGGCGACCTCGACGGAGACGAACAGTCGGTCGCCCGTGCGCAACTGTGTGAGCCGTTCGCGGGTGCGCTGTAGTTCCTCGACCCGTTCCTGCAGGTTGCGGTCGATCTCGCCGATCGCCGCCGTGAACCGGTCGGGGTCGGCAGCGAGCAGCTCCTTGATGCGGGCGAGCGGCACACCTGCCTCCGCGAGCGTTCTGATCTTGACCAGGTCGATCGCGTGTTGAGCGCTGTAGCGCCGATAGTCCGACGCGTCGCGCGGCGGCTCAGCGAGCAGCCCACGCTGGTGGTAGTGGCGCACGGCTTTGATCGTCACGCCGGCGTAGGCGGCGAGCTGGCCGATGGTGATCATGTGTCCTGTCTCCTCCGACCGGCCCACTCCCCGGACGTCATGACTTCTCAGCTGTGTGCTTCCGAATACGGTGCCTCAGCCGGACGTCGTCGCACCCGGTTGAACAGCCGGCCGGCGAGGTCGACTCCCACGACCACGCCGGCCTCGTCTCGGGTGAAGAAGCCTCGCTGACCCCGCATACCGCCGCCTGTGAGGATGTACTCGTCGGCGTCGCCGGGCAGCAGGCCGATCTCGGCCGGTGGGTAGCCCGGCGGCAGTTCCTTCTCCGCCGCCGCACGGATCTCCGGTTTGATGTCGACCGCGAGTGTCAGCCGCGCTCCGTCGGTGCCGATGGTGAGGGTCAGGTCGTCGGTCTCGTAGGTCCCGACGATCCCCCGGGTCCGCGCCTCGTCGTAGGGGAGCGGCTGGGGGTCCCGGTCGGTCACCCCCAGGTAGCTGTGAAGGGTCCAACGGACGACGGCCTGGTTGAAGGGGATGCCGTTCGGGCCGGCGTTGGACAGCGACACGACCGCGAAGTCGCGTTCGGGCACGGTGAGGAGTTCGGCGAACTGGCCGTTCGCCGAGCCGCCGTGCCCGACGGTGCGCACGCCGTCCACGTCGCGCAGGAACCAGCAGATACCGAGGGCGTCGCCGAGCGTGCTGCCCCGCAGGGCGACCGTCGGCTCCTTCATGCGGTGCAGCACCTCGGCGGGCAGAACGGGGGAACCGTCGTCGGCGCGGCCGTCGCCGAGATGGAACCGGGCCCACCGGATCTGATCGGCCACCGAGGACGCGAGTCCGCCGCCGGGGTTGTCGCCGCGCCAACGCCGCCACAGCCGCGCGACCGACAGCACTCCGTCCTCATCGAGGTTGTGCCCCACGGCGAACCGCCGCGTCATCACGTCATCGCGGGCGTAGAAGCTGTGCGACAGCCCCAGCGGCTCGAGCACCAGCGATGCAACGGCCCGCTCGTACGTCAGCTTCGTGACCTTCTCCACAATCCGGCCGGCCAGGTTGTAGCCCGCCTGGCTGTAAGAGGCCCGGGCGGCGGGTGGCGCGACCAGCTCCAGCTCGGTCAGCTTCGCCACATAGTCGGCCAACGCGTCGTCGCCCTCGCCGGTGTCGGCGATGTAACCCACGCCGAGGCCGGAGGTGTGGTTGAGCAGGTTCAGCACGGTGACCTCGGCCGCGGTCCGCTCGTCCGCGAGTCGAAGCTCGGGAACGTACCGACGCACCGGTGCGTCCAGCTCGACCCGGCCTTCTGCCACCAGGCGCATCAGCGCCGTCGCCGTGTAGGTCTTCGTGATCGAGCCGAGCAGGTACAGCGTGTCCTGGTCGACGGGCAGCGGATTGTCGACGCTCGTCACGCCGCGGCACGCATAGACCTCCCGACCGTTGGCCCACATCCCGACCGCAACACCAGGGATGCCGAACTCCTCGGCCTTCGCCGCCACGAACTCCGTGAGCGTGTCATCCGACATTCCAACCCCTCACTTGGCCCGTGTCCGACAACGACCTGCCGCACCGGCCCGGCAGCAACAGTGCAGAGCGCTCCACCTCACCGATGTTCGAACCCTGCCGCAGCGTCATGGTCAACCCATCGCGCGGCTCCCTGGGAGCAGCCGTAGCTCGTGCAGCTGCCGTCAGATTCGACGACCGAATCACGCCGCCGCTCGGCGGTCCTTCACGTCCTCCGCCTGATGGGGTGGAGAGGAGCCGTCCCGGGGCGTGAACCGCCCGACAACGAGAAACGACGCTGACCGACGGGAGGACGTTCCCGCTGGTCAGCGCCGCTTCTGGCGCTCGGATCAGGCCGCGGCCTTGGTCTCCCAGAAGATCTTGTCGATCTGCGCGATGTAGTCGAGCAGCTCCTGGCCGGTGGCCGGGTCCATCGACGCCTTGGCGCCGCCGGGGCCGCCGCCCGCCTTCTTCGTCGCCTTGTTGAACAGCTCGTGCAGCTCGGGGTACTTCTCGAAGTGCGGCGGCTTGAAGTAGTCGGTCCACAGCACCCACAGGTGGTGCTTGACCAGGTCCGCGCGCTGCTCCTTGATCTGCAGCGCGCGCTCGCGGAACACGGGGTCGTCGTTGCCCTGGTACTTCTCCTGGATGGCCTTCACCGACTCGGCCTCGATGCGGGCCTGGGCCGGGTCGTACACGCCGCACGGAAGGTCGCAGTGGGCGGTGGCCTCCAGGCGCGGGCGGAGGATGTGCGACAGCAGCCGCATGGGTGCTCCCTCGGTTTGATGATCGTCCTGGCCGTTCTGACAGTACTCTTCACGTACCCCACGGCACGGAGCCCGAACACCCTCGTCGGGAGGTCGCACGTGCGCTGGCGCCGGGTCGCGGTGCGCGGGCCGTCGATGTCGCCCACGCTGCACGACGGCGACGTGGTGCTGGTCCGGTTCGGGGCGTCGGCGCAGGTGGGCGACGTGGTCCTGGTGCGGTGGGCGGCCCGCCCCGGGCAGCTGTCGGTGAAGCGGGCCGTGCGGGCGGTCGACGACGGGTGGTGGGTCCACGGGGACAACCCGTTCGGCTCGACCGACTCCCGCCACCTCGGACCGGCGCAGGTGGTCGCCGTCGTCCGCCTCCGGCTGTGGCCGCGGCCGGCCCGGATCCGCGCCGGACGCTGACGTTGCGCGACGGGCGCGCCGGACCCGGGTAGGATCTCCCGCGTACCCGACAGCCCCACCTCCGCCGGGCCGCGACATCCCGCGGCACGCCCGGAGGGGCCGTCCGGCACCGCGTCCGGCTTACACCCGCGAGCCTCCGGTGCACCGGCGAGCGGTCCGCGCGAGCGCGCCCGCGACCACCCGCATCGAAGGAATGCCGACCGATGACGATCGACGCCACCCTGCCCGCCACCGCCCCTGCCCCGACCACCGACGAGATCATGGCCGCGCACGTCGGGGGCAAGCTCTCGACCGGGCTGACCGCGCCCCTGCGCGACGACCGCGACCTGGCCATCTCCTACACGCCCGGCGTGGCGGAGGTCAGCCGGGCCATCGCCGCCGACAGCGGGCTCGCCGCCCGCTACACGTGGGCGCAGCGCCTCGTCGCCGTGGTCAGCGACGGCACCGCCGTGCTCGGTCTCGGCGACATCGGCCCGCGCGCCGCGCTGCCGGTGATGGAGGGCAAGTCGGCCCTGTTCAAGACCTTCGGCGGGCTCGACTCGATCCCCCTGGTGCTCGACACGACGGACGTCGACGAGATCGTCGAGACCCTCGTGCGGCTGCGTCCCAGCTTCGGTGCGGTGAACCTCGAGGACGTGTCGGCGCCGCGGTGCTTCGAGCTCGAGCGCCGGCTGATCGAGGCTCTGGACTGCCCGGTCATGCACGACGACCAGCACGGCACCGCGATCGTCCTGCTCGCCGCGCTGCGCGGGGCCTGCGCGGTCGCGGGCCGCGACCTGGCGCGGCTGCGGATCGTGATCTCCGGCGCCGGTGCGGCGGGGGTGGCGTGCGCGCGCATCCTGCTGGCCGCCGGGGCCACGGACGTCGTCGTGCTCGACTCCCGCGGCGTGCTGGTCCCGGGCCGCGCCGGGGTGACGGGGGAGAAGGCGGCGCTCGCCGCCGTCACCAACCCGCGGCGGGTCACCGGCGGGGTGGCCGAGGCGCTGGCGGACGCGGACGTCTTCGTGGGCCTCTCGTGCGCGCGGCTGCCCGAGGAGGTCCTCGCGCTGATGGCGCCCGAGGGGTTCGTCTTCGCACTGTCCAACCCGGACCCCGAGGTGCACCCGGAGGTCGCCGCCCGCCACGCCGCGATCGTCGCGACCGGCCGGAGCGACTTCCCGAACCAGATCAACAACGTGCTGGCGTTCCCCGGCGTGTTCCGCGGCGCGCTCGACGCGGGTGCGCGGCGGATCACCGAGGCGATGAAGCTCGCGGCGGCCGACGCGATCTTCTCCGTGGTCGCCGACGACCTCGCCCCGCACCGCATCGTGCCGAGCCCGTTCGATCCCCGGGTGGCCCCCGCGGTCGCCGCGGCGGTCGCGGCGGCAGCCACCGGCGCACCCTGACGGGTGCCGGCGCGGTCGGGCCGGTGCGTCCGATCGGACCGGAACGCTCGGCGTTTCGAGGCCGGACGCTGCGGGTGGTTACGGACCGTGGGCGATGCCCGCGATGAGGTGTAGGCCGATCGGGAGAATCGGGCGGATCGTGGCGGCCGGTCGCTCGTTGAACGAGTGACGGACGACACCACCAGCCCGGGAGATGCCCGTGACCGAGCACGGCAGCCCTTACGTGGACGGACCCCACCCGGACGGCTCCTACGCGCAGGGCGCGGGCCGGCCGGGGCCGGAGCCGATGGACCCGGTGGCGCGGGTGGACCTGCAGCGTGCCCAGCAGGCCCGCTACGGCACCGAGCCGCACCCCGACGCCGCTCTGTTCGCCTCCCGGCTGGCGCGCGTCGTCGCCGACTCCCCGGCCGGTTCGCCCCGGCCGGCCTTCCGACCGGTGCGGGCGCCCCGCCGCCCCCCGGGCCCGACGACCGACGGCGTCGCGGCCGCCGGTGTTCCGGCGTCCGTCGGCACCCCGCAGGCCTCCGCCACGGCCCCGCCGGCGGGGCCCGCGGCGCTCACCGCCCTCCCCGGCGAGCGCGACGAGTCGACCGTCAAGCTGCCCCCCGCCGGTCCGTCGCGGCCGCGTCCGCGGCCCTCGCCCCGGCCCCGGGCACTCGGTCTGGTCACCGGCGCGGGCGAGCCCCCGCTGGGGATCGTCGAGGGCCCCGCGTCGGCGACCACGAAGGCACCGGCCGCCGTCGCGCGAGCTCTGGGCAGGGCCGCGCTCGTCGGCGACCTCTTCGAACCGGCCGGGTTCGATCCCGCCGGTGCGCCGCTGCGTGAGCGCGTCGAGCTCCCGCTCCCCGCCGCGGCCGCCGCCCTCGTGCGCGACCGCGCGGACCGGATCGTCCAGGTGAATCCGGCGCTGCAGGGGCTCACCGGCCGCACGGAGGCCGAGCTCCTCGGCACGGCGCTCGCCGCGCTCGTCGTCGGCACGGGCACGGAGGCGCTCGTCGTGGGGCACGACGCCCCGGTCCCGGTGCACCTGCTGCAGTGGGACGTCCCCGACCAGGAGTTGCAGGTCGTCGTCCTCGTCCCCCGGCCCGACCACGGCGGCGAGCGCCGCTTCACCGCCGAGCTGGAGCGCATGGCCCGCGTCGGGACCTGGCGCTACGAGCTGGCCACGGGCACGCTGCACCGCAGCGAGCCGCTCCAGGAGATCTACGGCGAGCGGGGGGTCGAGCCGGACGGCAGCGGCGGCCCCGTCGAGGGCGAGCAGGTCGCGCTGCTGGTCCGGTCGCTGCGCGCCGGTGCCGGCCTGCGCGACCACGAGGCCGAGCTGGTGCTGCCCGGGGCCCGGCTCAGCTGCCGTGCCGAGGTGGAGTTCGGGCCCGACGGCGCTCCGGCCCGGCTGATCGGCGTGGTCCGGGACGTCACGGGGCAGCACGAGCTCGAGGCCCGCGCCCGGCACGCCGCCCGCCGCTTCGCCGACCTCGCCGCGCTGGTTCCCACGGGCGTCGCGATCGTCGACCCGGACGGCGTCGTCCGCGAGGTCAACCCGGCCCTGTGCGCGCTGCTCGACGTCGTCCCCGAGCAGCTGCGCGGGGTCCCGGTCGCCGCCCTGTGCGCCGACCCCGTGTCCGATCCGGGCGCGACCGCGCTGGAGGGACCGCTGCACCCGCCGCTGCCCGGCTGGCTGCGCCCGGTGGCGCCCGGCGCGGCGCACCGCTACCAGGTGGAGGCCGTGCCGCTGCTGCGCGGCGACCGGACGACCGTGTGGTGCGAGCTGGCCGTCTCGACGACGACGCTGGACGACGACGGCTGGTTCTGGCTGCTGGCCTGCACCGACGTCAGCGAGCAACGCCGCGCGGCGGAGCTGCTGCGCAGCGCGGGCACCGTCGACGAGCTGACCCGCCTGCCCAACCGCGGAGCATGCCTGGAGCTCCTGCACGACCTGCTCGCCCGGCCCGACCGCGACCGGGTCGCCGTCATCTGCGGCGACCTCGACGACTTCCGGCGCGTCAACTCCGCGCTGGGCCACGAGGCGGGCGACGACCTGCTCGTCACCCTGGCCGGACGGCTGCAGCGCGAGCTGCCGGTGGGGTGCACGGCGGCCCGGCTGGGTGCCGACGAGTTCGTCGTGGTCAGCGGCGACTCCGCCGACGCGGGCGGCCCCGAGACCCTCGCCTCGACCGTCGCCGGCCTGCTGCGCACCACGCTCACGGTGCGGGGGCGCCCGGTCCAGCTCACGGCGTCGGTGGGCGTGGCCGTGCCGCCGGAAGGCGGGGACGTCGCCGCGGCCGACCTGCTGCGGTTCGCCGAGGTCGCGATGCACGACGCCAAGCGGTCCAGCCGTGGCGGGGTCGCGCTGGCGACCGACGGGGTCGTCGGCTCCGCGACGCGCGACCTGGAGCTGGAGGCCGAGCTGCGGGCGGCGATCGCCGCGAACACGCTGGTGCTGGAGTACCAGCCGGTCGTGGGCCCGGACGGCCTGGTCTGCACCGCCGAGGCGCTGGTGCGCTGGCCGCACCCGGAGCACGGCGTCATCCCGCCCTGCGAGTTCCTGCCGATCGCCCAGCGCGGCGGGCTGCTGCGCGAGCTCGACGACTGGGTGCTGCGCACGGCGTGCCGGGAGGCCGCCGGCTGGCCGGAGCACGGCGGCCGCCCCGTCGCCGTGGCGGTCAACCTGGCGGGGCTGCTGCCGGGCGATCCGGAGTTCCGGGCCACCGTGACCGACATCGTCGAGTCCGCGGGCCTGCCCTGGGACCGGCTCGTGCTCGAGGTCGTCGAGACCAGCCTCGTCGCCCTGCCCGCACACGCCCTCGCCGCCATGGAACGGCTCGTCCAGCGCGGCGTCCGGTTCGCCATCGACGACTTCGGTACGGGCTACTCGTCGCTGGCGCGGCTCAAGGAGCTGCCCGCGCAGATCGTCAAGGTGGACCGCGCGTTCGTCCGCGGCGTCGCCACGGACCCCGCGGACTTCGCGGTCGCGCGGGCGGTCGTGGACATGGCGAAGGCGATGGGCCGCTCGACGGTCGCGGAGGGCGTCGAGACGACCGAGCAGTACCACGTGCTGCGTGGCGTCGGGGTGGACGCCCAGCAGGGCTGGCTGTTCGCGCGGTCGCTGCCGCCGCGGCAGCTGCGCGAGCTGCTCGCCGGCGGGCGGGTCGCGGTGCCGGCGGGTCGGAGCGACTGACCTCCTGTCGGCAATGCCCTGCCCAGTGGGCAGCGTGCTGCACCCGACAGCCGCGTCCGCGGTGCGGGTAACGACACGGCCATCGGTGTGCCGGGAACTGCCGTCCGGGTTAGCCTCAGCCGGTTCGCTGCGGCCGGCAAGGCGTCGTCGGTGAGCACGGGAGGTCGCCCGGTGATCGAGTTCCGGGGTGTGACCAAGCGCTTCCCCGACGGCACGGTCGCGGTCGACAACCTGGAGCTGCAGGTACGCGACGGCGGGATCACCGTGTTCGTCGGGCCGTCCGGCTGCGGCAAGACGACGTCGCTGCGGATGGTCAACCGGATGATCGACCCGACGTCGGGCACGATCCTGGTCAACGGCACGGACGTGATGAAGACCGACGCCGCGCAGCTGCGGCGGGGGATCGGCTACGTCATCCAGCAGGCCGGGCTGTTCCCGCACCGCACGATCGTCGACAACGTCGCCACGGTGCCGCTGCTGCTGGGCTGGAGCAAGAAGAAGGCCCGCGACCGGGCGATGGAGCTGATGGAGACCGTCGGGCTCACCCCCGAGATGGCGCGCCGCTACCCCGGGCAGCTCTCCGGCGGCCAGCAGCAGCGCGTCGGCGTGGCCCGGGCGCTCGCCGCGGACCCGCCGGTGCTGCTGATGGACGAGCCGTTCAGCGCGGTCGACCCCGTCGTGCGCGAGAGCCTGCAGGACGAGCTGCTCCAGCTGCAGGCCGAGCTGGGCAAGACGATCGTGTTCGTCACCCACGACATCGACGAGGCCGTCAAGCTCGGCGACCGGGTCGCGGTGTTCCGGGTCGGCGGCAAGCTGGCCCAGTACGACGAGCCCGGCGTGCTGCTCGCCCGGCCGGCCGACGACTTCGTCGACTCCTTCGTCGGGCGCGACCGCGGCTACCGCGGCCTGTCGTTCCGCTCCTCGGAGCGGCTGCCGCTGCACGAGCTGCGCACCGTGCGCTCCGGCGAACGCGCCGAGCAGGGCTGGAGCCTGGTCCTCGACGCCGACGGGCGCCCCCTGGGCTGGCACCACGACCGCGCCGGTGGCGGCACCGCGGACGCGAGGACGACCTCGTCCCCGGCGGGTCGCTCTACGACGCGGGCACCGGCTCGCTGCGCAGCGCGCTCGACGCGGCGCTGTCGTCACCGTCCGGGCAGGGGGTCGCGGTCGACGGCGACGGGCGGGCTGGTCGGCGCCGTCGCCGCGGACGACGTGCTGGAGGCGCTCGGCCGCCGCCCGGCGCGCCGAGGCGGCCTGAGGCGCGCATGGGGTGGGTGTCGCTGGGAACCTCCCGCTGATCGCGTGACCTGACGCTGGAGCACCTGTACTTCGCGCTGCCGCCGGTCGTGATCGGGCTCGTGCTCGCGATCCCGCTCGGCTGGCTGGCCAACCGCACCCGCGCGGGCCGCACGATCACGATCAACGTCGCCGGGCTGCTCTACACGATCCCGTCGCTGGCGCTGTTCGTCCTGCTGCCGCCGCTGCTGGGCACGCAGATCCTGGACCCGGTCAACGTGATCGTCGCGCTGACCGTCTACACCGTCGCGCTGCTCGTGCGCACCGTCGCAGACGGCCTGAGCGCCGTCCCCGGTCGTCGTGAACTCGGCCGACCGCGATGGGGTACGGCCCGCTGCGGCGGTTCGTCGCCGTCGAGCTGCCGCTCGTCGGTGCCGGTCGTCGTGGCCGGCCTGCGGGTGGCCGCCGTGTCGAACATCAGCCTCGTCACCGTCGGGGCGGTGATCGGGTTCGGCGGGCTGGGCCAGATGTTCACCGACGGGTTCCAGCGCGGCATTCCCGCGGAGATCGTCACCGGCATCGTGCTGGTGCTCCTGCTCGCGCTGGTCGTCGACGGGCTGATCCTGCTGGTCGGCCGGTTCCTCACGCCGTGGGACCGGGTCGGCCGCAGCGCGGGGAGGCCCGCGTGAACGTCTTCTCCTACCTGTTCGACCCCGCGCACTGGACGGGGCCGCAGGGCATCCCCGCCCGGCTCCTCGAGCACATCGTGCTACACTGCGCTGACGCTGCTGATCGCGCTCGTGATCGCGGTGCCGATCGGGCGCGTGGATCGGGCACACCGGCCGGGGCGGCTTCCTCGTCGTCGGCGCTGGCGAACGGGCTGCGCGCCCTGCCGACGCTGGGCCTGCTCGTGCCTCATCGTGGGCGCCACCGGGCTCGGCCTGCTCGGGCCGATCACCGCGTTGGTGATCCTCGCCGTCCCGCCGATCCTCGCCGGCGACCTACGCGGGGGTGCGCAACGTCGACCCCGCCGTCGTCGACGCCGCCCGCGGCATGGGGATGCGCGGGCGCGAGGTGCTGCTCGGCGTCGAGCTGCCCAACGCCCTGCCGCTGATCATCGGCGGCATCCGCAGCTCGACGCTGCAGGTGATCTCCACCGCGACCATCGCCGCGTACGTCGCCCTCGGCGGCCTCGGCCGCTTCATCATCGACGGGCTCGCCGTCCGCGACTTCCCGCAGATGATCGCCGGCTCGATGCTCGTCGCGCGTGCTCGCCGTCGCCGCGGACCTGCTGCTCGCCGGGTTGCAGAAGCTGGTCGTGTCGCCGGGCCTGCGTGCCGCACCGCGGCCCGCGCCGGCTGCGTGTTGTCCCCTCGAAGACCCCCGACGCCGCACGCGCGGCGTGACCGACAGGAGGATCGTCCCCGATGCGCACTTCCCTGATCGCCCGCGGCGTCGCGATGCTGGCGGGCTTCGCCCTCGCCCTCACCGCCTGCGGAGGTGGGAGCGACCCGCTGTCCAGCGGCTCGGGCCAGACCTCGGGCGCCGCCGCGCCGAGCGACACGATCGTCGTGGGCTCGGCGAACTTCGCCGAGAGCCAGATCCTCGCCGAGATCTACGCCCAGGCGCTCACGGCGAAGGGCGTCACGGTCGAGAAGCGGCTCAACATCGGCAGCCGGGAGGCCTACATCCCGGCGCTGCAGGACGGGTCGATCGACCTCATCCCCGAGTACAGCGGCGTGCTGCTGCAGTACTTCGACAAGACCGCGGACGAGACCGCGCCGGACGCGGTCTACACCGCGCTGCAGGCGGCGCTGCCGGACAACCTGATCGTGCTCGACAAGTCGGCGGCCGAGGACAAGGACGCCGTGGTCGTCACCCGGGACACCGCGACGCGGCTGAACGTGAAGTCGATCGCCGACCTCGCGCCGCAGTGCCGGACCCTCGTCTTCGGCGGCGCCCCCGGAGTTCCAGACCCGTCCCGACGGCATCCCGGGCCTCCAGAAGACCTACAACTGCACGTTCAAGGAGTTCCGCTCGCTGGACGCGGGCGGCCCGCTGACCGTCGCCGCGCTGAAGAACGGCGACGTGCAGGCCGCCGAACCTGTTCACCACGCGAGCCCACGATCGCGGCGAACGACTTCGTCGTGCTCGAGGACCCGAAGAACAACTTCGCCGCCCAGAACGTCGCTGCCGCTGATCAACAAGGCGAAGGCGACCGACACCGTCAAGGCGACGCTGAACGCGATCTCGGCGAAGCTGACCACCGAGGGCCTGACGCAGCTCAACGCCGAGGCCGACGGCTGACGCCAAGCCGAGCCCGGAGACGGTGGCGAAGAACTGGCTGTCGCAGAACGGGCTGGCCTGATCACGGCGGTCGCCGGTCGTCGGTGTCGCCGCGTCGGAGAAAGCGGTGATGGCGGCCATGCGGACGGGCGCCGGGGGTGGGTGATGATCGTCCGCTAGGGGTGTTGGTGGTGGCTGATCCCCCGCTAAGGGTCTCCACGGCTCTCCGACGTGCGGTGATCGGCGGATTCGGGTGTTCACGGTGGTGAGGGCAACCCTGAGCACCCGAAACCGCGGATCACGGAGCCGATCGAACTCCAGATCCGTCCAGATCGGGCATGTCGAGCATCCCTCGCACCACTTCCCTGACCGATCTCGCCGGACCATTCCGCGGTTCCACCGCCGTCGCCTCCGGCCTGCTCACTCGTGCCCAGCTACGCGGTCCACGGTTCCAGCGGCTGTTCCCCGACGTGTACGCACCGGCTGCCCTGAAGGTCGATCTCGCGTTGCGCTCGCGCGCCGCCGGCCTGCTCGTCGCCGGCCGCGGCGCCGTGGCCGGCTACGCAGCGGCCGAGCTGTGGGGAGCGTCCTGTGCACCCTCCGACGAACCGGCCCACGTCCTCATGACGGAGCGCTACGGCAGCGACGGGCTGCGCGTCCATCGCGACTACTTCGACTTCGACGAGACGGTGCCGATCGACTCCGGGGGAGTGCTGACGACTCCGGAGCGCACGGCGTACGACCTCGCTCGGTGGGCGCCGCAGCTCGTCGAGCGCGTCGTCGCCCTTGACGCCCTCGCGCATCGCGGCGCGAACCTGGACGCCGTCCGAACGCTGCGGCACCGCTACCTCGGCTCGCACGGCGGAGCGGACATCGCGGAGGCACTCCGGCTGTCCGATGGACGATCCGAATCTCCGATGGAGACGCGGGTGCGCGTGCCGCTGGTCCTCGCCGGCCTGCGACCCGAGGTCCAGTACCCGGTGATCGTCAACGGCCGCCGATACCGGCTCGACCTCGCGTTTCCGGAGCTGTTGATCGCGGTGGAGTACGACGGTGCGGAGCACCGGCTGCAGGCTCGGGCGCGCCGCGACCTCGTGCGCGAGGCGGACCTGACCGGCGCGGGATGGCGGATCCTCCGGTTCGACGCTGCTGTCGTGATGTGGCGCCCGGATCGGGTCGTCGCCGAGGTAACGCCGAGCTGGCGGCCCGGTTGGGTTTCGGGCGCTGATCTAGGCGCCGTTGATCGCGGGCTTCGGGTGTTCAGGGCTGGAGTACGCAGCCCTGAACACCCCCTACCGCCGATCACAACCCTGAGCACCCGTAGCGGGGGATCATGCGCGGTCCCGGCACCGGCCCCGGCCACGTCCCGCCGGCCCGGCACCGCCCGGTCAGCTCAGCTGTGGGATCACCGACCGCCCGTACGCCTCGATCGTCGCCTCCCTGGCGTCGTGCATCGCGTAGATCGCGAACTGGTCCACCCCCAGCCCGCGCAGCTCCGCCAGCCGCTCCAGCTGTGCCGCCGGCGGGCCGAGCAGGCAGAACCGGTCGACGACCTCGTCGGGGACGAAGGTCGTCGACGGGTTCCCGGCCTTGCCGTGGTGGCTGTAGTCGTAGCCCTCGCGGTCCTTGATGTAGCCGGTCAGCTCCGCGGGCACCGCGCCGCTCTCGCCGTAGCGGGTGACGAGGTCCGCGACGTGGTTGCCGACCATCCCGCCGAACCAGCGGCACTGGTCCGCGCGCATGTGCGAGATCGTCGCCGACGTACGCCGGCGCGGCCACGCAGATCGTCAGCGACTCGGGATCCCGGCCGGCCGCCTCCGCGGCCGCGCGCACCGACTTCACCGTCCATTCGACGAGGTAGGGGTCGGCGAGCTGGAGGATGAACCCGTCCGCGAAGCGGCCCGTCAGCTCCAGCGCCTTGGGCCCGTACCCGGCCACCCACACCGGGAGCTTCGCCCCCTCCGGGACCCACGGGATCCGGATCGACGTGCCCTCGACGTCGACGGGCCGGCCCTCGGCCAGCTCGCGGATCACGTGGACCGCGTCGGCGAGCCGCGCCAGCGTCGTGGGCTTGCGGCCCTGCACCCGCACCGCCGAGTCGCCCCGGCCGATCCCGCAGATCGTCCGGTTGCCGTGCATCTCGTTCAGCGTGGCGTGCAGCGACGCGATCACGGTCCAGTCGCGGGTCGCCGGGTTGGTCACCATCGGCCCGACGACGAGCCGGGAGGTCCGCGCCAGCACCTGCGAATGGATCACGTACGGCTCCTGCCAGAGCACGTGCGAGTCGAACGTCCAGCCGTGGCTGAACCCCAGCTCCTCCGCGCGCACCAGCAGGTCCACCACCGCCGACCCGGCGGGTCGGTCTGCAGCACGAGCCCGACGTCCATGGTCATCGCCTCACACCAGGTACTGGCACGTGTCGCGCTTCAGGAACCGCCCGTGCCCGGCCGCGCCCCGGTACTCCCCGTCGTCGACCACGACCCGCCCGCGGGACAGCACCGTCCGCACCCGGCCGGTGATCTCCCGGCCCTCGTAGCAGGAGTAGTCGACGTTCATGTGGTGCGTCGCCGCCGACAGCACCTGCGTCGCGGCCGGGTCGTAGACGACGACGTCCGCGTCCGTGCCCGGGGCGATCGTGCCCTTGCGCGGGTAGAGCCCGAACATCCGGGCCGGGGTCGCGCAGGCCAGCTCGATCCAGCGGCGCCGCGAGATGTGCCCGTCGACCACGCCCTGGTGCAGCAGGTCCATGCGGTGCTCGACGCCCGGCAGCCCGTTCGGGATCTTGGAGAAGTCGCCCAGCCCCATCTCCTTCTGGGGCTTGAAGCAGAACGGGCAGTGGTCGGTCGAGACCACCGACAGGTCGTTCGTGCGCAGCCCGCGCCACAGCGCCGCCTGGTGCTCGCGGGGCCGCAGCGGGGTGGAGCAGACGTACTTGGCGCCCTCGAACCCGGGCCGGGCGAGGTCGTCGTAGGACAGGAACAGGTACTGCGGGCAGGTCTCGGCGAAGGCGTTGTACCCCTCGTCGCGCGCCTTCGCGACCTCCGCCAGCGCCTTCTCCGCCGACAGGTGCACGATGTAGACGGGCGCGTTCGCGACCTGCGCGAGCTTGATCGCCCGGTGCGTCGCCTCGGCCTCGAGCAGCTCGTGGCGGACGATGCCGTGGTAGCGCGGGTCGGTCTGCCCCCGGGCGAGCGCCTGTTCGATCAGCACGTCGATCGCGATGCCGTTCTCGGCGTGCATGAGGATCAGCCCGCCGGTCTCCGCGCCCTTCTGGAAGGCGCGCAGCACCTGGCCGTCGTCGCTGTAGAGCACGCCCGGGTAGGCCATGAACAGCTTGAAGCTGGTGACGCCCTCGCCGACGAGCGCCTCCATCTCCTTGAGCGAGCCCTCGTTGACGTCGGCCATGATCATGTGGAACGCGTAGTCGATCGCGCAGTTGCCGTCGGCCTTCGCGTGCCAGGCGTCGAGCCCCTCCCGCAGCGAGCCGCCGACCTGCTGGATCGCGAAGTCGACGATCGTGGTCGTGCCGCCCCATGCGGCCGCGCGGGTGCCGGTCTCGAACGTGTCCGACGCCGTCGTCCCGCCGAAGGGCATCTCCATGTGGGTGTGCCCGTCGACCCCGCCGGGCACGACGTAGCACCCGGCCGCATCGATCTCGGTGTCGGCCGTCCACGACTGCGCCACGGACGACCCGGTGGCCGCCAGCGCGACGACGGTCTCGTCCTCGATCAGCACGTCCGCGGACGTCTCCTCCGCGGCGGTGATCACCAAACCGCTGCGGATCAACTGTCGAGTTCATCGCAGGCCTCGCTTCGCTCGGCCTGCAGCGCCTCGCGCGAACTGTGCCCTCGATTCAGCTCGCAAGACGTCGCTCATCGCAGCTCCCTCGCTGCGCTCGGTCGGCGCCGGTAAGCACGTGCCGGCCCGGTGATCGCTCGCAGCTCGCTCATGGCGCGACCACTTCCTCCTCGGGCGACGCGGCGGGCGGGAGCCCGGCGGCCGCCTCCTCGATCGACGCGACGAGCAGCGCCAGCCCCTCGGCCGCCTCCTGCGGGGTCAACGTCAGCGGCGGCGCGATGCGCAGCGCGTTCGCGTACAGGCCGCCCTTGCCGATCAGCAGCCCGCGCCGCTTCGCCGCCTCCAGCACGGCGCTCGCCAGCTCCGGCGCGGGCTCGCCCGGGTTCCCGCGGGTCCTGCGGGCCGGACCAGCTCGACGCCGATCATCAGGCCCTTGCCGCGGACGTCGCCGACGATCGGCGAGTCCAGCTCACGCAGCCCGTCCAGCAGGATCGGGCCGACCTTCGCGGCGTTGCCCTGCAGGTCGTGCGCGAGCAGGTACCGCAGGTTGGCCAGCGCCCCTGCCGCGGTGATCGGCGAGCCACCGAACGTCGAGATCGAGTTGCCGCGGAGGCTGTCCATGATCTCGGCGCGCGCGATGACCCCGCCCACCGACAGGCCGTTCCCGATGCCCTTGGCGAACGTGACGATGTCCGGGGTCGCGCCGCCCTGGGCGTGCGCCTGCCAGCCCCAGAAGTGCTCGCCGGTGCGGCCCCAGCCCGTCTGCACCTCGTCGCTGATCCACAGGATGCCGTGCTCGCCCAGCTCCTTGGCGAACGCGCCGAGCAGCCCGTCGGGCCCGTGGGTGAACCCGCCGACCCCCTGGATCGGCTCGGCGATCAGCGCCGCGACGTCGCCGCCCGCCTGGTCGAGGACCTCGCGCAGATCCCCGACGCACGCGTCGACGAACTCGGCGTCCGCCAGCCCCGCGAACGGGCTGCGGAAGCGGTTGCCCCCGTGCACGTAGTAGGTCTGGAACGGCGAGAGCGAGGTCGGTGACCAGTTCCGGTTCCCGGTGATCGCGACCGTGGAGAACGACCGGCCGTGGTAGCTGTTGCGCATCGCCAGGAGCTGGTTGCTCCGGCGGTACGAGCTGGCCAGCAGCAGCGCCGTGTCGTTCGCCTCGGTGCCGGACGTCGTGAAGAAGACCTTGGCGTCGGGGATGCCCGAGACCCGGGCGATCTCCTCGGCCAGCTCCACCATCGGCGTGTTGAGGTACAGCGTCGAGCAGTGGAGGATCTTCCCGGCCTGCTCGGCCACCGCGGCGGTCACCTCCGGCAGCGCGTGCGCGGTCATCGTGGTGAGGATGCCGCCGAAGAAGTCGAGGTAGGGACGCCCGTCGGTGTCCCACACGTGCCGGCCTTCGCCGCGCTCGATCTCGATCGGCTCGTCGTAGTAGATCGCGAGCCAGCTCGGCAGGACGGCCCGGGTGCGGGCGAGCAGGTCGTCGGTCATGATGCCGCCTCCGCGGAGTGAGTGCGTCGGCGTCATTGACTGCACCAGCGGCCCGTACGCGTCGGGCCTGCGGTCGCGGTAGAACGCCCAGGTCTGGCGCACCTCGTCGATCATGTCGAGGTCCAGGTCGCGGACCAGGAGCTCCTCGTCGTGCGACGACGCGACGTCCCCGACGAACTGGCCGCGCGGGTCGACGAAGTAGCTGGTGCCGTAGAAGTCGTCGTCGCCGTACTCCTCGATGCCCACCCGGTTGATCGCCGCGACGAAGTACTCGTTCGCCACCGCGGCGGCCGGCTGCTCCAGCTTCCACAGGTACGACGAGAGCCCGCGACTCGTGGCGGACGGGTTGAACACGACCTGCGCCCCGGCCAGCCCCAGCGCCCGCCAGCCCTCGGGGAAGTGCCGGTCGTAGCAGATGTAGACGCCGATGGTGCCGACCGCGGTCTCGAACACCGGCCAGCCGAGGTTGCCGGGCTTGAAGTAGTACTTCTCCCAGAACCCCTTCACCTGCGGGATGTGGTGCTTGCGGTACTTGCCGAGCACCGTGCCGTCGGCGTCGATCACCGCGGCGGTGTTGTAGTAGTTGCCGGCGCTCTCGATCTCGAACACCGGCACGACGAGCACCATCCCGGTCTCCCGGGCCAGCGACTGCATCCGCGTGACCGTCGGCCCGTCCGGCACGGGCTCGGCCCAGCGGTAGTGCTCGGCCTCCTGGACCTGGCAGAAGTACGGCGCGTTGAAGACCTCCTGGAAGCCCATGACCTTCGCGCCCTGCTGCGCCGCCTCCCGCGCGTAGGTCTCGTGGACCTCGATCATCGACGCCGTGTCGCCGGTCCACTTCGCCTGCAGGATCGCCGCACGCACGACTCCCGACCCGGGCATGGCCAACCTCCCTGAACTCCTACCGAAGAGATCACCCTGGACCCGTGGGCGGGCCGGGGCAAGTACCCGGTGCGGCGCGACACGGGGACGTCACAACCGAGCCCCGGCTGTCTCTCCGGGAGGGGTGGCGGTCCCGCGATCCGTCACGTCTACTGGAGGCTAGATTGCGTACCGCTCGCGCACGAACCGCGACGTAGCGGCATGTGGATCGATGAAGAACGGGGAGGCAGGCCGACGTGGCCAGCATCGAAGAGGTCCGGGCCGGGATCGCCGCCGCGAACGAGAAGGCGAACGAGGGCCTGGGGGCGGTCCAGCAGGCGCACGCCTCGCTGGAGGAGGCGCAGGGTGACGCTGATGCGGGCGACTGAGGGCAGCGGGCAGGCCGACGTGTCCGAGGCGAACGGGCTGCTGGCCCAGGCCGTCAACAGCCTCGAGGAGGTGCGCCAGCAGGTGTCGGCGGCGATCTCGGCTTCGGAGGGCGTCGCGAACCGCCTGTGAGCACGTGCCGGTGAAGGGAGCACCGTGACCGACTCGCTCGGTGAGCTGCGCGCCGTCCTGGCCGGCGTTCGGGGAGCGGCTCGGGGAGGCCTTGGGCTATGCGTCGACCGCCCGCGACCGGTTGTCCGACGCGCTCGGCCTCCTCACGGCCCTGGACGGGCAGCACTCCGAACCGCTCGTACCGCCCGAGCTGCGGCCGCGGCGATGAACGATCGACGAGCGCGATCGCAGGTAGCCTCGCGCCTGAGCAGTTCGAGCGGTCGCGCAGCGCCTGTGAGGGATCGCCTGACATCGGGTCTGACGCCCGTGGCCGCTCGGCGAGGCAGGTGGGGCGCCATGGCACGGAGGGCCAGGCGCGAGCGGATCACTGCGGCCTTCGACGCTTTCCACGCGACGATGGCGCGACCGTGCTCGGTGCCGCCGATCCGGCTGAGCGCCGCCGCGGCCCGGGAGCACGCCGAGGCGATGGTCGAGATGTGGCTGCGGGCCGATGGCCTCGACGCGGCCCGGGCCGAGCCCCGGCCTGCGCGGCGTCCTCGCCAACCCCGGCTCGCGGACGTGGTGCGGCGCGTGGCCGCGGACCGGGCCGCCGCGTTCGACGCCTGGACCGAGCCGGGTGACCGCTCCGGCCCGGCCCGCCTGGCCGGCATCGTCGCCGACGCCGCGGTCGGCCGTCGCGGCGGGCTGGCGCCCGACGACTGGCGCGCCGTCGGCACGGTCGAGCCCGACGGCCCCGTGCCGCAGTTGTGGCGGATCGGCACCGGCGCATCGGTGCGGGTCGGCTCGGGCGCCCTGCCCAGCCCGGAGCGCCCGTTCCCCGTCGGGGTGCCGCTGCTCGACGAGTCGCACCTCCAGTCGACCGCGCTCGCGCGCGGCGCGCCGGAGGCCGAGCGGGTCGGCGGCGCGGCGGCGACCTGGTCGAGGCGCTGCTGCTGCGGGTGGTCGGCTACTTCCGCCCCGGGCTGGTGCAGCTGCACGTCTGGGACGTCGGCCAGCTCACCGGGTCGCTGCCCGGCCTCTACCCGCTGACCCGCACCGGCCTGCTCACCGTCCACGACCCGGGCGACCTGGACGGCCTGCTCGACGAGCTGTCCGACCGGATCCGGCGGGTGCACACCCGCGTGCTCGTCGGCGGGCACCCGTCGCTGCGGAGCTGGCGCCGGACGACGGGGACCGCGGACCGAGCCGTGGGTCGTGGCGGTGCTCGTCGGCGATCGGAACGCGCTGGAGGAGGAAGAGCGGGCCGCAGCGGGTGCTGCGCGGCGGGCCCGCCTGCGGGATCTCGGTCGTGCTCGTGGACGTCCCGATGACGATCGGCGCGCCGCTCGAGACGGTGCGGCTGCAGGAGGTGGCGGCCGTGTCGGGCCCGGGCCACGCGAGTCGTCGCGGACACCTCGATGACCGGCCCGTCACGTCACCGTGGTGCCCGACCCGCCGCTGCCCCGGGACGCGGTCACCGACGCCTGCCACGCGATCGTCGCGACGAGCACGAGCGCTGGCGCACGCGGGTCGCGCACCTTCCGCGAGCTGCTCCCGCCGGACCCGAGTGGGGCCGCCGCGGTCCGCGGCACGGGCTGTGCGCGCCGGTCGGCTTCGCCGAGGGGATGCCGGTCGAGCGTGACGCTGGCCGACGCCTCTCCCGCACGCGCTGGTCGGCGGCCCGAGCGGCTCGGGCAAGACGAACCTGCTGCTCACGATGATCTGCTACCTGGCCGCGCGCTACTCGCCGGACGAGCTGGAGCTCTACCTGCTCGACTTCAAGGAGGGCGTGTCGTTCGCCCAGTTCGCCCCCGGCCGTCGGGACCCGACCTGGCTGCCGCACGCGCGCCTGATCGGCGTCAACATCAACACCGACCGCGAGTTCGGGCTCGCGCTGCTGCAGCACCTGTCCGACGAGATGCGCCGTCGCGCCGAGGTCGCGAAGGCGAACGAGGTCACCAAGCTCGAGGAGCTGCGGCGGCTCGACGAGAACGCGCGCTGGCCGCGGATCGTCGCGGTGATCGACGAGTTCCAGGTGCCTGTTCGGCGAGAAGGACGCGGTCACCAGCCAGGCGGTGCGGCTGCTGGAAGACCTCGCCCGCCGCGGCCGCGCCAGGGCATCCACCTCGTGCTGGCCAGCCAGGACGTCTCCAGCATCGAGGCGTTCTGGATGCGTCCGGCGATCTTCGAGCAGTTCGTCCTGCGCATCGGGCTGCCGCGGGCCCGCCGGGTGCTCACCGAGAGCAACGACGCGACGATGCACCTGCCCCGCTGGCACGCCGTGGTGAACCACGAGTCGGGCATGCGCGCACGGCAACGAGATCGCTCCGCATCCCGGACGCCACCAGGAAGGGCTCCGTGGACGAGGTGCAGCGCAGGCTGCTTCGAGCTGCGAGTCGGCGGGGCGAGACAGAACCGCGGCTGTTCGACGGCAGCCGCGCGCCCGCGGCCTCGACGAGCTGCTCGCGGGGCCTGCAGCGCACCGGCGACCGAGCCGCTCGCCGTCGTCGGCCAGTGCATCGACGTGGCAGGCAGCGCGGCCACCGTCGCCGCTGCCCGCGGTCCCCGGCCGCAACATCGGCGTCATCGGCACGGACGGCACGACGCCGTGCGCGTGCTCGGCGCGGCCGCGGCGTGTCGCTGGGCGAGCAGCACGACCTCGGCCGAGGCCCGGCTTCGTGCTCGCCCCGCTCGTGGCCGACGCCGTCGCCCGCGGCCGCAGTCGTCGCACCGGCGGCTCGCCGGGCACGACGTCGCGACCGTGCGGCTGGACGGTTCCCGAGCTGACGCCGAGCAGCTCGCCGAGGTCGTCGGAGCCGGCTGGCCGGAGCGGCGACCGCTCCCGGTCTACCTGGTGCTCTACGCCGGCGACGCCGCCGACACCGCGCTGGAGAAGCCGCGGCAGACCGAGGCGCTGCGGAAGGTGCTGCGGTTCGGCCCCGAGGTCGGCGTGCACACGATCGGGTGGTGGCGCAGCCCGGCACGGCTGCGAGTCGCTGCTCTCGATGTCCGCGTCGCCGGACGACCTCGGCTGCGTTCGTCGCCCTCGACGTCCAGGGCGCCGAGCTCGGCTCGCTCGCGCCGCCGGGCTGCTGCCCGTCGTGGTCCCCGCGGCCCGGCCGGGCGCTGATCTTCGACCGGGCCCGGCACGTCGCGGCCCGAGGTCGTCATCGTCCCGGCCGTCGCGGCAGGGCACGGAGCGAGTCGGCTGACCCGCTGAGCGAACCGGGACCCGGTGCGCCTCCGCGCTACAAGGACGTCATCGGCGAGCTCGACGCCGCCGCCGACGCCCTGCGCGAGCGGGATCGCGAGCCGGGCGGAGGCCCTGTCGGCAAGGGCTCGTCGGCCTGGCACGACGGCCATGGCGCGCGCCGAGCTCCGCGCCGCCCTGGCCCGCCTGGCCGTCGAGATGCGCTGGGAGCTGCGTGCTCGACGCGCTGTGGGAGGAGCAGTGGATGACCCTGAAGCGGCATCCGCGGCCCGATCCCGACGCGGACCCGAGCGGCTCGACGCGCTGGACCGGGAGGCCGACCGTCGCCGCGAACGAGGTGCGCTGCGGCGCGCGAGCCGGCCACCGGTGGCTTCGGCCGTTCGCTGCGCTGACGGCCTACTCGTCGTCCGCGTCGTCGCGGGCCAGGCTGTCATCACGGGCAAGAAAGGTGGCCACCCGCTCCACGGCGTCCTCGAACGCCGGGTTGAGGTCCACGAACGTGCGCAGCCGGTCGGCCAGCCACTCCACGCTCACCGTCTCCTCGCCCCGGCGCTCCAGCAGTTCCTCGATGCCTCGATCCGTCGCGTACATCGGTCCTACGCAGCCCGAACCGTCATGCGAACGCCCTGTCGATGATGTTGGCCTGCTCGACCTCGTGGACCTTCGACGACCCCGGGGCGGGGGCCGCCATGCGGCGCCGCGACACGCGCTGCAGGCCCGAGAGCCGGTCGGGCAGCTTCTCCGGCAGCTCCAGCCCGAAGTAGGGCCAGGGGCCCTGGTTCGCCGGCTCCTCCTGGACCCAGCGCACGGTCGCGGCGTTCGGGTAGCGCTCGAGGACGGCGGCGAGCTCGCGCTGCGGCAGCGGGTAGAGCTGCTCGATCCGCACGATCGCGGTGTCGTCACTGTGTTCACCGTTCTTGGCCCGCTTGTCCCGGGCGGCGGCGAGCTCCCAGAAGATCTTGCCGCTGCACAGGAGGAGCCGGTGGACACCGGCCACCGGGCCGGATCGGTCACCGTAGCGCGGGTCGTCGATCACCGTGCGGAACCGGCCGCCGGTGAAGTCGGACACGGGCGACACGACCGCGCGGTTGCGCAGCATCGACTTCGGCGTGAACACCACCAGCGGGCGCCGCACCCCGTCGAGGGCGTGCCGGCGCAGCAGGTGGAAGTAGTTCGCGGGCTCGCTCGGCAGCGCGACGGTCATCGAGCCCTCGGCGCACAGCTGCAGGAACCGCTCGATCCGGCCGGAGGAGTGGTCCGGCCCCTGGCCCTCGAGGCCGTGCGGGAGCAGCAGGGCGACGTCGCTGCGCTGCCCCCACTTCGCCTCACCGGAGGAGATGAACTCGTCGATGACCGACTGGGCGCCGTTGACGAAGTCCCCGAACTGCGCCTCCCACAGCACCAGCGCGTCCGGGTTCGCGACGGAGTAGCCGTACTCGAACCCGACCGCGGCGAACTCCGAGAGCGCCGAGTCGTAGGCGCAGGAACCGCTCCTGCTCGGGCGACAGGTGGCGCAGCGGGACGTACTCCTCGCCGGTGCGCCGGTCGATGATCACCGAGTGGCGCTGCACGAACGTGCCGCGGCGGGAGTCCTGCCCGGACAGGCGCACCAGCTTGCCCTGCGCCACCAGCGACCCGAGGGCGAGCAGCTCGCCGAAGGCCCAGTCGATGTCGCCCTCGCGCGACATCTTGAACCGCCTCTCCAGCACCGGCTTCACCCGCGGGTGCACGGTGAAGCCCTCGGGCAGGTTCACGTGCGCGTCGCCGATCCGGTGGACGACCTCGATCGGCACCGAGGTGTCGAGGTCCACGGGGACCGACTGCTCCTCCTCCACCGACGGCGACGGGGCCGGCGGGGTGCGCTCCAGCTCGCGGACCTCGTTGAACACGTGCTCGAGCTGGTTGCTGAAGTCCTTGAGGGCGTGCTCGGCCTCGTCGACGGAGATGTCGCCGCGGCCGATCAGCGACTCGGTGTAGATCTTCCGGACGCTGCGCTTGGCGTCGATGATGTCGTACATCGAGGGCTGGGTCATCGAGGGGTCGTCGCCCTCGTTGTGCCCGCGGCGCCGGTAGCAGAGCATGTCGATCACGACGTCGTTGTGCCAGCGCTGCCGGTACTCCACGGCCAGCTTGGCCACCCACACACAGGCCTCGGGGTCGTCGCCGTTCACGTGGAACACCGGCGCGCCGATCATCTTCGCGACGTCCGTGCAGTACTGCGAGCTGCGGCTGGCCTCGGGGGCGGTGGTGAACCCGACCTGGTTGTTGATCACCACGTGGACGGTGCCGCCGGTGCGGTAGCCGCGCAGCAGCGCCAGGTTCAGCGTCTCGGCGACCACGCCCTGCCCGGCGAACGCGGCGTCGCCGTGCATCATCAGCGGCATCACCGTGTAGCCGCCGTCGCCCTTGTCGAGCAGGTCCTGCTTGGCGCGGACGAGGCCTTCGAGGACGGGATCGACGGCTTCCAGGTGCGACGGGTTGGAGGCGAGCGAGACGGTGGTCTCGCCGTCGCCGAACATCCGGAAGTACTTGCCCTCGGCGCCGAGGTGGTACTTGACGTCGCCGGAGCCGTGGGCCTGGCCGGGGTCGAGGTTGCCCTCGAACTCGCGGAAGATCTGGGAGATCGGCTTGCCGACGATGTTGGCCAGCACGTTGAGCCGGCCGCGGTGCGGCATACCGATGACGACCTCGTCGAGCTCGTGCTCGGCGGCCTTGTCCAGCACGGCGTCGAGCAGCGGGATGACGGTCTCCCCGCCTTCGAGGGAGAAGCGCTTCTGGCCGACGTACTTGGTCTGCAGGAACGTCTCGAACGCCTCGGCGGCGTTCAGCTTGGCCAGCACGTACTTCTGCTCGACCACCGCGGGCTTCTGGTGCGGCACCTCGATGCGTTCCTGCAGCCAGGCCCGCTGCTCCGGGTCCGCGATGTGCATGTACTCGGTGCCGACGGTGCGCACGTAGGAGTCGCGCAGCAGGCCGAGCACGTCGCGCAGCTTCATGTGCGCCTGGCCGCCGAACCCGCCGGTGGCGAACGTGCGGTCCAGGTCCCACAGGGTCAGGCCGTGGGAGAGCACGTCGAGGTCGGGGTGGCGGCGCTGGCGGTAGTTCAGCGGGTCCGTGTCGGCCATCAGGTGCCCGCGGGTGCGGTAGGCGTCGATCAGCTCGATCACCCGGGCGGTCTTGTCGACCGCGCCTTCGGGGATGTCCTGCACCCAGCGCACCGGCTCGTACGGCACCCGCAGCGCGGTGAAGATCTCGTCGTAGAAGCCGGCGCCGGCGACCGTCGGGCCGCCCAGCAGCAGCCCGTGCACCCGGCGCAGGAACTCGCCCGACTCCGCGCCCTGGATGATCCGGTGGTCGTAGGTCGACGTCAGCGTGATGATCTTGGAGATGCCGATCTCGGCGAGCCGCTCCTCGCTGGCACCCTGGAACTCCGCCGGGTACTCCATCGCCCCGACGCCGACGATCGCGCCCTGGCCCTGCATCAGCCGCGGCACCGAGTGGTTCGTGCCCAGCGTGCCCGGGTTGGTCAACGTCAGCGTGGTGCCCGTGAAGTCGTCGCCCTTCAGGGCGCCGGTGCGGGCCTTGTGCACGATCGCCTCGTAGGCCGACCAGAACTGCGCGAAGTTCATCCCCTCGCAGCCCTTGATCGACACCACGACGAGCGACCGCCCGCCGCCCTTGCCGGGCAGGTCGATCGCCAGGCCGAGGTTGACGTGGTCCGGGGCGACCACCGTCGGCCGGTCGTCGATCTCGGTGAAGTGCCGGTTCATCACCGGGAACTCGGCCAGCGCCCGCACGACGGCGAACCCGATGAGGTGGGTGAAGGAGATCTTGCCGCCGCGCGTCCGCCGCAGCTGGTTGTTGATCACCAGGCGGTTGTCGGCCAGCAGCTTCGCCGGCACCGCCCGCACCGACGTCGCCGTCGGCACCTCCAGCGACGCCTCCATGTTCTTGACGACCATCGACGCGGCACCGCGCAACGGCGTCGTCGTGCCCTCCTCGACGGCCGGCGCCGGGCGCGCGGCCTTCGAGGCGCTGCCCGCGGCGGGCTTCTCCGGCGCGGGCCGGACGGGTGCGGCGATGGGTGCAGCACCGTTCGCCTGGGGGTCTCGGGCCGTGTGTCACCTCGCCCGCGGTGGCCTTCTGCACGACGGACTTCTCGGCGACGGACGCCTTCGCCGGAGCCGCAGCGGTCGCCGCCGTGCCGTTGCCCGTCGGCGCAGCGTACCCGTCTCCCGGCCGGTAGTCGGCGAAGAAGTCGTGCCACGCCGGGTCTACCGCAGCGGGGTCGTCGAGGAAACGCTGGTACATCTCCTCGACGAGCCACTCGTTGGGGCCGAACTGGCCGGCTTGGCTGGACGTACTGCTGCTGGGCACGCTGGGAACCGCCTTGATCGGATCGCATCGTCGTTGCGAGGTTCGTCCCTCAGGCTAGCCCCCGCCGGCCCGGCCCGGCACCGCCCTCCGGACCGTCCACCAAGGTGCCCATGTGCCCGAATCGGTGCAGGTGCGGGACTTCCCGGGCATTCCGGGCCTGCGGACCGTGCTCAGGCGGGCAGGCCACCGAGGGTGTCGACCACGCAGGTCGTCACGGAGGTGCACAGCACCACGGTGCCCGCGGCGAGCCCGAGCCGGGACGCCGTCCGGAGCGTGTCCCGCTCGCCGGCGAACGTGCCGTCCACCGGATCGATGATCAGCTCCGTGCGGGTGGGCCCGTCGTCGTGCACGAGCGCGAGGCGCGGGTTGCCCGCGCAGTCCGTCGTGTCCTCGTCCAGGGTGACCGCCGGCAGCGCGGTCAACGCGGCGTAGAGGGCGGCGCGCAGGTCGGCCGGGACCAGCCCGCTGCGCAGGGCGCCCGTGGCCCGGGCGAAGGGCTGCGAGGCGGTGCGCCCCTCCGGGCCGTCGGCGCGCAGCCGGGCGAGCAGGGCCCGCGGGTCGCGCGGCAGCCCGGAGAGGAAGGTCGTGGTCGGGGTGTGCCAGGTGCCCGTCCGCGGCCCCGCGGGCAGGTCGTCGAGGCCCGCGTAGAAGTCGCCGTGCGTGGCGCGGAAGCGGCCGGTCGGAACCCCCGCCGCCGGGTCGAAGCCCTCGTCGTCGGCCTGCTCGGCCGTTCCGGTCAGCCAGCGCACCCGGCCGGTGACCTCGCGGTCGAGCATCCAGTCGCGATCGGGGCGGGCGGGCACCCACTGCCGGATCCACTGCTCGGTCAGGTGCAGCAGCAGGCCGGTGGACGTGCCGAAGCTTCCCATCCACCAGCCGCGCGTCGCGATGTAGCGGTACTGGTCGGGGCCCAGCGGGCGGTCGGCGGTCCGGACGGCCGGCACGAGCAACACGGGCTCCCCACGGGTCGCTGGCAGAGGGTTGTCCTCCCAGTGTGAGTGGTGACGCTGGGTGCTCGGTCACGGCCCCCGTTTCACCTGAACGGGTGCGTCGGCGGTGGAGCGGGGGTGCACGCGCTCGCCGCGCAGGAGCGCCGCCGGCCGCGGCGGGGCGAGGCGGGCTGATCGGTGCTCCACCCGGGTTGCCCGTCCGCGCAGGACGGCGGGCGTGCGGCGTACGGTGTGCGCGCCCGGTCCGGGACACGCAGCACGACCGCGGGGCACAGCGGCGCTGCGGCCGCTCCGCACCGGAGCCGACGCAGCGAGGGGAGAGCGATGGGTCCCACCCTGCACGAACGTGCCGAGCACGCGCTGGCGGTCCTGCACCGCGTACGGGCAGGCGGCGAGCGATTCGTCGGCGCGTTCCTGCCCGGTGCACCGGCGCGCCGGATGCAGGCCGCCGCCGTCGCCGACGAGTGGTCGGCCGCCAACCTGGACGCGCGGCATGCCGGCGGCCCGCTGTGGGTGGTGCTCGGCGACGGCGCGAGCCTGGGCCTGGGGGCGAGCACCCGGGACGCGGCGTACGTCCGGCTCGTCGCCGAGGTTCTGGGAGACGACGGCACGCCGTGGCGGGTGGTGAACCTCGCCTCCGACGGTGCCGACATCGACGACGTGCTGAACCGGCAGCTGCCCGAGCTCGTGGCGCTGAGCGCCCAGCGGCCCGCGGACCTGGTGACGTGCGTGGTCGGGACCGCGGACGTGCGGGGCAGGCCACGCGGCGTCGAGACCCGGCTGCGCGCGCTGCTCGCCGCGCTGCCGGAGGGCGCCGTGATCGCCACCCTGCCGCCGGTGTGGAGCACGCGGACCTCCGCCGCGCGCAGCGCCGTCGTCCGCGAGGAGGCCGTCCGTCGCGGGCTGCGCGTCGCGCACGTGTGGGACGCGAGCCCGCGGCGCGGACGCTGGTGCGGTGCCTTCTACCAGCCCAACGACCTCGGCCACGCGCGGTGGGCCGCGGCGGTCCTCGCGGCCGTCCGCGGCGACGTCGCCGACCGGGACGCGTCGGACGCCGCGGCGGGTTAGGGAGGCCGCGCTGTGGACGACGGCAGCGGACGCATCACCGTCCACGACCTGACCAAGCAGTTCGGATCGGTGAGCGCGGTCGCCGGGCTCGACTTCACCGTCGAGCCGGGCGGCGTCACCGGCTTCCTCGGCCCGAACGGGTCCGGGAAGACCACGACGCTGCGGATGATCCTCGGCCTCGTCACGCCGACCTCCGGCGACGCGCGGATCAACGGGGCGCGGTACGCCGAGCTCGACGCGCCCGGCCGGGTGGTCGGCGCGGTGCTGGAGGCGCAGGGCTTCCACCCGGCGCGCAGCGGGCGTGCGCACCTGCGGGTGGCCGCCGCCGCGCTCGGGGTGCCGGACCGCCGCGTCGACGAGGTGCTGGGCCTGGTCGGGCTGGCCGACGCCGCGGGCCGCGCGGTCGGCGGCTGGTCGCTGGGCATGAAGCAGCGGTTGGCCCTGGCCACCGCGCTGCTCGGCGACCCGCGGGTGCTCGTCCTCGACGAGCCCGCGAACGGCCTCGATCCCGAGGGGATCGCGTGGCTGCGCGAGTTCCTGCGCGGGTTCGCCCGGCAGGGGCGCACGGTGCTGGTCAGCAGCCACCTGCTCGCCGAGGTCGAGCAGGGCGTGGACCACCTCGTCGTGATCGACGCCGGCCGGTGCGTCTACCAGGGCAGGTTGGAGCAACTGCGGGGGACAGGACGGGCGCGGGTGCTCGTCCGGTGCCCCGACCCGGTGCGGCTGGCCCAGGCCCTGGCCGCCGCGGGGGTCGTCGAGATCGACACGCTGCCCGACGGGCGGCTGGCGGTCGCCGGCGTGGACGCCGCCCGGGTCGGCGACGTCGCGCTCGCGGCCGGGGTGGCGGTGCACGGCCTGGTGGAGGAGCGGGTGGACCTCGAGCAGATGTTCCTGCAACTGGTGTCGGAGGGCCGCCGGTGACGCGCGGTGTGGCGGTGCCGGCGCTGCGCGCGGAGTGGCGCCGGGTCGTCTCGACGCGGCTGTGGTGGGCGCTGCTGATCCCGGTGGCGGTGCTGGCCGTGCTCGTCAACCTCTTCGGCGGACTGCTCGGCGACGGGCTCGGGGACGCAGCGCGACCTGCCGGTGCTGCCCGCGTCCATCGCCTTCACGCTGACGCTCACCGCGGTGTTCGCCGCGGTGTACGGCACGGTCGCGGCCGCGGGCGAGTTCCGCCACCGCACCGTCACCACCGCCTACCTCACCGCCGGCGGCCGGGGGCGGGTGCTCGTGGGCAAGCTCGTGGCGGGCTCGGCGGTCGGCGCGCTGTACGCGGTCGTGGCGGTGGCCGTCGGCGTCGTCGCCGGGGTGCTCGGGCAGGGGGCCGGGCGCGTGTCCGGCACCGGAGCGCTCGTGGGTGTGGCCGCGGTGGGGGTGGCGGTCGCCGCGCTGTGGGGCGCGCTGGGCGCGGCGGTGGGCGTCCTGCTCGCGAACCAGGTGGGCGCGCTCGTCGTGCTGCTCGTGTACCTGCAGGTCGGGGAGCTGGTGCTGGCGGCGGTGCTGAACAACTCGGGCTCGGACGCCCTGGCCCGGCTGACCCCGTACCTGCCCGGCAACGCGGGAGACGTCGCGATCTACGACTTCCCGGCGCGGGCGCTCGCCGGTCCGGACCTCGCGGACCAGGTGGTCGAGCAGCTGGCGGGCGTGACCGCTCCGCCGCCATGGTGGGGCGCGCTGTCGGTGCTGGCGGGGTGGGCCGCGCTGGCGGCGGTGCTCGCCTGGACCGTCGCCGACCGCCGCGACGTCACCTAGCGCGAGTCGGCGCCTTTGCCGGCGCGAGTCGGCACGTTCGCCGGCGCGAGATGCTCCTATGGATCGTCAAGTCCCACTGCGGGGGTTCTGTGACCATCGGTGGGGGTGCTTCCTCCTCGTTTGATCGTCTTGCACCGCTTGTCGGTGTCAACGTCGTTCGTCCTCGCTGCGCTGCGGGCGCTGCACGCTTGACTCCTCCTACGCGGCGCAAGTGCTGGCCGGGACGGAGGAAGGCAGGGGGTTGAGCAGGGCGGTGTAGACCTCGCGGGCGACGTAGCGTTTGAGGCAGCGGATGATCTCTTTTCTGCTCATGCCTTCTGCGGTGCGGCGGGCGGCGTAGGCGCGGGTGCGGGGGTCCCAGCGCAGCCGGCAGAGCACGATCCGATACAGCGCACAGTTGGCTTGGCGGTCCCCGCCGCGGTTGAGCCGGTGGCGCACGGTGCGCCCGGACGAGGCGGGCAGCGGGGCAGCACCGCAGAGCATGGCGAACGCGGCCTCGCTGCGGAGTCGTTCGGGGTTGTCTCCGGCGGTGACCAGCAGTTGCCCGGCGACATCGGGGCCGACGCCGAGCAGCGCGCACAGCGCGGGGTTGATCTGGGTGACCAGTGGGGCGATCAGTGCGTCGAGCTCGCCGATCTCGGCGGACAGCTGCTGGTGGCGTCGGGCGAGGGCGCGCAGCGCGATGAGCGTGGCGGTGGTCGGATCGGCGAGGGCGCCCCGCTCGGGGCGGCGATCGGGGCGCCGTGTTGCGCAGTGCGCCACCAGCTGGCGCTCGCCCATCTCGCGCAGCTGGCTGCGCAGCGGGTCGGGTGCGGTGACCAGCAACGACTTCATCTGGGTCTGTGCCTGGGCGCGGGCGGTGACCGCGCTGCGCCGGGTGACGCGCAGCGCACGCAGCGCCTCCACGGCGCCGGCGCGGTCTTTGGGGATGCCGCTGGCGCGTCCGGCCTGGGCCGCGCGGGCGGCGGCCTCGGCGTCGACCGGGTCGGACTTGCCCTGCTGGCGCCGCGTCTTGCGGTCGGGCCGGTCGACCTCGACCAGCTCGACACCGGCCACCCGCAGATACAACGCCAGCCCAGCCCCGTAGACGCCGGTGCCCTCCACGCCGACCTTGTCCACCTCGCCGTGCGCACGCAGCCACCCCAGCAGCAGTGCATAACCGGCCGGGGTGGTCGGGAACTGCCGATGACCCAGCAGCCGACCGGTCGCGTCAAGAACCGCGGCGGTGTGGGTGTCTTTGTGCGTATCAACCCCACCGGTCACCCGACCGGCACCCAGCACTGGCCGGGACTCGAACCGGGACTCGAACTGGGACTCGAACTGGGACTCGGGCTGGGTGGGCTGGGCCTGGGGCTGGGCTACCGGCTGTGTCATCGTGGGCATGACCGTCCTGAACTCTGGTGATCGGGGGCAGGGCGGCACGCACCAGCCGGGCGAACGGACAAGACAGTGACGGGTACCTGCTGGCACAGGCTCCTATGAGGTCACAGACGCCACGTCCGGTGAGTGCAACACGAGCCCCGCAGCGGAACGCACGACAGATCTCGCGCAGGACCCGAAGTCAGTCGGCACCTGGGTCAGAACGACCGCTGCGGGGCTCACCACCATTGTCACTGTCGGCACCTTTGCCGCGGCGAGTCGGCACGTTGGCCGGCGCCGGAACCGGACGGAGCGGGCTTTCCGACGGCCGCGGCGGGATCGGCCTACCGTGGAGGGGTGCAGTCCCCCCGTTCCCCACAGGAGCGGCGGGGGTGGATCCGCCGCCTGACGGGCGCCTGTCTGCGCCATCCCCGGGTCACGGCCGCCGCGCTCGGGTCGTCCGTGGTCGGCGTGGGCCTGGGGGCCGTCGGGCCGCTGCTGACCCGGGTCGTCGTCGACGACGCCGTGGCCGGTTCCACCGCCGTGCTCGTCCCCGTCGTCACCGCGCTGGTCGTGCTCGCCCTCGTCCAGTACGGCGCCTCCTTCGTCCGCCGCTACTTCGCCGGCCGCCTGTCGCTCGACGTCCAGCACGACCTGCGCCGTCGCGTCTTCGACGCCGTCGCGCGGCTCGACGGCGAGCGGCAGGACGCGCTGCGCACCGGGCAGGTGGCGTCGCGGGCGATCACGGACCTGCAGCTGGTGCAGGGGCTGCTGTCGATGGTGCCGTTCACGCTCGGCACCGCCACGCTCGTCGTCACCTCGGTCGCGGCCATGCTGTGGCTCTCGCCGCTGCTCACCCTCGTCACGCTGGTCGTGCTGCCGGCCGCGGCGATCGTGACGGTCCGGTCCCGGCGGTCGCTGTTCCCGGCGACGTGGTCGGCCCAGCAGCAGGCGGCGGACGTCGCGCAGCAGGTCGAGGAGACCGTCACGGGCGTCCGGGTGGTCAAGGGCTTCGGTCAGGAGGCCCGCGAGATCTCCACCCTGGAGGGCCGGGCGCGGCGGCTCTACGCCGAGCGGATGCGCGCCGCCCGGATGACCGCACGGCTCAACCCGGCGCTGCTCGCGCTGCCCACGCTCGGGCAGGTCGGGGTGATCGGCCTGGGCGGGGCGATGGCGCTGTCCGGCTCGGTCACGCTCGGCACCTTCCTCGCCTTCACCACCTACGTCACCCAGCTCGTCGGGCCCGCCCGGATGATGGGCGCGCTGGTGGTGAGCGCGCAGCTGGCGCGGGCCGGCGTCGAGCGCGTCTACGACCTCGTCGACGCCGAGCCGGAGGTCGTGGACCCGCCGGACCCGGTGCCCGTGCCGCCGGGCCCGCTGTCGGTCGAGCTGGACGACGTGCGGTTCGCCTACGCAGGCGGTGCGCCCGTGCTCGACGGGCTGTCGCTGCGCGTCGAGCCGGGGGAGACGGTCGCGCTGGTCGGCCCGCCGGGTTCGGGCAAGTCGACGGTCACCCAGCTGCTCGCGCGCTTCTACGACCCGCAGGTCGGGCAGGTCCGGCTGGGTGGGGTGGCGCTGCCGGAGCTGCGCCTGGCGGACCTGCGCGCCGTCCTGGGCATGGTGTTCGAAGACGCCTTCCTCTTCTCCGACACGATCCGCGCCAACATCGCCTACGGCCGCCCGGACGCGACGGACGAGCAGGTCGTCGCCGCGGCGGAGGCGGCGCAGGTGGCGGAGTTCGTCGAGGGCCTGCCCGAGGGCTACGACACGCTGGTCGGCGAGCGCGGGCTGACGCTGTCCGGCGGGCAGCGCCAGCGCGTCGCCCTGGCCCGGGCGGTGCTCACCGACCCGCGGGTGCTGGTGCTCGACGACGCGACGTCGGCGGTCGACAACACGACCGAGGCCGCCATCCACGCGACGCTGCGCGACCTGACCACGGACCGCACCACGCTGCTGGTCGCGCACCGGCGCTCGACGCTGGCGCTGGCGGACCGGATCGCCGTGCTCGACCGCGGTCGGGTGGTGGACGTGGGCACCGAGTCCGAGCTGCTGGCCCGCAGCCCGCTGTTCCGGACGCTGTTCGGCGCGGCGCGCGGGGCCGGGGAGGACGTACCGAAAGCGGCTTTCGGTGCATCTACCGCACCCAAAGCCGCTTTCGCTACATCGGCGGCCCACCCCGGCGGCGCGGGCCACGGCGGCGCAGGCCACGGCGACGGGAGCTGCGGCGGCGTCACGTCGGAGCTGTGGCCCGACGCCGATCTCGCCCGTCCGCCTGCATCGGGAGCGCGCGCCGCAGCAGCAGGTCGATCCCACGGTGCCGGCGCGCCGATGTCCGATCTCGGCGGCATCGCCGCCACCCCCGAGCTGCTCGCCGCCGTCGACGCCCTGCCGCCCGCCGCCGACGTCCCCCGCCTGCCCGGCGAGGACCCGACCGCACCCGATCCCGGGTTCCGCCTCGCCCGCCTGCTGCGCCCGGTCCGCGGCCTGCTCGCGCTGACGATCCTGCTCGTCTCCCTCGACGCGCTCACGACACTCGCGTTCCCGACCGTCGCCCGCTACGCCGTCGACTCCGGGATCGACGCGGGCGCGGTCCGGCCGCTGGTGATCGCGGTCCTGCTGGGTCTCGGCATCGTCGCGGTGAGCTGGGTCGTCGTCGCCGTCCAGACGACGGTGACCGCCCGCGCCGGGGAGAGCCTGCTCTACCTGCTGCGCGTGCGCAGCTACGCCCACCTGCAGCGGCTCGGGCTCGACTACTACGAGCGCGAGCTGTCGGGCAGGATCATGACGCGGATGACCACCGACGTCGACGCGCTGTCGTCGTTCCTGCAGACCGGGCTCGCCCAGGCGGTCGTCAGCCTGCTCACGGTCGGCGGGGTCGCGGTCGCACTGATGATCACCGATCCGGAGCTCGCGCTCGTCGCGCTCGCCGCGCTGCCGATCCTGGTGGCGGCGACGCTCCGGTTCCGGGTGCTGTCGTCACGGGCGTACGCAGAGGCGCGCGAGCGGGTGGCGGTCGTCAACGCCGACATGCAGGAGAACGTCACCGGCGTGCGGGTCGCGCAGGCGTTCACCCGCGAGCGGCACAGCTCCGCGGTGTTCGGCGACCGCAGCCTCGCGTACCGCCGATCCCGGCTGCGCGCCCAGCGCTACATCGCGTCCTTCTTCCCGTTCGTCGCGCTGTTGAGCGACCTCGCGACGGCCGCGGTGCTCGGTGTCGGTGCCGCCCGCGTCGCGTCGGGCGCGCTGACTCCCGGCGTGCTCACCGCGTTCCTGCTCTACCTCGGGCTGTTCTTCGCGCCCGTCCAGCAGCTCTCCCAGGTCTTCGACGGCTACCAGCAGGCCCGCATCGGGCTGCGGCGCATCGGTGACCTGCTGCGCACCCCCACGACCGTCCCGGACGAGGGGACGCTCGACGTGCCCCGCCGGCTGCGCGGCGAGGTGGAGCTGCGCGACGTCGGCTTCTCCTACGCGGGCGCGGACCGGCCCGCGCTCGACGGGGTGTCGCTGCAGGTGGCGCCGGGGGAGATGGTCGCGCTGGTCGGCGCGACGGGGGCAGGCAAGTCGACGCTGGTCAAGCTTCTCGCCCGGTTCTACGACTCGGGCAGTGGCACCGTGCTCGTCGACGGCGTGGACGTCCGGCGGTACCGGCTGGCCGCCTTCCGCCACCGGCTCGGGGTCGTCCCGCAGGAGGCGCACCTGTTCACCGGAGACGTCGCGTCGAACATCGCCTACGGGTGCCCGGCCGCCACGCCCCCCGAGATCGAGGCCGCGGCGCGCGCGGTCGGGGCGCTCGACCTGGTCCGTCGGCTGCCCGCGGGCTTCCGCACGCCCGTCGGCGAGCGGGGGCAGGGGCTGTCGGCGGGGCAGCGCCAGCTCGTCGCGCTCGCCCGGGCCGAGCTCGTCGGCCCGGACCTCCTCCTGTTCGACGAGGCCACCGCCGCGCTCGACCCGGCGACCGAGGCCGCGGTCCTCGCGGCCGGGGACCGGGTGACGCGTGGTGGTCCCGGCGGTCGGCGCACCGCGTTCGTCGTCGCGCACCGGCTGGCGACGGCGGCGCGGGCGGACCGGGTGGTCGTGCTGCACGGCGGCCGGATCGTCGAGCAGGGTCCGCCCGCCGAATTGCTCGCGCGGGAGGGGCGGTTCACCCGCTTGTGGCGGGCCGGCGAGCTGGAACCCACCGCGGACGGGACCGACGGTGACGCCGACGATCTCGATGAGGTGAACCTCGACACGCGAATCGCCTGATTCCTGCCCGAAATCGGGCAGGATAGTTTGGTATCTTCGGAGTCGATGGGGCATCCTCCCCAGGTGATCCCGCGGCCGCACGCCGACCTCGTGGCTCACCTGGTGCGTTCCACCCCGCTCACCGAGGGCGAGGCGGACCGGGTGCTGGCCGAGGTCTTCGACTGGTTCGCCGAGCCGGTGCCCGACTTCGTCCGGCGCCGGCACCGCGAGCTGGCGGCGCGCGGGCTCACGAACGACCGGATCTTCGCGGCGATCGCGGCGGAGCTCCCGGTGCGGCTGTTCCCCGCCCCGGGGCTCTCGGCGCGGCAGCTGCGCCGCCTCGTGTACGGCTGACTCGGCTCAATTCGGAAGAGGGACAACGCTATGTGTGGCATCGTCGGCTACATCGGTGCGCAGGACGCCGCCCCGATCCTCCTCGAGGGGCTGGGACGGCTGGAGTACCGCGGCTACGACTCCGCGGGTGTCGCGGTCGTCACCAGGAGCGGCCTCAAGATCCGCAAGTCGCAGGGCCGGGTGGCCGACCTCGTCGCCGGGCTGCCCGCCCGGTTCAAGGGGGCGCCGGGGATCGGGCACACGCGCTGGGCGACCCACGGCGAGCCGACCGAGGACAACGCGCACCCGCACACGGATGCCGCCGGCCGGATCGCCGTCGTGCACAACGGGATCATCGAGAACGCGGACGAGCTGCGCGCCAAGCTGATCGCCGACGGCGTCGAGTTCCGCTCGCAGACCGACACCGAGGTCGTGCCCCATCTGATCGCCGCGGCCTTCGCGGCCGGCGCCCCCGACCTCGAGCGCGCGGTCAGCCAGGCGCTGCGCAGCGTGGTGGGCGCGTACGGCATCGCCGTTCTCGACGCCGAGCACCCGGACCGGATCGTCGTCGCCCGCAACGGCAGCCCCGTGCTGCTGGGGATCGGCGAGCGCGAGATGTTCGTCGCCTCCGACGCCGCCGCCCTCGTCGGCTACACCCGCCAGGTGGTCTACCTCGACGACGGCGAGCTCGCGACGATCACCACCGGCGGCTACCGGACCTTCACCCTGGACGACCGGTCGACGGCCAAGAGCCCGGCGACGATCGACTGGGACATCATCGGCGCCGAGATCGGCGACCACGCCCACTTCCTCCAGAAGGAGATCGCCGAGCAGCCGCGGACCATCGAGCGGACGCTGCGCGGCCGCCTCGACGACCGGTTCTCCACCGCGCACCTCGGCGGGCTCAACCTGTCGGTGCGCGAGGCCCGCGAGTTCAGGCGCGTCAAGATCCTCGGCTGCGGCTCGGCCTGCTACGCCGGTGACCTGGGCGCGCAGCTGATCGAGGACCTCGCCCGGATGCCGGCCACGTCGGAGTCGGCGTCGGAGTTCCGCTACCGCAATCCGGTCGTCGAGCCGGACACCCTCTACATCGCGGTCAGCCAGTCCGGCGAGACCGTCGACACCCTCGCCGCGGTGCAGGAGCTGCAGCGCAAGGGCGGTCGGGTGATCGGCATCATCAACGTCGTCGGCTCGACGATCGCCCGCCAGTGCGACGGCGGGATCTACCTGCACGCGGGCGCCGAGATGTCGGTGGCGGCCACCAAGTCGTTCACCTCGACGGTCGCTGCGTTCGCGCTGTTCGCGCTGCACCTTGGCCGCATGCGCGACCTGTCGCCGAGCAACGGCAAGCGGATCGTCGACGGGCTCAAGGCGCTGCCTGCGAAGATCACGGAGATCCTGGAGCTGGACGACGAGATCGCGAAGATCGCCCGCGACCTCGCGCCGCACCCGAGCATGCTGTTCATCGGGCGTCGCCGCGGCTGGCCGGTGGCCCGTGAGGGCGCGCAGAAGCTCAAGGAGATCTCCTACATCCACGCGGAGGCCTACGCGTCGGCCGAGCTCAAGCACGGGCCGCTCGCGCTGGTCAGCCCGGAGATGCCGACGGTGGCCGTGGTGCCCGACGACGACCTGTTCGAGAAGAACACCTCGACGCTGGCGGAGATCAGGGCCCGCCGCGGCCCGGTCGTGGCGATCGCGCACCGCGAGCTGCCCGAGGAGCTGGCCGACCGCACGATCGTCGTCCCGAAGTCCGAGGACGAGCTGGACCCGATCCTGATGTCGGTCCCGCTGCAGATCCTGGCCTACCACGCGGCGGTGGCGCTCGAGCGCGACGTCGACAAGCCCCGCAACCTGGCCAAGAGCGTCACGGTCGAGTAGCCGACTCGCGGCGGCGAAGGTGCCGACTCGCGGCGGCAAACTACCGGAGCAGTTCGGCGCCGTGACAATGCGGTCTGGGCACCATTGGCTTGCAGGACGGCGCCGAACTGCCCCGTCCGACTCGCGGGCGGTCAGGCGTCGGCGGCGAGCAGGCGGTCGTGGTGGGCGGCGAAGTGGGGGCGGCGGCGGTCGTGCGGGCCCATGCGGTCCAGCAGCCGGTCGTACACCTCGAGGTCGTCGCGGCCCAGGGGGTGGGTGGCGTAGTCGGCCAGCAGGTCCGTCTCGTCCGCAGGCGAGCACCGCCCGCCGCAGGCCGACCACCAGCGCCTCCCGCTCCTCGCGGATCTCCGGGGCGTCCGAGCGGGGCAGCAGGAGACCGGCGCACGCCCGGAGCGCCTCGGCGGGCTTGCCTGCCGCGAGTGCGCGCCGCACCGTGCCGAAGTCGGTGTCGACCGACGCGTCGAGCCGGTAGGGGCGGGTGCGCAGGACGTCCGACCCGATCAACGTGCGCAGCCGCAGCACCTCGCCGCGCACGGTGGTCGGGTTGCCGTCGTCGCCGTAGAGCAGCATCGCGAGCCGTTCGGCCGTCAGCCCGTCGGGGTGCAGCGCCAGCGCGGCGAGCAGCTCGGCGGGCCGGAGGGTGACCGGGACGGGGGTGCCGTCGAGCAGCACGGACGGGTGGTCGCCGAGGAACCGCAGCGACAGCGCCCGGCGCCGGGCCGGGGCGGCGGTCCGGTGCGTCGCGTGCAGCAGATAGCCCTCGGCCAGCGGCTCGACGGCCATCTCCCGCCCGTCGTCGAGCCGGACCCGGTCCGCACCCGGCTCGATCCGCACGCGCACCGGCCACCCGGTGTACGGCTCGCCGGCCAGGATCCGCCCGGTCGGTGTCACCAGCGCGCCCGGCAGGCCGCGCAGGCTCGCCAGGTGCGGCATGTTGCGGATCCGCAGCTGCTCGTCCGCGATCGCCAGCCGCACCCGCAGCTGGTTCTCCGCCAGCTGCGCCGTGGCCGCGACCAGTTGCACCATCGCCGGGTGGGCGGTGTGCAGGGGGCCGCTGATGTCGATCGCGCCGAGCAGCATGCCGGTGTCGGGGTCGTGCACGGGGGCGGCGGCGCAGGTCCAGGAGTGGACGGTGCGCACCAGGTGCTCGGCGGAGTGGATCTGCACGGGCTCGTCGACGGCCAGCGCGGTGCCCATCGCGTTCGTGCCGATCGCGTCTTCCGACCAGCGCATCCCCGGCGCGAGCCCGACCGAGTCGGCCGCGCGGAGCAGGCTGTGCGCCCCCTCGCGCCAGAGGATCGTCCCGTCCGCGTCGGTGACGATCATGACGTGCACGGCCTCGTCCGCGATGCTCACCAGCGTGCTGCGCAGCAGCGGGAGGACGGCCCCCAGCGGGTGCGCGGAACGGACCCCGTCGAGGTCGGCGGCCCGGTGGACGACGGGCGGGTCGTGCCGGTCGGGGTCGACGCGGGCCGCGAGGCTGCGCTGCCACGAGTCGGAGACGAGCGAGCGCGGGACGGAGCCGGTGGTCGCGCCGGAGAGCACGGCGTCGTAGAGCTCGTGCAGCGCGCGGGCCCGCTCGACCGGATCGCTCGGGAGGGGCGGGACCGAGCTGCCCGCGCCCGGCTTCTCGACGGCGATGGCGGCACGCGTGCGGCCGTCGCGCTGCGCGGCCCCCGCATTCGTCATGAGCACCCCAGGCACCGTCGCCGCACCAACCGGATCCCCCATCATCACCCCCCTGGTCGCGAGCGGCAACCGCGCCGAGTTCGCGTGCAACGTCGGGGCAACGTGGCCGAGGCTACCGTCCCGACGTCGCCCACGAGGACGCCGCCGACGCCGCCAGGAGGTTCCCGTGACCCTGCTCGACCAGCGCCCTGCGCGCACGCTGCGCCCACCACCCGCCGCGCGCCGGATCGCCCGCGTGCTCGTCGTCGACGGCGAGGCGATCGTCCGGTTCGGGCTGCGCCAGCTGTTCGCGGCCGACCCGGACCTCGTGGTGGTGGGGGAGGCCGCGGGACCGCGGGACGCGCTCGCGCTGGCCGAACGGTGCCCGCCCGATCTCGTCGTCCTCGATGTCGACCTCGGCCGGGAGGGCGCCGGGCTCGACGTCGCCCGCCGGCTGCTGGAGCGCCACCGCGGCGTCCGGATCCTCGTGCTCACCGGCTCGCGCGACCGCGACCTGATGATGCGGGCCATGCGGCTGGGAGTGCACGGGTTCCTGCGCAAGACCGCCGACACCGCCGAGGTCGTGGCGGCGGTGCGGTCGCTCCGGCGCGGCGAGGGCGTCTTCGACGCGGGCCCTACGGCGGTCGACGTGCTGCGCCCCGACGAGCCCCGCGGCCCGGTGCTCACCGAGCGCGAGACCCAGGTGCTCAAGCTCCTTGCGGTGGGCATGAGCAACCGGGAGATCGGCGAGCGGCTGCTGATCTCCGAGGCGACCGTGAAGTTCCACGTGCGCAACCTGCGCGACAAGCTGGAGGTGCGGCGGCGCACCGAGATCGTGCACACCGCGACCCGCCAGGGCATCGTCTGACACCTGCGCGAACGTCGTCGCCGTGGATCGCGGGATCCAGGCGGATGGATCGCAAGGCCGAGGAGCCGCCGATACCGGGGTTGTATCGGCGGCTGCGGGTAGCGGCGAGGCGCCGCCTGGGCCCGCGAGCTACCCGAAGAAGACCTCGGCCTCGGCGTAGAGCGCCGGGTCGACGACCTTGAGCTCCTTCGTCGCCTCCGCCAGCGGCACCGTGACGATGTCCGCGCCGCGCAGCGCCGTCATCGTGCCCCATCGCCCGGTCGCCACGGCGTCGATCGCGTGCAGGCCGAACCGGGTGGCCAGCCAGCGGTCGCGCGCCGTCGGCGTCCCGCCGCGCTGCACGTGCCCGAGCACCGTGGCGCGGGCCTCCTTGCCGGTGCGCGACTCGATCTCCTGCGCGAGGTACATGCCGACGCCGCCGAGGCGGACGTGGCCGAACGCGTCCGTGCCCTCGCTGTGCAGCACCTCGTCGCCCTGCTTGGGCTTGGCGCCCTCGGACACGACGATGATCGGCGCGTAGTGCAGCCGGAAGCGGGCCTCGACGTAGCGGCACACCTGGTCGATGTCGAACGGGATCTCGGGGATCAGGATGATGTTGGCTCCGCCTGCCATGCCGGCGTGCAGCGCGATCCAGCCGGCGTGGCGCCCCATCACCTCGACGATCAGCACCCGGTGGTGGCTCTCCGCCGTGGTGTGCAGCCGGTCGATGGCCTCGGTGGCGATGTTGACCGCGGTGTCGAAGCCGAACGTGTAGTCCGTGCCGGACAGGTCGTTGTCGATCGTCTTCGGCACACCGACGACGTTGACACCCGCCTCGTGCAGCTGGGTCGCGACGCCGAGGGTGTCCTCCCCGCCGATCGCGATCAGGGCGTCCACGCCGAGGTTCTGCAGGTTGTGCTTGATGCGCTGGACCCCGTCCTCGATCGCGAACGGATTCGTCCGCGACGACCCGAGGATCGTGCCGCCGCGCGGCAGCAGGCCGCGCACCGCAGGGATGTCCAGCGGCATGGTGGCGGCCTCCAGCGGCCCGCGCCAGCCGTCCCGGAACCCGACGAACGAATATCCGTACTCGGGCACACCCTTGCGGACGATCGCCCGGATCACAGCGTTCAGCCCGGGGCAGTCCCCGCCTCCCGTGAGCACACCGACTCGCATGCTGCTCCACTCCTCGCCGTCTATCCCGCAGCTGTCCGACACCGCACAACCATGCTCCACGCTATCGCCCGGGCATACGCTTGCGTGTCGGGCGCCTCATGCGGACTCCCGGTCTCCGGTAGGCCGGTCCCCGGGACGGTCCCGGGACATCGTTTCGTCGGCCTCCTCGAGCTCGGCGAACGGCGTGACCACCCCGTCGCGCACCGTCCGGACCAGCAGGTGTCGCTGCCGGACGAGCTGGACGACGGCCAGCGCCACGTACACCCCGGACAGCGCGAGGTTGAGGATCCGGTCGGCCTCGGCGTCGAGCAACAGGCTGCCGAAGAACTGCACGGCGAACAGCACGAACAGCGCGGCGGCCCCGCGGGTCGTCAGCGCAAGCGTGATCAGGATGCTGACCGCGAACAGCGACTGGGCGGCCGTCAGCAGGAGCTCGACGCGCTGCTGGGCGTCGAGCGGCAACCCGTCCGTGGTGCCCGCGGAGATCGCGAAGACGATCGGGATCGTCCCGACCAGCAGCGTCCACTGGTTCACCTTGCTCGACAGCAGGGTCGCGAGGGAGTCGGCCGCCTTGAGCCGCCAGGCGAACAGGCACGCGACGATCAGCTCGGGCGCCTCGCTGGCCAGCGGTGCCACCCACTGGACGAGGATGAACGGGTCGACGCCCATGCCCTCGCCGGTCTGCACCAGCCCCTCCGCGAAGTGCTCCGCGCACGCCAGGATGACCAGTGCGGCGACGAGGAACAGCACGCTGAACGTGACCCGGCGGGGCGTCTTCGCCATGCCGCCGACCCACGCCGAGGTGCCCTGCAGGTCCGGTTCCTCGGCGGGCGCCTTCGACAGCCGCCACGCGTAGGCGCAGAAGATCGCGACCAGGACCGCGGCGTCGAAGAGCGTGAGCGTGTGCCGCAATGGCAGCGCCAGCGAGTACAGCGTGGCGATGCCCAGGAACACGACCTCCGCCGAGAGCGCCCGCGGCATCTGGACACAGCCCTGGTGGGTCGTCGCGCTGTCGCCGCCGCCATGGCGCCGCGAGCGCCGGACGGCGAGCGTGGCGACAGCCACCACGAGCGGCCACCCGACGCCGACGAGCACCCGGTTGGCACCGGTCATGTTGGCCAGCGCGAGAGCGCAGGGCGTGCTCCCGTCCTCCGCCGGCGGGCAGGTCCCCTCCGCCGCGTAGATCTGGCCCGCCTGGAAGCTGAAGACGAAGTCCACGGCGTACTCGGGCAGCACGGCCAGGAGCGCCAGCACCGCCAGCGCCAACCCGGCGCTGATGTCGACCTGCGCGGCCTCGGCGGCCCACGACAGGACGAAGGCCGCCCCGATGATGGCGATCCCGTAGACGAGTGCGGCCAGCGGCGGGACGAGCTCGGGATGCGGCAGGCCGAGGTACGCAGCGGCGCCCAGGTAGGTTCCCGGGAGGGCCGCGACGAGGGCGATCGCAAGCGGGAACGGGAAGCGCCGTGAGGCGGTCACCCGGGCGGGTTCCCGGGGCCCTTCCCGAGGAAACCGATACGCCGGGTGGGTCCGGTGGGTCCGGTTCGTCCCGCGACGTGGTCCACCAGGCCGTACGCGCGGGCCTGCTCGGCGTCGAACCAGCGGTCGCGGTCGGAGTCCGCGGTCACGGCCTCCACCGGCTGACCGGAGTGCAGGGCCGTCAGCTCCGCGATCTCGCGCTTCATCTCACCGAACAGACCGGCCCGGATGGTGACGTCCGTAGCAGTACCGCCGAGCGAGGCCGAGGGCTGGTGCAGGAGGATCCGCGCGTGCGGCAGCGCGTACCGCTTCCCGGGAGCGCCTGCCGTCAGCAGGAACTGGCCCATCGAGCCGGCGAGCCCGACGGCCCAGGTCGCGACGTCCGGGGTCACCAGCTGCATCGTGTCGTAGATCGCCATCCCGGCGGTGACGGAGCCGCCGGGGGAGTTGACGTAGAAGGTGATGTCGCGGGTCGGGTCGTCGGCGGCGAGGAGCAGCAGCTGCGCGGTGATCCGGTGCGCGGCCTCGTCGTCGACCGCGCCGGCGAGGTAGACGATCCGCTCCTCGAAGAGCCGGTCGACGATGGTGTCGGTGGCGGACGGCGGGCTCAGCGTGCGGGACATGGGGCCTCCTCGGGTCGCCCGCGACGCTAGGAGCACGGCCGGTCCCGAGGGGCGGTGTTCGCCGACGGCGGGTGATGTTCGCCGGGAGCGGACGCCGACGCATGCCCCGCGGTGGAGCTACGCGTCGAACGTGTGGGTGCGGTCGGGGGACAGGACGGTGGCCGGGCGGTGATCGACGGGTGGCGGCCGGTCCGGCTCCTCGTCCGGCTCCGGGTCGGCGGTCTCGGCGTCGGCGAGTGCGGGAGCGGCCGCGGGGTCGACGACGTCGAGCTCGACCGGTGCCGGGCCCAGGTCCGCCGAGCCCGGGCCGTCCCCGGTGACCGGGTCCAGCTCGGCGTCGATGCCGACCTGCGCGATCCGCACCCGGTCGGCCAGCACCGTGTCCGGCCACGGCCTGCGGTTCGCCGCCGGATTGGCGTAGACCACGAGCAGCCGCGCGTCCGGGTCGAGCGCGTCCGGCCCGAGCAGTGAGATCGCCGAGGCGTGGTCCACGCCCTCCCCGTTGGGCACCACCGTCTCGACGGGCAGCTCGACGTCGCGCACCACCGGCCCACCTCCGCCGGCGACCGCACCCCACCATCGGTGCACCCGGACCGGCCCCGATAGCGCCATCGTCGGGCCCGCCAACACCAGCAGGTCGTCGCCGTCCGGGCAGAGGTCGCGGACGCCGAGCCCGCCCAGGTCCAGCACGTGCTTCCGGTAGCGCACGCCCTCCGGGAAGATCCCCAGCGCGAGGCGGCCCGGGTCCGTCGGATCCTGCGCGGGGCGCACCTCCAGCACCACGGCCCAGCCGCGCAGCACCGGGCCGCGCAGGCCGACGTAGAGCCGGTCGCCGACGACCGCGAGACCGCCGACGTCGAAGCCGTTGTCCTGCCCCGGGATGGCGAGGAACGGCGCGAGGTGGGTGTCGGTGCGCAGCAGGTCGACCAGGGTCTCCGCATGCGGGGCACCGACCAGCGCCGAGCGGCGGCCGTCGCGGGCGACGCGCACCGGCTCGGGGTGCCGGTCGACGCCCAGCTGGACGGCGAGGCGCACGATGATGAACCGGTTCGGGTCGCGCCGCAGCTTGGCGAGCCTGCGGATCACCTTCGTGTCGTCGTGGATCGGCTTGGGGCGGCGGCGCACCAGTGCGTGCGACCCGATCGCCCACAGCCACCCGCCGCTGCGGGCCACTCCCTGCAGGTCGGTCTCACCCTCCGGTGGCCCGGGCAGCTGAACCAGGTCGGCCAGCCGGAAGCTGCGCTGCCGCCCGGCGCGCGTGGGCGCCGCCGCGGAGTCGAGCACGAGGCGGTCGATCGTCGCGGTCTCGTCGCCCGCGACCCACAGGTGCTCGCCGTCGGCGCGCACGGCCGTCAGGTTGTCGTGGCTGCCGCCGCGCACCACGTCACCGGTGAACCGCAGCGCAACTCGTCCGGCGACGTCCATGACGTGTTTCTACTCGCGCCGTGGCCGGTGGGGCAGTCCTCGGGACCCGCGTCATGGTGAGACCGTCGGTCTAACAGGAGATCGGTGACCCCGTTCCGGCGCCCGGCTCGAACGAGACGTGCACGTGGTCGAAGTGGTTCGCGGTCGGGCTGCCGCGGTCCGGCCATCGGCCGGAAGCCGCTGCCGGTGTCGATGCGCTGGCGCCAGATGACGTAGCTGACACCCAGCTCCTCGCGGTTGCGGAGCGCGCACGCGGCCAGCTGGTCACCGGTCGCCCGGTCCACCATGAAGTCGAGCGCCCGGCCCTTCGGGTGGTCCGAGGCGTTGCTGCGACCGGCGACGCCCAGCACCGTCGGCCGGCCGAACGCGCACCCGAGGAAGTTGGCTGCGGTGCGGACGAACGGCTTGACCGGGCCGAGCTGCCCCGTGTCGAGCCCGCAGTCGGCCTGCGCCGCCGGGGCCGGGTCGGGATCGCCGAGGCGCCCGACGCGGCGGGCCTGCTCGGCCGCCTGCCGCTCGTCCTCGGTCTTGGCCTCCGCGTCGCGCTGCTCGGCCTCCTTCTCGGCCTGTCCCGCCCGCTCGGCCGCGTCCCTGGCCTGCGCCTCGCGTGCGCGGGCGTCGTCGGCGAGGCGGCGCGCCTCGTCCTGGGCGCGCGTGACGGCGTCGGACAGCACGGAGGTGTCGAGCACCGGGGCGTCGAGCGCGGTCTGCGCCGGCACGACCGGCACGGGCACCACGGCCGCGACCGGCGACGGCACCGCACCGCCACGCTGCGTGGACAGGTCCAGCTCGTGCGTGGCAGCTGCGGCGACGTCCGGTTCGGTGCCGGTCAGCGCCGCCGCGCCGCCGGTGACGGCGATGGCCGCCACGGTGGCGATGCCGACACCGCGCAGGACGGGCGCGGGCAGGGATGGGGGGACAGGGGATGCATGCGACGCGCGGCGGGCCCCGCCGCCTCCCGAACTCCCGAACAGCGGGAGCGGGAGGGCCGGGAACTCGCGGCGGCCTCGGGGGGAGCGATGCCGAGCCACGACCAACCTTCCGGATCCGACGGCGGCGGCTGGACGTCCGGTTGGGGAGAGACCGGCGGGTGGGGAGTCCCGTGTCCATCGCGTGACCGCGTCGTCATGAATCCGTTGATGAACCTAGGGCCAGTGCCGCGCGTCACCACCCCGCGTGCGACGACCGTGCGGCACCGCGCGCCGAACGTCGATCTCCGGGACTTGACGGCGGCGACCCCACCGGCCTTCATGTGGGGGCAACACGGCGCACCTGTCGTGCGGCCCGCAGCAATGTGACCGCAGGGGGTGGCTCACGACGGTGTCCCCCGACCACGCCTACCCGACCGAGCCCTACCGGCCCCGGCGGTCGTCGCCGCTGGCCGCCCGCCTCGTGCCGCTGCGCGGCGAGCCGACGCAGGCGGCCGTGCTCGCCGAGCTGCGCCGGGTGATCCTGGCCGGAGACGCCCCGCCGGGCACCGTCATCCCGCTCGACGAGGTGGCCACGGTGCTCGGGATGAGCGTGATCCCGGTGCGCGAGTCGCTGAAGACCCTCATCGGCGAAGGCCTCGTGGAGCAGCGCAGCCGCAGCGCGTACACGGTCGCCCGGCTCGCCCGGTCCGAGCTGCTCGAGCTGTACGCGGCGCGCGGGGTGCTGGAGAACGCCGTGCTCGCCGCGGCGGTGGCCGCCGCCGGACCCGACGACCACGCGCGGGCCTCCGCCGCGCTCGACGACCTGGACCGGGCCGTCCGCGACGGCGATCTGCCCGCCTACCACCGCGAGAGCCGCCGGTTCCACTTCGCGCTGCTGGAGCCCGCGGGGATGCGCCGGTTCACGGCGATGGTCGGCTCGGCGTGGAACCTCACCGAGTCCTACCGGCCGATGGCCCGGGTCTCGGACGCCGACCGCCGCCGGCTGCACGCGGACCACGCCGCGATGCTCGCGGCGTTCGTCGCGGGCGACGCGGACGGCCTGCTGGAGTGCGCCGCGGAGCACCACGGCCGCCTGCTCGGCGTGCTGGCGACCGTGCCGCCGGGCGAGGAGCTGTTCGCCACCGAGCCCGACGACCGGGAGGGTCAGTGACCCGTGCACCTCATCGTGATCAACCCGAACACCACGGCGTCGATGACGCGCCTCATCGGCGAGTCCGCCCTGGCGGTCGCCGCGCCGGGGACGACGGTCACCGCCGTCAACCCGGACATGGGCCCGGCCTCGATCGAGAGCCACTACGACGAGGCGCTCAGCGTCCCCGGGCTGCTCGCCGAGATCGCCCGAGCCCAGGCGGGCGAGCCCGCTGCCGACGGGTTCGTGATCGCCTGCTTCGGTGACCCCGGCCTCGACGCGGCGCGCGAGCTCGCCGACGGGCCGGTCGTCGGCATCGCCGAGGCGGCCATGCACGCCGCGAGCTTCCTCGGCCGCGGGTTCTCGGTGGTCACGACCCTGGGCCGGACGGCGGGGCGCGCGTGGGACCTCGCCGAGCGCTACGGCATGACCCGGTTCTGCCGCAACGTCCGGGCCTGCGAGATCCCCGTCCTCGCGCTCGAGGACCCGGCGTCGGACGCGTTCGCCGCGATCGTCGCCGAGTCGCGGCGCGCGGTGGCCGACGACGGGGCGGAGGCCATCGTGCTGGGCTGCGCGGGCATGGCCGACCTGGCGGCCCGCATGACCGACGCCGTCGGCGTGCCCGTGATCGACGGTGTCGCGGCGGCGACGAAGACCGTCGAGGGTCTGGTCGCGATGGGCCTGCGGACCAGCGCCCGTGCCGAGTTCGCCCCACCGCCACCCAAGACATATATCGGGATTTTGTCCGATTTCGATGATCGGCAAGCCAGATATATGTTGAGAGTTGTTTACCGCGCGCAATGACCGCGTGAACACTGCTGAACGAACGGTGTGTGGCAGAAGTTCCGGATCTACCGTCGTCGCATCGCCGGCCGCCGGTCTCCGCGGCCCGCCGTCCCAGCAGAGGAGCCCCATGTCCGCTGATGCTTCGTCAAACCCTCTGGCCGCCAACGAGGTCGAACAGATCCCCGACGCGCACCACCCCGCAGGCGTCGGGCTGATCAAGCCCGGCTACGACCCGGCACTGACGAACGAGGATCTCGCCCCGCTGCACAAGCAGAACTGGAGCTCGTACAACATCTTCGCGTTCTGGAGCCGACGGTGCGCCACGAAGCGCCTGGAATCGAGTGGAGGTGTAAGGACTCCACCGCCGGTCAGTCGCAGCTGACCGGCGAAGCTGCCGGCAACCAGGACGTGGGAACGCACGCGATGGTGAGAGCAGCCCTGACAACGTACGGGACGGGTCGGCACTGTCAGACGGCTCGGGTCCGGCAAGCAGAGAGAAGGCGTACGAGAGACCCTGTCTGAAGCCCCGTAAGTCCAGAGCCGTCTCAAACCTGACGGATAGGGGCCGGTGTGCAGCGCGTGGCCGGTACCGCTGGTGCGGTGCGGCCTACTCCGAAGCCGTTTTGTCGGTCCGGTGGGCCACGTCGGAACTGCGGCGTAGGCGTGGCGATGCTGTCGGGGTCAAGCAGGCGCCTCTCTCATCCCATCCGGCGTGGGACCATCCCCTCTCCCTCCCCACCGGCAGCCAGCCCGCTCTTGTCATTCCGTTGCCGACCGTTGCCGCCTTGCGCTGCCCCGTGTGTCCGGCACGCTGGCGTGCACATGCGTTCCAACGGCGGGAGCGGAGCCCGGTGTCGCCTTGATACCGTCGATCTGCTCGCGCTGTTTCCGCTGCGTCCGTCCATTCACCTAGCTGCACCGTTGGCCGTCCTCTCCCTCAGCTCTTGTTGCGCCCTTTGCCCACGCCGGCGGCGCTCGACCCACCGTTACCCGGTGGTCTCAACCGTGTCGAAGCAATTGAGCTGGCCAGGAGTCGGTGAAGACTTCTGCTGGGTTCGGTAGCCGAGGATACGCCTGGTCGGTGTTGAGCTCGCGGCGACAAGGTCGAGGTAGGCCTGGTCGTCGGTGATCTCGGTGCCCTTGGGGAAGTACTCGCGCAGCAGCCCGTTGGTGTTCTCGTTGGTGCCGCGTTCCCATGGCGAGTGCGGGTGCGCGAAGTAGACGTCCACAGCGGTCGCGAGGCTGAACGCGCGTGGCCGGCCATCTCGCTGCCCTGGTCCCAGGTGAGGGTCTTGACCAGCTGTGAGGGCATGCCGGACACGGCCGCGATGAGGGCATCGCAGGTGGTGGCAGCGTCCCGGCGGCCGGCGGGCAGCGCGACCGGCACCGTGTAGCGGGAGGTCCGCTCGACCAGGGTCGCCATCGCCGACCGACGGCCTTGCCGATCACGAGTCGCCCTCCCAGGCGCCGAGCACGGCCCGGTCGCTGGCCTCGGCGGGGCGGGCGTCGATGCTGGTCATACCCACGATCCGGCCCCCGGGCTGGAGCTCGTCGCGGGGACGACGCCGGGTCCGCCCGGAACGCAGCAGGATCCCCTGGCGCGCGAGCTCCCCCTTGGGCAGCGCGTAGATCCAGGTGTAGATCGCCTCGTGCGACACCGTGTCAGCCACCCGCTCGCGTGCTGACCGCTGTGTTCGTGGCGCAACCGGCCCGCGACCTGATCCGGGGAGTGCCCCGCCCGTAGCCGCGCGATCACCTGCGCGCGCAGCACCGGATCGGTGTCGAGCTTGCGGGCCTTGGGCCGACACCGCGCGCCGGCCACCCGGGCGTCCCGTCGCCCGGTAGCGCTCCCGACCACCATGACGGGCGATCTCCCGACTCACCACGCTGGGGTTGCGCCCGATCCGCGCCGCGATCACCACACCCTCGACGCCCTCGGCGATCCCTCGGGAGATCTCCTCCCGGTCCGCCCCGGACACCATGATCCGATGTCTCGCGCTTCGGTCCGACCCCTCCAACACCGCGACCTTGCCTGGTCCCTATCCCTGCCACCTTCTCTCCTCATCTACACCCCTACACCGACGATCATGTCTTGATCAATTGCTCGACCGGTTGCGATGCGGGAGCCCCATGTCCGCCGATGCCTCCTCGAACCCCCCACCAGAGGTCGAGCAGATCCCCACGCCCACCACCCCGCCGGCGTCGGCTGATCAAGCCCGGGTACGCCCCGCGCGTTGACCAACGAGGACCTCGCGCCGCTGCGCAAGCAGACCTGGAGCGTCGTACAACTTCTTCGCGTTCTGGATGTCCGATGTGCACTCCGTCGGCGGCTACCTCACCGCAGGCAGCCTGTTCGCGCTCGGCATCGCCGGCTGGCAGGTGCTGATCGCGCTGCTGATCGGCATCGTCATCGTGCAGTTCTTCGTGCAACCTCGTCGCCAAGCCGAGCCAGCCGACCGGCGTGCCCTACCCGGTGATCAACCGGGCGATCGTTCGGGGTGTTGGGGGCCAACATCCCGGCGATCATCCGCGGGCTCATCGCGGTCGCCTGGTACGGCATCCAGACCTACCTGGCTCGGCGCGCTGATGTCGCTGAACGATCAATCTTCCCGAAGTTCGCGCCCTACGCGAGCCAGCGGCGACCGACGGGCTTCCTCGGCCTGTCGCTGCTGGGCTGGATCTCCTTCGCGATCCTGTGGGTGGCCCAGGCGGCGCTGTTCTGGACGCGGCATGGAGACGATCCGCAAGTTCATCGACTTGGCGGGCCCCGCCGTCTACGTCGTCATGTTCATCCTGGCGATCTACCTGGTGAGCAAGGCCGGCATCTCGCGCGATCGACCTGAACCTGCACAGCGGTGAGTCGCTCGGCTTCTGGGCCTCGATCCCGGTGATGATCACGGCGATCGCGATCGTCGTGTCGTACTTCTCCGGGCCCGATGCTGAACTTCGGCGACTTCTCCCGCTACGGCCGCAGCTTCGCCGCGGTCAAGAAGGGCAACTTCCTCGGGCTGCCGATCAACTTCCTGTTCTTCTCCCTGCTGACCGTCATCACCGCGTCGGCCACGGTGCCGGTGTTCGGCGAGCTGATCACCGACCCGATCAAGACCGTGCAGCTGATCGACACGCCGTTCGCGATCCTGCTCGGCGGCCTGACCTTCATGATCGGCGACGGTCGGCATCAACATCGTCGCGAACTTCATCTCGCCGGCGTTCGACTTCTCCAACGTCAACCCGCAGAAGATCTCGCTGGCGGACCGGCGGCATGATCGCCGCGGTCGGCTCGGTGATCCTCACCCCGTGGAACTGTACGACAACGACCAGGCGATCCACTACACGCTCGGCCTGCTCGGCAGCCTCATCGGCCCGCTGTTCGGCATCCTCATCGCGGGCTACTACCTGGCGGCCAAGCAGCGGATCGCGGTCGACGACATGTACACCATGAGCCCGACCGGCCTGTACTGGTTCAAGAACGGCTGGAACCCGAACGCCGTGATGACGATGGCCGCGACGGGCGTCGTCGCGATCCTGCTCAGCCTGTTCACGAGCATCGGCGACTTCGGCTGGTTCATCGGGTGCGGGCTCGGGTTCGCCATGTTCGCCCTGCTGGAGCGGACGCGGCCGATGATCCCGGTGCCGACGGCGGACGCGGAGAACGTGTCGGACGGCGCGACCGCCTGACCCGGCCGCCCCGGAACGAACGAAAGCGGCTTTCGCAAGGACAGACCTTGCGAAAGCCGCTTTCGTGTGCGCGGATCAGTCGTCGTAGTGGCCGTTTCCGCCCCCGCCGACGCGCCCGCCGCCGTCGCCGCGACCGCCGTCGCCGCCGGACGCGCCCCTGCCGCCGTCGCCGCCCTCGGCGCCGTCCCCACCGTTCCCGGCCTGACCGCCGGGACCGCCGATCGCGCCCAGGGCGGCGCCGCCGAGACCGCCGCCTGCGGCCGTGCCGCCGCTCCGCCGCCCGCCGCGTTGCCGCCGGTCGCGTCGCCGCCGTTCCCGTTGCCCACGCTGCCCGAGGAGCTGCCCGGGCTGAGGATCGGCACGACGACCACCGTGTTGGTGCCGCTGTTGCCGTCGCCCGAGCTCGCCCCGCCGGTGCCCGAGTTCGTCCCGCCGGTGACCGTCCCGCCGTTCCCGCCGGTGGTGGACCCACCCGTCCCGCCCGTGTTCGTGCCGCCGGCGCCGCCGTCGGAGTTCCCGCCGGCCGCGCCCGAGCCGCCCGCCCCGGCGGTCCCCCCGTTGCCGCCGTCGCCGCCGTCACCGCCCGTGCCGCCGCCGGAGATCCCGCCGTTGCCGCCGGAGCCCCGCGCCACCACGCTCTCCGTGCCGCTGTACGACTCGCTTCCGCCGTCGCCCGAGCTGGTGGAGCTGCTGTTGCCGGTGTTGGTCGTCGTGGTGCTGCCGTCGCAGCCCGGGCGGCGGATCGTCGTCGCGTCGAGGCTCACGGCACCGCTGCGGGAGAACAGCCGCCCGGTGACGTCGGCCCCGTTGCGCGCGGTGATCCCGTTGCGGCCGAAGATCGTGCCGACGACCGTGCCGTCCACCGTGGCGTTGTTGCCGGCGAGCCAGTAGACGTTGCACGCCTTCGCGCCGTTGGTGAGCTTCACGATGGCGCCGTCGGCGGTGGTGAGCGTCGAGTCGGTCTTGAAGATGAACGTGGCGTTCTCGTCGCCACCGGCGTCGAGCGTGACGGTGCCGGAGACGGTGACGGCGCCGGTCAGCCCGTACACACCCGAGGTGAGCGTGCCGGAGACGGAGGAGACCTCCTGCGTCACCGGGGCGGAGGCGACCGTGTCGTCGGCCTCGTTCATGTCCGTGCGGGCCCGCGTGAGGGCGTCGCCCGAGGTCGAGATCGTGCCGTTGACCTGGTTGTTCAGGCCGGTGACCGCGTTGCCGCCGACGTCGCCGGTGATCGACGACGTCCCCGAGCCGCTGACGGAGCCACTGGCGAGCACGGCGAACGGCGCCGCGGTGTCGAGGGCGACGGCGGTGGTCTGGGCCGCCGCGCGCTGCACCTCACCGACCCCGACGAGCAGGGCGGTCGCGCAGCCCGCGACGAGGACGGCGGCCGCGCCGCGGCGCACCACCGTCCGAGGTATCCGCACCGACCCGATGGACATCGACACCGCTCGCTCCCCCCGTGGCGGCACCGTCCCAGGTACCGACCGTCATCGAGAAGGCGAACGACCCGCCGCACGCGCGGGTGACGGCGTGGGCGCGGGACCACCCGGCCGCGTGAGCAGGCGGCCGGATCGGGGGACACGGTCACGCGGACACGGCGGCCTCCCCGAGGTAGCGCGCGGAGAGCCGCCGGTAGGAGCGCGTGCGGAAGGCGGCGAGCGTGATCACCAGCCCGACGAGCCCGGCGATCGTGAAGACCAGCGCCAGGCCGCGCTCGGGCCCCGTCCCGAACCAGCCGCCGATGAGCTCGACGCCCGCCCCGGTGGTCATGAACGGGATGGCGACGAACTGCGCGATCGGGCTGATGAGGAACGCCGTCAGCGGCGACGCGGCCATCTCGACGCTCTGCGCGAACCCGAACACCCGACCCTGGCGCTCGAAGGGCACCACCTTCTGCAGGACGGTCTGCTCCGCGGCCTCGGCGAAGGGCACGAGGCAGAGCCAGACGAACATGCCCACCGCCAGCAGCAGGATCCAGGAGCGCAGCGTGAACACGCTCGACACGGCCCACATGACGACGTTGACCACCAGCAGCGTCCGGAGCGGGTTCGCGCCGAGCCCGCGGCGGGCGACGATGAGGCCGCCGACGATGAACCCGGCGCTCAGCACCCGAACAGCAGCCCCCACACCTCGACCGAGACGAGCGAGAGCCCGTACGCGTCCAGCAGGGCCATGAACACCCCGCCGAGGAAGTTGTTGATCGTCGAGAAGGCGATCAGGCCGAACAGGCCCGGGATCGCGGCGACGACGGCGATCGTCCCCCGGAGGTCCAGCCGGTGTGCCCCCGAGCCGTCGTCGGCCGCGGCAGGACGGTCGTCCGGGATGCGGACCACGGCCAGATGCACGATCACGACCGCGTGGCGGCGACCGCGACCAGCAGCACGTGCAGCATCCCCGACAGCCCGACGAGCAGCCCGCTGATCACCGAGGTGACGAGGAACGACGCGCCGTTGGTGGTGCCGACTGTCATCCACCTGTGGATCTCCGCCTTGCTTCGCTGCGGCGTTGATCCATAGGACATGGTCCGTTCGCCCGGTCCCGGCCCTCGGGCGGCACGAGCATGGTCACCGCCGTCGACAGCGTGATGGCCCGCAGGTTGCCGACGATCACCCCGGCCATCAGCAGCAGCACCAGCGCCCAGAGCGCCGGGCTCGCCGGGTCCGTGAAGCTCGCCGGCTCCGTCAACAGGTACACCGTCAGTGCGGCCGCGTAGCAGAGCAGCGATGCCGCGCTGGAGCCGAGCATGACCGAGCGCTTTCGGTGCCGGTCGACCAGACCCCCGAACCAGACGCCGGAGGCCGCGGTGAACACGAGGTAGATCCCCGAGATCACGCCGGTGGCGAACACCGAGCGGGTCTCCAGGTAGACCCAGAACGTGACGGCGAACCAGACCGTGAAGTTCACGACCGACGCCACGAGGGTGTTGACCAGCAGGTGGTGGAACGCCCGCCGCGTGCCGCCGCCGGGATGAGATGCGGCTGGGCCCGTCGGGGCGACCTCCGGCACGGCGGGGCCGAACGGGCTCGAGGGCACCGTCGACTGCGGGTCCGGCACGGCTCCTCCTCGGGTCGGGCTGGTCGTGGTCACCCCCATCAGACCGGACAGCACCGACAAAACCATCGCTATTTCCGTTGGCGGATCGTCTGGATCTGGGGATGCTCCCCGCTGTCGCCGTGATCGTGGAGGGAGCGGGATGACGCAGGAGCAGGAGACGGCCCGCGGGGATGCCGTGGTAGGAGCGGGGTCGCGGGTTCCGCGGTCGGGGGCGATGTGGTCGTCCCGATCGGCGGGGTGGAGGTGCTCCGGTGCGCCGCCGACGGCCCGCCGCTGGACGGCGAGCGTGCCGCTCTCGACCTCATCGGCGCGGCGCTCGGTCGAGCGGACGCCGTGGCAGTCCCGGTCGCGCGGATCGCCCCGGAGTTCTTCGCGCTGCGCAGCGGGGTGGCGGGGGTGGTGGCGCAGAAGTTCGTGAACTACCGGCTCCGGCTGGTCGTGGTCGGCGACGTCAGCGACCACGTCGAGGGGAGCACGGCGCTGCGCGACTTCGTGCGCGAGTCGAACCGCGGCGGCCAGCTGTGGTTCGTCGCGGACGAGGCCGAGCTGACGGCCCGGCTGCGGGCGACCGCGCCGGGTTCGTGACGCTGCGCCGGGGGGATCGTCGGTGCCGTGCGAAACGATGGGCACCCGTGCAGACCGTGACCGTCGTGGGCATCGGCGCCGACGGGTGGGCCGGGCTCGCCGAGCCGGGGCGCGCGGCCGTCCGGGCGGCCGAGGTGCTGCTGGGCGGGCCGCGGCAGCTCGACCTCGTCGCCGGGCACACCGAGGCCGACCTCCGCCCGTGGCCCTCGCCGATGCTGCCCGCCCTGCCCGGGCTGTTCGCCGAGCTGGCGGACCGGCGGGTGTGCGTGCTGGCCAGCGGCGACCCGATGTTCCACGGCATCGGCGCCACCCTCGCCCGCGTGCTCGGGCCGGACCGGTTGCACGTCGTCCCGCACCCCTCGGCGGTGTCGCTGGCGTGCGCGAGGCTCGGGTGGGCCGTCGACGGGATCGAGGTCGTCAGCGCGGTCGCCCGGCCGCTCGCCCGGGTTCGTCGCGTGCTCACACCGGGCGCGCGGGTGCTGGTGCTGAGCGAGGATGCGGCGACCCCCACCGCGGTCGCCGGGCTGCTGGTCGACGCCGGTTACGGCGGGTCGGCGATGACCGTGCTCGCCCGGCTCGGGCGCGCCGGACGAGCGCACGGCGCAGGGCACCGCCCGTGACTGGGTGCACCCGCCCGGCGACCCGCTGAACGTCGTCGCCGTCGCGTGCGTCGCCGACCCCGGTGCGCCGGTCCGCGCCGAGGTGCCGGGCCTGCCCGACGACGCCTACGACCACGACGGGCAGCTCACCAAGCGCGAGGTCCGCGCCGTCACCCTCGCGCACCTCGGACCGCGGCCCGGTGAGCTGCTGTGGGACGTCGGGGCGGGCAACGGGTCGATCGCGATCGAGTGGCTGCGCGCCCACCGGACCTGCCGTGCGGTGGCCGTCGAGTCGGACGGGGCGCGGGCCGCGCGGATCGCGGCGAACGCCGAGCGGCTCGGCGTGCCGTCGCGTGCAGGTCGTGCAGGGGAGGGCCCCGGACGCGCTGGCCGGGCTGCCGGCCCCGGACGCCGTCTTCATCGGTGGCGGGATCACGACCCCGGGCGTGCTCGACGCCTGCTGGGCCGCGCTGCGTCCGGGCGGCCGGCTCGTGGCGAACGCCGTCACGCTGGAGGCCGAGGCGCTTCTCGTCGCCGGTCGTGCCGCACACGGCGGGGACCTGACGCGGATCGAGGTGTCCCGCGCGGCGCCGCTGGGCGGGTTCACCGGCTGGCGCCCGGCGATGCCGGTGACGATCTGGGCGGTGCGCAAGCCGCTGACGTGACGGTGGCGGGCCCGGCACCCTCGGCGGTCCGTGTGATCCGAACACGAGTCGGAGGCCGACCGCTCCGAAGCCGTGAGCGATGGGTGAGGATTGCGGGATGGACGGTCCGGGGAGCAGCGGGTCCGGCGGCGGGGCGACCGTGCACTTCATCGGCGCCGGACCGGGCGCCGTCGACCTGCTCACGCTCCGGGCCCGCGACCTCATCGCGGCCTCGCCGGTCTGCCTGTACGCCGGCACGTACGTCCGGCCCGAGATGCTCGACCTGTGCCCGGAGGGCGCGCGGAAGATCGACACCGCGCACCTGACGCTCGCCGAGATCGTCGAGGAGATGGTCGCGGCCCACCGGGAGGGCCTCGACGTGGCCCGGCTCGCGTCCGGCGACCTGTCCGTGTTCTCGGCGCTCGCCGAGCAGATGCGGCGGCTGGACGCCGCGGGCGTGCCGTACGACCTGTGCCCCGGTGTGCCCGCCTACGCCGCGGCCGCCGCGGCGCTGGGCCGGGAGCTGACGGTGCCGACGGTGGCCCAGACGGTCACCTTGACGAGAATCGCCGCGATGGCGACCCCCATGCCGGACGGCGAGGGCCTGGCGGAGCTGGGTCGTTCCGGCGGCACGCTGGTGCTGCACCTGTCGGTGCACCGGATCGACGAGGTGGTCGCGCAGCTCAAGGGGGTCTACGGAGCGGACTGCCCGGCCGCCGTCGTCGCGCACGCCACCCACCCGCACGAGATCGTGCTCCGCGGCCGGCTCGACGCTCTGCCCGCCGCGGTCCACGAGGCCGGCATCCGGATGGCCGCCGTCGTGATCGTCGGGCCTGCGCTCGCCGCGGAGCACTTCCCGGACAGCCACCTCTACTCGGACGCCCGATGCCGGAGCTGATCCCGCGAGCCGACCCGACCGCGGGCCCGGCCCGTGACGCCGTGGTGTCGACGGCGCTCGGCACCACGGCGCGGCGCGGCGCGGACCGGGCCGCGTCCTGATCCTCGGCGGCACGGCCGAGGCCCGGGCGCTCGCGGCGACACTCGTCGACGCCGGGGTCCGCGTCGTGTCGTCCCTGGCCGGCCGCGTGCGCGACCCCGCGCTGCCCGCGGGCGAGGTGCGCGTCGGCGGGTTCGGCGGGGCGGACGGGCTGGCGACCTGGCTGCGCGACCACGACGTCGCCGCGGTCGTCGACGCCACGCACCCCTTCGCGTCGACGATGACCGCGCACGCCGTCGACGCCTGCGCCGCCACCGGCGTCCCCCTGGTCGTGCTCCGCCGCCCGGGCTGGCCGGCCGAGCCCGGCTGGGTGTGGGCCGACTCGCTCGCCGCCGCCGCGGCCCTGCTGCCGTCGCTGGGCAAGCGCGTCTTCCTCACCACCGGGCGCACGAGCCTCGCGGCCTTCGCCGAGCTCGACCTGGAGTTCCTGATCCGGTGCGTCGACCCGCCGTCCGGGCCGATGCCGCGCCGGGCCCGCGTGCTGCTGGACCGCGGCCCGTTCACCGTCGACGGCGAGCGGGCGCTGATGCGCGAGCACGGCATCGACGTGCTCGTGACGAAGGACAGCGGCGGGCCGCTCACGTCGGCGAAGCTGGCGGCGGCGCGGGCGGAGGGCGTGCAGGTGCTCGTGGTCCGCCGGCCCCCGCTGCCGGCCGGGGTCGACGCCGTCGACACCGTGGAGGCTGCCGTGGGCCGCCTCCGGCTGCTCGGAAGGTGAGCGAACGCGGCGTTCGGTAAGTCTGACTTACCCAACGCCGCGTTCGCTCCAGAGGATCAGGTGGCTGGGTCGGCCGTAGTGGCGCGGGGTGAACACCACGTCCCGGTCACCGCGGCGCACGACGCGGGTCGTCGACGAGCCGACGATCACCAGCGTGCGCATGTCGACCTGCTCCGGGTCCATCCCGGCCAGCGTCGTCACCGTCACCCGCTCACCCGCGCCGCCGACGTCGCGGCCCAGCACCACCGGGGTGTCCGGGGCGCGGTGCTCGAGCAGCAGGTCGCGGGCGGCGGCCAGCTGCCAGGGACGGGCCGTCGAGCGCGGGTTGTAGATGGCGATGGCGAGGTCCGCGCGGGCCGCGGCGACGAGCCGCTCGGCGACGACCTCCCACGGCTTGAGCCGGTCGGACAGCGAGATCACCGCGTGGTCGTGGCCCAGCGGAGCACCGACCGCCGCGGCGACCGCGCTCGACGCCGTCACCCCGGGCAGCACGCGCACCGGGACGTCGACGTACTTCTCCTGCGCCGCGACCTCCAGCACCGCCGCGGCCATGGCGAACACGCCGGGGTCGCCGCCGGACACGACGGCGACACATCGTCCGGATGCGGCGAGGTCGAGCGCGTGGGCCGCGCGGTCGGCCTCGACGCGGTTGTCGCTGGCGTGCCGGTCCTGGCGCGGGTTCGGCGGCACGCGGGCGAGGTAGGGGCCGTAGCCGACGAGGTCGTCCGCCGCCGAGAGGACGGCGGCGACCTGCGGGGTCAGCCAGTCGCGCCCGGCCGGGCCGGTGCCGACGACGACGACCTCGCCGGGCCTGCCACAACCGCCGGGCTCGTCGGCTCCCGAGACGATCTGCGGTCGAGCGGAAGGACTTCGCCTTGCGGCCGTGTCCCGCGACGGGGGCTCGGGCAGGGACGCGGCGACCGGGCCCGGGAGCAGGGCGATCGCGAAGTAGGGCACCGAGGCGGGGTCGACGTCGTCGAGCGCGGCGGTGCGCTGCCCGTCCATCGTCGCGCGCTCGACGTAGAAGCCGGCGCGGCCGGCGTCGGTCACGGCACCGCGGACGGTGTCGAACGTCCGGCCGAGCTTCATGACGGCCGCGGAGTCGGTGTCGGCGAGCCTGCGGGCCAGCTCGGCGCGCGGCAGGGTGCCGGGCAGCACCGTGAGCACCTCGTCGCGCTCCACCAGCGGCTGCCCGAGGGCGGCCGACGCGGCGCTGATCGAGGTGACCCCCGGCACGACCTCGGTCGGGTAGCGGTGGGCCAGCCGCTTGTGCATGTGCATGTAGGAGCCGTAGAAGAGCGGGTCGCCCTCGGCGAGCACGACGACGTCGCGCCCGGCGTCGAGGTGGGCGGCCAGGCGCTCCGCGGCGGCGGCGTAGAACTCGTCGATCGCGCCCTGGTAGCCGCCGGGATGATCGGTGGTCTCGGTGGTGACCGGGTAGACGAGCGCCTCCTCGATCTGACCGCCGCGCAGGTGCGGGTCGGCGATGCGCCGGGCGATCGAGCGGCCGTGCCGCGCCGAGTGGTAGGCGATCACGTCGGCGGCGCGGATGAGGCGGGCGGCCTTGACCGTGACGAGCTCGGGGTCGCCGGGGCCGACACCGACGCCGTACAGCCGCCCCGTGCGTCACAGGATCTCCTTCGTCAGCCAGGATTTCCTTCTCACAAGCCAGCGCGTTGAGCGCCGCCGCCGTGATGGCGGACCCGCCGCGACGGCCGTGGACGACGAGGTACGGGAGGTCGGTCGCCGCCAGCGCCTCCTTCGACTCCGCCGCCCCGATGAACCCCACCGGGATGCCGAGCACCGCGGCCGGCCGCGGCGCGCCGGCGTCGAGCATGTCGAGCAGGTGGAACAGCGCCGTCGGGGCGTTGCCGATCGCGACGACCGCGCCGCCGAGCCGGTCGCGCCACAGCTCGAGCGCGGCGGCGCTGCGGGTGGTGCCGAGCCGAGCCGCGAGGGCGGGGACCCGGGGGTCGCGCAGGGTGCAGACGACGTCGTTGCCCGCCGGCAGCCGGGCGCGGGTGACGCCCGAGGCGACCATCTGCGCGTCGCAGAGGATCGGCGCACCGTTCTGTAGCGCCGTCCGGCCCGCTGCGACGACCCCTGGGGAGAAGCCGAGGTCGTCGACGAGGTCGACCTGCCCGCAGGCGTGGATCATCCGGACGGCGACCTGGGCGACGTCCGGCGGCAGGGCCGTGAGGTCGGCCTCGGCGCGGATGGTGGCGAACGAGCGGCGGTAGATCTCGGCGCCGTCGCGGACGTAGCTGCGCGTCACGGCGCCAGTCCCGGGCGGGGGACGCCGTCGACGAGGTACCCGCCCCCGGCGAGCGCGACGGCGTCGACGTGCGCGGCCCGGGGCGCCCCGCAGCGCCGGGCGCAGCCGGAGACGTGGAGCCGGCCGCCGGGAAGCCGGCTGAGCGCGGCGAGCGCGTCGGCCCGGACGTCGGCGAGGGCCTTCGCGCAGCCCGGTCGCCCCGCACAGGCGCTGACGTCGGCGGCGGGACCCGGCTCGACGAGCAGTCCCGCGGCGGCCAGCTCCGCGGCGGGGACCCGGGGCTCGGGCAGCACGACGGTGCGCCACGGCGTGACGACGGCCGTCGGGCCGGTGTCTGCAAGCAGCCGGACCTGGTCGCCGGTCAGCTCCCCGAGCAGCGGGGCGACGACGAGCGCGAGCCCGCCGTCGTCGCGGCGGACCGGGCCCGGAGTGGCGGCCGAGATGTCAGGAAAGCCACCTTCATGGCGTGAGATGTACTGAAGGTGGCTTTCCTGACACGTGTCGCCGGCCGCCACCGCCGGGCGCTCCAAGGTGGCGGCGATCCGGGCAGGTGCACCGGCCAGCTCCGCCGCCCGCCACGCCGTCCCGCCGTCCGCCGCCCGCAGCGCGAGGAACGCCTCCGCCGCTTGCAGGAGCGCGTCCACCGCCTCCGCCGCGGCCACCCGTAGCCCGGTGTCCACGCCGGCCACCAGCAGCCGGTCCGGCGCCTGCCAGCACAGGTCCGGGTCCTCCGCCGCGACGTCCCCCCGCCCGTCGTCGAGCGCGAACAGGAACCGCCCCGGCAGCGCAGCCAGCCCGGCCGCGCACACAGCCCGCGGTCCAGGGCCGCGGCCATGTCGCGCACGTCCGGTGATCCCGTTCCGCGGGCCGGGAACGCGGCGTCGACGACCGTGGACACCCGCGGAACCAGATCACCGCGACGCGATCCCCGCGAGCGGCGACGCCAGCACGTTGCGCACCCGCTCGTGCGTCGCCGACGGCAGCAGCCCGGCGTCCGCCAGGCGCGCCGCCAGCGCGCCCGACCGGGACAGGCCCCGCAGCTGCAGGTTCCCGCGGGAGGTCAGGTGCACCCGCCCGTCGCCCAGCTCTTGCGCGCAGTCCGCGACCACCCGCAGCGCGGCCGCGCCGATCACGCCGCCGGGCAGCCGGATCCGCGCGAGTGCCCCGTCCGCCGCGTCGTGCGGCGCGAAGACCCCCGGGCAGGCGTCGGGAACAGTACGGACGGGCACCGCGCCACTGTAAGCACGACCCCGCGCACCCGCGCCCCTGCGAGCGGGCGATCACATCGCGGTGTGGCGCTGCCCGGTCGGGGTTGACGCCGTCGGTCCGGCACGTGCGACAGTGAGCGACACGTTCACGAGCCGACAAGTTCACACTGCGAGCGGGGGCCAGGAAGCCGGTGCGAGTCCGGCGCGGTCCCGCCACTGTCACCGGGGAGCGGACCCCGTCGACGGCCACGGGCGCCGGCCCGGAAGGCCGGGGCGAGCGCCGATCCGGGAGCCAGGACACTGCCCCGCCCGTTGCCGCAACCTGGGACGAGGATCCCGAGGAAGGTCCGCCATGCGCCGCGCGTCGCGCCGGGAGCAGTCCCGGTGATCCTCCTGCTGTCCACTTCGGACACCGACCTGCTCTCCGCGCGCGCATCGGGCGCCGCGTGGCGGCCCGCCAACCCGAACCGCGTCACCGACCTGCCCGTGCTGCTCGCCGAGGCCGACGTGGTCGTGGTCCGCATCCTCGGCGGCCGCCGGTACTGGGAGGAGGGGATCGACGCCGTCCTCGCCGCAGGCCTGCCGGTCGTCGCGCTCGGCGGCGAGCAGGCCCCGGACGCCGAGATGATGGAGCTGTCCACGGTGCCGGCCGGGGTCGCCGCCCAGGCCCACACCTACCTCGCGCAGGGCGGCCCCGAGAACCTCGCGCAGCTGCACGCCTTCCTCTCCGACACCGTCCTGCTCACCGGCGAGGGCTTCGCGCCGCCGGTCGAGCTGCCGAGCTGGGGCATCCTCGACCGCGACCCGAAGGACACGGACGGCCCGACCGTCGCCGTCCTCTACTACCGCGCCCAGCAGCTCGCGGGGAACACCGCCTACGTCGAGGCCCTGTGCACCGCGATCGAGGACGCCGGCGCGCGCCCCCTGCCGATGTTCTGCGCCTCGCTGCGGCAGGCCGAGCCCGCGCTGCTGCGCACGCTGCGCGCAGCGGACGCGATGGTCGTCACCGTGCTCGCCGCGGGGGGCACGAAGCCCGCGGGCGCGTCTGCGGGCGGCGACGACGAGGCGTGGGACGTCGCCGAACTGGCTGCGCTGGACGTCCCGATCCTGCAGGGCCTCTGCCTCACCAGCAGCCGTGCCGACTGGGCGGCCAACGACGACGGCCTCTCCCCGCTCGACGTCGCGACCCAGGTCGCCGTGCCCGAGTTCGACGGCCGACTGATCACCGTGCCGTTCTCGTTCAAGGAGTTCGACGCCGACGGGCTGTCGGTCTACGTGCCCGACCCCGAGCGCGCCGCCCGCGTCGCCGGGATCGCGGTGCGCCACGCCCGGCTGCGGCGCATCCCGAACGCGGACAAGCGGATCGTGCTCATGCTCAGCGCGTACCCGACCAAGCACGCCCGGATCGGCAACGCGGTCGGTCTGGACACGCCGGCCAGCGCCGTGGCCCTGATCAGGGCGATGGCCGCGGCCGGCTACTCCGTTCAGGACAAGGACGCAGCCGGCTTTCCGGGCGTCGCCGAGCAGGACGGGAACGCGCTGATCCACGCCCTGATCGACGCCGGGGGGCAGGACCCCGACTGGCTGACCGAGGAGAAGCTCGCCGGCAACCCGGTCCGGATCTCGGCCGCCACCTACGCCCGCTGGTTCGACACGTTGCCCGACGACTTCCGCAAGGGCGTCGAGGCGCACTGGGGTCCGGCGCCCGGTGAGCTGTACGTCGACGGGACCGACATCGTCGTCGCCGCCCTGCGCAGCGGGAACGTCGTGCTGATCGTGCAGCCGCCGCGCGGCTTCGGCGAGAACCCGGTGGCGATCTACCACGATCCGGACCTGCCGCCGAGCCACCACTACCTGGGTGCCTACCGCTGGCTCGCCGCGCCGCAGAGCGAGGGCGGGTTCGGCGCGGACGCGATCGTGCACCTCGGCAAGCACGGCAACCTCGAGTGGTTGCCCGGCAAGACGCTGGGGATGAGCGCCTCGTGCGGGACCGACGCGGCGCTCGGCGACCTGCCGCTGGTCTACCCGTTCCTGGTCAACGACCCGGGGGAGGGGACGCAGGCCAAGCGCCGGGCGCACGCCACGCTCGTCGACCACCTCATCCCGCCGATGGCCCGGGCCGAGACCTACGGCGACATCGCGCGGCTCGAGCAGCTGCTCGACGAGCACGCGAACGTCGCGGCGCTCGACCCGGCCAAGCTGCCGGCGATCCGCCAGCAGATCTGGACGCTGATGCAGGCCGCGAAGCTGGACCATGACCTCGGTCTGGAGGAGCGCCCGCACGAGGCGGAGTTCGACGACTTCATCCTGCACGTCGACGGCTGGCTCTGCGAGATCAAGGACGTCCAGATCCGCGACGGCCTGCACGTCCTCGGCGCCGCCCCGGCCGGCGACGTGCGGGTGGACCTGGTGCTCGCGATCCTGCGCGCCCGCCAGATGTGGGGCGGCGAGCAGAGCCTGCCGGGCCTGCGCGAGGCCCTTGGCCTGCCCGACGACGCGCCCAAGGCCCGGGTCGACGAGGTCGAGGCGCTGGCGCACGCCCTCGTCGCGGGCATGGAGGCCGCCGGCTGGGAGCCCGACGCGGCGCCCACCGTCGTCGCCGAGCTCTGCGCGAACCGGCGAACTCGCGCCAGCAAACGTGCCGACTCGCGCGAAGTCCCCCGCGAGTCGCCACGTTCATCAGTCCGAGTTGCACGTTTCGGCCGCGGCGCACGCCTCCGGGGCGGACGTCGGCCAGGTCGAGCGGGTGCTCCGGTTCGCGGCGGAGGAGGTCGTGCCGCGGCTCGACGCGACCGTTCAGGAGATCCCGCGCGTCCTGCACGCCCTCGACGGCGGCTTCATCCCCGCAGGCCCGTCCGGCTCGCCGCTGCGCGGGCTGGTCAACGTGCTCCCGACCGGCCGGAACTTCTACTCCGTCGACCCCAAGGCCGTCCCGTCGCGGCTGGCGTGGGAGACCGGGCAGGCGATGGCCGAGTCGCTGGTCGAGCGCTACCGCGCGACCACGACGGCGCGTACCCGAGGAGCGTCGGCCTGAGCGTGTGGGGCACGTCCGCCATGCGCACGTCCGGCGACGACATCGCCGAGGTCTTCGCGCTGCTCGGGGTCCGCCCGGTCTGGGACGAGGCGTCCCGGCGCGTCGCGACGCTCGAGGTGATCGACCTCGCCGAGCTGGGCCGCCCGCGCATCGACGTCACCGTCCGCATCTCCGGCTTCTTCCGTGACGCCTTCCCGCACGTGCTCGCGCTGCTCGACGACGCGGTGCAGATGGTCGCCGCCCTCGACGAGCCCGCCGAGCGCAACTTCGTCCGCGCCCACCTCGAACCGGACGAGCGCCCCACGAGGATCTTCGGCTCCAAGCCCGGCACCTACGGCGCCGGCCTGCTGCAGCTCGTCGACTCCCGGAGCTGGCGCGACGACGCCGACCTCGCCGAGGTCTACTCCACCTGGGGCGGCTACGCCTACGGCCGCGGGCTGGACGGCGTCCCCGCGCGCGGCGCGATGGAGGCCGCCTACCGGCGCATCGCCGTCGCGGCCAAGAACACCGACACCCGCGAGCACGACATCGCCGACTCCGACGACTACTACCAGTACCACGGCGGCATGATCGCGACGGTCCGCGCGCTCACCGGCAGCGCGCCGGCCGCCTACGTCGGCGACTCCACGCGCCCCGAGGCCGTCCGCACCCGCACCCTGCACGAGGAGACGTCGCGCGTGTTCCGCGCCCGCGTGGTCAACCCGCGCTGGATGGAGGCCATGCGCCGGCACGGGTACAAGGGCGCGTTCGAGATGGCCGCGACCGTCGACTACCTCTTCGGCTGGGACGCCACCACGGGCGTCATCGCGGACTGGCAGTACGAGAAGCTCACCGAGAGCTACGTCCTCGACCCGGTGAACCGCGAGTTCCTCGCCGACGCCAACCCGTGGGCCCTGCACGGGATGGCCGAGCGGCTGCTGGAGGCCGTCGACCGCGGTCTGTGGGAGGCGCCGGAGCCGGCGACCCTCGACGCCCTGCGCCAGGCCTACCTCGACACCGAGGGCGACCTGGAGAGGCCGAGTGAGCCCAGACGCGGATCTACGTCATCGGGATCGGCGGCCGGGAACCCCGAGCACCTGACCCTGCAGGCCGTCGCCGCGATGAACCGCGTCGACGTGTTCTTCACGATCGACAAGGGCGAGGGCGGGGCGACGGCCGACCTCGCCGCGCTGCGCGCCGAGCTGCTGGCCCGCCACGTCACCCGGCCGCATCGGGTGGTCGCCGCTCCGGAGGTGCCGCGCGACCGTGACCTCGCAGACCCCGCCGCGTACGTCGACACCGCGTCGTACGTCGATCTGGCAACGCGCTGGCAGCTCCGCCGCGGCATGCTCTACGAGGCGATGATCGCCGAGGCGCTGCGCCCCGGGGAGACCGGCGCCTTCCTCGTCTGGGGCGACCCGGCGCTCTACGACGGCACCCTGCCCCTGCTCCGACGGATCGCCGAGCGTACCCACGACCAGCTGCGGATCGTGTCGATCCCGGGGATCAGCAGCGTCGCCGCCCTGGCCGCCGCGCACGGGCTGGTCCTGAACCGGGTCGGCGCACCCGTGCTGATCACCACCGGCCGCCGGCTCGCCGACGAGGGCATGCCCCGCGACGTCGACGACGTGATCGTGATGCTCGACGGCCGTGCGGCCTTCGCCGACCTGCCCGACGACCGACCTGGACATCTTCTGGGGCGCCTACCTCGGGACGCCTGACGAGATCCTGGTGTCCGGCGACCTGCACGCGGTGCGCGACGACATCGTGAACCGCCGCGCCGAGGCCCGCGCGCGCACGGGCTGGATCATGGACATCTACCTCCTGCGCCGTCGCACCCCGGCCGGCGCGTCCTAGTCCGTCCACGGGAGCGGCGCGCGGCGTCCGCGACGGCTGCCCGATCGGGCGGGACCGTCGGCGCGAAAGGGCGCCCGGCCGTCGTTGTCCGCACCGCCCGGGTACGCGACGCTTCGGGGGATCATGGCCCTCGCCGAGGGGGAGCGCCCGTGGACGAGCTCGGCACGGCAGAGCGGGAGAAGGTGCCCGCGCCGACCGTGGCCGCACCCGCACGCTCGTCGCCCGCGCCGCACGGCCCCGTCGGCACCCGCCCGTCGCGTGTCGTGCTCAGCCCGGCGGCGATGCTGCGGGTCCAGCGCACGGCGGGCAACCGGGCCGCACGCCAGGCACTCGCCCCGGCCCGTCGCCCCGTCGCCCCGGTCCCCGTCGCCCCGGCCCCCGCCGACTCGGCGGTCGCAGGTCCGGCGCCGGACGTGGCGCCCGAGGCCGAACTCGCCGTCGCGCTCGACGCAGCCACCCCCGGCCCGGCGACCGGGACCGCCGTCGCCGCGCGCCCCGACACCCCCGCCGACGCGGCGCCGCCCGACCCGGCGCTCCCCGAACCGGTTCTCCCGGACCTGCGGCTGGAGCCCGCCGCGCCGGCCCGCGGCCGGGCCGTGCAGCGCGATGCCGCCGACCCCGCCGGCGGCCAGGACGGCGGAGGCGGGCTGCTCGGCGGGATCCGTGCGCGGATCGAGGGCGTCGTCGGCGGCCTGCGCTCGGGCTGGCAGCAGCTCGGCGACACCGCGGGCAAGGCCTTCGGCGCCGTCGGCGAGCAGGTCCGGTCCGCCGCGTCCGGGCTCGCGGGCGTCGGCGGCTCGCTCGTCGACGGCCTGCGCGGCGCCCTCGCCGGGGCGCAGCAGCAGGCCCGGGGCGCGCTCGACGCGGTGACCGGCGGCCTGCGCGCCGGGCTGTCCGCGGTCACCGGAGCCGTCGGTGCCCTCGGTGCAGCGCTGCGGTCGCTGGACATGGACGCGGCGGCGGCGGCCTGGGCCCGGCTGACCGGCGCGCTCGGTGCGGTGGGGCAGCGCGTCCAGCAGGGCGTCGGGGCGCTGACCGGGCGGCTGTCCGGCCTCGGCACCGCCCTGGACGCGCGCATGACGGCGGCCTCGGACGGGCTCGCCACCCGGGCCCGCGCGGTGGAGGACACCGCCCGCCGGGCGGCCGCCGCCGTGCAGGAGCGCGTCACCGCGGCGTGGGCCCAGCTCTCGGGTCGTGGCTCCACGCTCTCCGACCTCGCCGCGCGCGTGCCCTCGCCGCTGCGCTCGCTGGTCGACTCCGTGCTCGCGGGAGGCAGGCGGCTCTGGGACGGCATCCGCAGCAAGGCGGGCGAGCTCCAGCAGCGGGCGGGTGCGCTCGCCGAGGACGTGACCGGCCGGCTGCGCAGCGCCGCCGAGGGCGTGCGGACGCGGCTCAGCGGGGTGTGGTCGGGCGTGCAGTCGGCGTGGTCGACGGTCAAGGCGACGGCGAGCGCTGCAGCGGGGCGCCTCGTGGAGGGGGTCGGCGCGGCCCGGGGCCGCATCCAGGGCCTGAACCTGCTGGGACCGCTGAAGGAGGCCGGCAAGGTCACGACGCTCGTCCGCGACATCGGCCGGGTCGCCGCTGACCCGAAGGCCGCGATCATGCCGTACGCGCAGCAGGTGGCCCAGATGCTCGGCGCCGGGATGCCCGCGGCGGCCCTGGACGCGGGCCGGGCGCGCATGGCGGCGGGACCGGACGGGCCGGCCGCCGACGCAGGCGGCCCGACGGTGCAGCGGCAGCCCGAACCGGGCACGGGCCCCGTCCGGTCGACGGCCTGGGGCGGGATCTGGAGCGGGATCTTCAAGGCCGTCGGCGACAAGTGGGACGCGGTCAAGGACCGCAAGCTCGAGGTCGTCCTGGAGGGCCTCTACACGTTCTTCTGGCCGTGGAGCGCGATCAAGCAGGAGATCGTCGGGGTCTGGACCGACTGGAAGACGACGGCGGGCAGCCTGTTCGCCCCGAAGGGTCTGACGCTCGACCCGATCGGCTGGCTGCACGACATCTGGACGAACCTGCTCAAGCTGATGGACTTCCCGTTCGCGCTGCTGCGGCGGCTGTCGAGCGTGCTGCTGCTGCTCGTCGGTCCGCTGACGATCCTGCTGACGATCCTCGGCCTCGTCGGCGGCACGCTGGCGGGCACCGTCATCGGCGCGATCCTCGGCGCTCTCGGCGGTGGGATCCCGGCGGCGGCGACCACGCCCGCGGGCACGCTGGCGGGCGGCGCGACCGGCGCGGGCGTCGGGTTCGCCGCCGGCCTGGCGATCGGCGAGGTCGCCGTGGCGCTGTTCCTGGCCACGCAGTCGGGCTCGCTGTGGAAGTCGCTCGTCGAGCTCTCGACGGCCGGGCTCACGACCGAGGAGAAGGCCCGCATCTTCAGCCAGTGCGCCGACAACGTCATCGCGATCGGCGTCACGATCGTGCTGGCGATCCTCGGCGCGCTCGGTGCCCGGATCGGGGCGACCGTGGCGGCCTTCGTCGGGAAGTTCCTCCCCGCGTGGCTGACCGAGGCGGCCGCCAAGTTCGCCGCCGGTGTCAAGGGTGCTCGGACGAAGCCCGGCACTCCCACGCCGGACGAGAAGCCGCCCGAGCCGCTGCCCGAGCTGGCCGGGCGCGCCGGGGTGACGGCGCGGGCGAACAAGCTCGCCGAGCAGATCGCCAAGCTGCGGGCCAGGCACGACGCCGCCCGCGGCGGCGACGCGGAGGTCGGGCGCCGGCTGGAGGCGGGCGAGAAGGCGGCCCGCGATCTCGCGAGCCGGTCGGAGAAGGCGACGACCGAGGAGCAGCTGCGCGCCGTCGAGAAGGAGGTGAAGGCCGCCGAGAAGGACCTGTTCGACCTGGAGGTGGGCGTCGGCCGGTCCGAGCTGACCGCCCGGCTCAACGATCTCGACGAGGCGATCAGGGACCTGCGTGCCCGCCTGCGCCGTCCCGCCGACATCCCGCAGCGACCCGAGCCGCAGGCCAAGCTCAAGAAGGTGACCGCCGAGGTCGAGGCGGCCGAGGCCGAGCTCGCCAAGCTGCGCCGGGACACGGCGGGCGCCGACTCCCAGCGCAAGGTCGAGCGCGCGCGGGAGGCCGCCGACAAGCTCGCCCGGGACGTCGAGAACCTGCAGCGCAACAACAACGACCCCAACGTCCTGGAGCCCAGCGAGGCCGCCAAGCTCGGGGTGAGCAAGGAAGCCGTCCGGCAGATGCGCGTCATCGAGGAGAAGCGCGTCAACCCGCTCGGTGAGGAGAACGCCCAGGCCAACCACAACCACTACGACGCGGCCCGCAAGGAGGCGCGCGGCGAGGTCGTCAAGGCCCGTGGCGACGGCAAGCCGTTCGACCACATCGCCGACCTCCAGCAGGCCCGCGACGCAGTGTTCAACGCGCGGCGGCTGCTGCAGGCCGAGCACCCCACCACCGAGCGAGGGATCAAGGTCGTGATCGAGAAGATCGAGCTCGCCGGCAAGCTGATCCGGCGGGTCGACGAGTTCCTCAGCGAGATCGGCTGGCCGTCGTCCCGGCCGCACGTGTGGGTCGAGAGCCCCGAGGGCAGTGGGAAGTGGGTCCCGAAGGCCGACGTCCCGGCCATGCGCCCGCGGATCAACCAGCGGCTGCGCGTGGAGATCGAGGAGCCGATGCGCGGCACCGACCGGCAGGTGCTGCAGGTGCGCGACCCCGCCCGCCAGGCCCGTCTCACCGCGGACCGGGAGGCCATCGTCACCGAGACCGAGGCGATCCGGCAGCGGGCCGCCACCGCGACCGAGGAGGCCCAGCTCCGCCAGGCGGACACCGACACCACCCGGCTCAAGGGACGGGTCGACACCTTCAAGACGCAGCTCGCGGGGGTCGACGCGCCCGAGCCGAGCGGGGCGACCCGGTGAGCCCGGCGTTCCGGCCGTCGGACGAGATGCTCGCCGCCCGTCACGAGGCCCGGGCCCGCTGGGCCGACCCGGCGGCCCGGGCGGCGCTCGCAGCGGCCCTGGACGCGCTGCGCGCCGGGCGACCCTGGGCCCCGCCCTTGGCCGGGCTGCCCGACCTCGCCCGCGACCACGACGGGCGCGACCTCGCCGGTGCTCCGCTCGCCCGCCTGGAGCTGCGCGGCGCCGACCTCCGCGGCGCCCGCCTCGACCACGCCGACCTGACCGACGCCGACCTGTCCGGCGCGACCCTGCAGGGTGCGTCGGCGCTGTTCGCCGACCTCACCGGCGCCCGGCTCGCTCAGGCCGACCTGCGGGACTGCTACCTCGTCGCCGCGGACCTGGAGGGCGCCGACCTGACCGGGGCCGTGCTGACCGGCGCGAACGTCACGGGCGCCGCCGCCGCCCGGGCCCGCTTCGCGCACGCCGACCTGCGCGGCGTCGCCTTCGTGGGCGCGGACGTGACCGACGCGGACTTCACCGGCGCCCGGACGGACGGCACCGAGTTCACCCCGTTCCGGGAGTCCTAGGAGGTCCGCGTGATCAACGACGACGAGCGCTGCTACCGCTATGGCGCCGTTTTCGGACGGCACGGGCCGAAGGTCCCGGGCCGGGACGGCTACTGGAGCCCGTCCCCCGGCCGGAAGAGGTGACCGGCGTCAGCCTTCGCGCGCCAGCTCCGGCCGCTCGGCCCCGCCCTGGATGCGCCGCCGCGCCGCGAGGTACACCAGCAGCACCACCGCCAGTGACACGAGGCTGAGCACGAGCTGGGAGCGGGTGTCCGCCGCGATCCCCATCGAGATCAGCACGGCCACCATCGCGGCGATGGTGAGCAGCGTGAGCACCGGGAATCCCCACATCTTCACCGGCAGCTCCGCCTCCGGGGTGCGCCTGCGCAGCACGTACTGGGACAGGCAGATGATCAGGTAGACGAACAGGATGATCGCGCCCGAGGAGTTGAGCAGGAACAGGAAGACGGTGTCCGGCGACACGTAGGCCGCGATCACGCACAGGAAGCCGATGACCGTGGAGAACAGGATCGCCCAGACCGGCACGCTGCGCCGGTTCAGCGCGACGAGCCGCTGCGGCGCCTCCCGGTGCGCGGCGAGCACGAACAGCATGCGCGAGGCGGTGTAGAGCCCGGAGTTCAGGCACGACAGCACGGCGGTCAGCACGACGGCGTTCATGATCTCGGCGGCGGCCGGGATGCCCATCGCCTCGAACGCGCTGACGTACGGCGAGGCCCCGATCTGCTGGGAGTTCCAGGGCAGGATCACCGCGAGCAGGAACACCGAGCCGACGAAGAAGATCGAGATGCGCAGCACGACGGAGTTGGTGATCGGCTCGGGCGACTGCCTGTGGGGCCTGCTCGACGGTATGAACGACGCCGGGCTCGCCGTCTCGCTGACGTCGGTGACCGGGTACCCCGGGCCGCCCGGGTTCGGGATCCCGCTGGTGGTGCGCTACCTGCTCGAGACGGCGACGACCACGCGGGAGGCGATCGCCGCCGTGTCGCGCCTGCCGGTGCACATGGCCTACAACCTCACGCTGCTGGACCGCCACGGCGACGCCGCCACCGTGTTCGTCGCGCCCGGCATCGAGCCCCACGCGTCGGCGCACCGCGTGGCCACCAACCACCGCGACACCGTGCCCGACGACCCCGAGCACGCGTCGTCACTGTCCAGCGTCGAGCGCCAGGACACGCTGTTCACGTTGCTGGAGCGGCGCCCGGACCCGGAGGCGGTGATCGCCGCCTTCCTCACCGAGCCGCTCTACACCACCGAGTACGCCCGGGGCTTCGGCACGATGTACACCGCCGCCTACCGCCCTGACCTCGGCTTCGTCGACTACGTGTGGCCCGGCTCGCGCTGGCGGCGCACGTTCGACTCGCCCGACGACACCCACGTCGCGGTCTACCGCGACGGCTGGGCGGCGTCGCCGTGAGCGGCGCGGGCCGCGACGACCTGGCCGCCGCGACCACCGACGAGCTGGCCGCGCTGGCCGAGGCCGCGATCGACGCGCTCGCCCGCAGCGGCGACCTCGCCGCCTTCGGCCATCTCCTGCGGCTGACGCGGGTCACGGGTGAGGCCGTCGGGACGGCGGCGCGCACCCTCGCCGACCACAGCTCCTGGACGGGCGTCGCGGAGATCGCGGGCACCAGCCGCCAGGCCGCCTGGGAGCGCTGGCGAGGCCGCTGACCGGGCGTCGCCGCACTTTCTCGGTTCCGTGCAGGGTGACGGGCCGAACGTCCCCCGGCCCGTAGACCTGCGGCACTGCCCGCCTCGTGGCGCCGGTGGCTGAATGGATACCGTCGGCGGGACGCTCCGCAATCGGGTCGACGCCGACCCAACGGACGGGAGTGATGATGACTGCGACGACTGTCGATCCCCGCACGGTGCGTAGCGCCCTGCAGTTGGCGGCGCGCGCCCCGTCGGTGCACAACACGCAGCCCTGGAAGTGGCGCGTCGGCGACGGCTCCGTCGAGCTGCTCGCGGACGAGGCACGCCGGCTGCGCGCGACGGACCAGGACGGCCGCGACCTGATGCTCAGCTGCGGCGCCGCACTGCACCACCTGCGGGTGGCGCTCGCCGCCGCAGGCGTCGACACGACCGTGCACCGGCTGCCCGACCCGGCCCGGCCGGACCTGCTCGCGACGATCGAGCTGCACCCGGGCAGCGGACGCCACTCCGGGGTCGACCCGGAGCAGGCCGCCGCGATCCCGGGGCGGCGCACGGACCGCAGGCGGTTCGACGGGTGGGCGGTGCCCGAGGGGGTCACGGCCCAGTTCGTGCAGCACGCCGGCGCGCAAGGGGCGATCCTGCGGGTGGTGACCGACGGGATGGCCCTGCACACGCTGTACGCCGCGATCCGGGCCGCCGCCGCGGAGCACGAGGAGGACGCCGTGGTCGAGGCCGAGCTCATCGCCTGGACGGGGCTGCACGGCACCGACGCCGGCATCCCGGCGGCGAACATCCCGGTGCCCGGCAAGCGCTCCGCAGGCCCGCCCGAGCGCCGGTTCGCCGACGCCGAGCTCACCGAGCGCGGCGCGGTCGCGCCCGACTCGGCGACGCTGCTGGTCATCGGCACCTCCTCGGACGACCGGCTCTCCCAGCTGCGCGCGGGCGAGGCGGCCAGCGCGGTGCTCCTGCAGGCGGCGCTGGCCGGCATGAGCAGCAGCCCGCTGACCGAGCCGCTGGAGGTCGCCCGCACCCGTACGGTCGTCGCGGACGAGGTGCTCGACGGCACGATGTCACCCCAGATCGTGATCCGTGTCGGGTGGCCCTCGGGAGCGGGAACGGTCCCGCCGCTCACCCCGCGGCGCGCCCTCGACGAGCAGATCGAGCGGTAGGTCGCGGTCACGCTGCTGCGGCCCCCGTCCGGATCCGGACGGGGGCCGCAGTCGTGTTCCCTGCGGGATTACCCGGACAGAGCAAGAGCGGCGTCGGCTCGAGTGAGCCGACGCCGCTCTCGCCCGGCCGGACCCGGGGTCCGCAGACCCCGGGTCCGGGGGTCAGTGCATCAGGCGGTACCCGAGCCGCTCGCGACCTCGACCGCCGCGCGGCCCGCCTCCAGGCGAGCGACCGGCACCCGGAAGGGCGAGCACGACACGTAGTCCAGCCCGGCCTCGTGGAAGAAGTGCACCGACGCGGGGTCGCCGCCGTGCTCGCCGCAGACGCCCAGCTCCAGGTCCCGCCGCACCGCCCGGCCCTCGGTGCAGGCGATCCGGACCAGCCGGCCCACCCCGTTGCGGTCGATCGTCTGGAACGGTGAGACCTCGAAGATCCCGCGCTCCAGGTACCGGGAGAAGAACGCGCCCTCGACGTCGTCGCGCGAGAAGCCCCAGGTCGTCTGCGTCAGGTCGTTCGTCCCGAAGGAGAAGAACTGCGCGGCCTCGGCGATGTGCCCGGCCGTCAGCGCGGCCCGTGGCAGCTCGATCATGGTGCCGACCGTGGCGCCCAGCTCCATGCCCTGGCGCTCCGCCTCGTCGGCCAGCACGGCGGAGGTCTCGTCCGCCACCGTCCGCAGCTCCCGCACCGAACCGACCAGCGGGACCATGATCTGCGGGCGCACCTCGAGACCGCGGCGGCGGACCTCGGCGGCCGCCTGCGCGATCGCGCGGACCTGCATCCCGAACAGCCCCTTGACCGCGATACCGAGCCGCACGCCGCGCAGCCCGAGCATCGGGTTCTCCTCGTGCAGCCTGCGCACGGCCGCGAGGAGCCTCTCGTCCTTGTCGATGTGCTCGCCGTGGTCGTGCTCGAGCGCGACCTTGACCGACAGCTCGGTGAGGTCGGGCAGGAACTCGTGCAGCGGCGGGTCGAGCAGCCGGATGGTGACGGCCTGCCCGGCCATCTCCGTGAAGATCTCGATGAAGTCGTCGCGCTGCAGCGGCAGCAGCACGGCCAGGGCCGCCTCCCGCTCGGCGTCGGTCGTGGCCAGCACCAGCCGCTCCACCGTCGCGCGACGCTCCCCGAGGAACATGTGCTCGGTGCGGCACAGGCCGATGCCCTGCGCGCCGAACCGGCGCGCCCGCGCCGCGTCCTCCCCGTTGTCGGCGTTGGCGCGCACCAGGAGCCGCCGCCGCTTGTCGGCGTGGCTCATGATCCGGTGCACGGCGCGCAGCAGGTCGCTCGCGTCCTCGGCCGCCGGATCGGCGGTGCCCTCGAAGTACTCGACGACCGGTGACGGTGCGACCGGCACCGCGCCGAGGAACACCTCGCCGGTGCCGCCGTCGATCGAGAGCATGTCGCCCTCGACGACCTCGGTCCCGTCGGGCGCGGTCAGCGTCTTGTTCGCGACGTCGACGAGCAGCGCCTCGGCCCCGCACACGCAGGTCTTGCCCATCCCGCGCGCGACGACGGCGGCGTGGCTGGTGCGCCCGCCGTGGCTGGTGAGGATCCCCTGCGCGGCGATCATGCCGTTGAGGTCGTCCGGGTTCGTCTCCCGGCGGACGAGGATCACCTTCTCGCCCTTGGCGGCCCGCGCCACGGCGGTCGTGCTGTCGAAGACGGCGGCGCCGGTGGCGGCTCCGGGGGAGGCGTTCATGCCGACGCCCAGCACGGTGGCGCCCGAGCCCGCGTCGAACTTCGGGAACATCAGCTGGGCGAGCTGGTCGCCGGTCACCCGGCGCAGGGCCTCGTCCATGTCGATCAGGCCCTCGTCGACGAGCTGGCACGCCACCACGAACGCCGCGGCCGCGGTCCGCTTGCCCACGCGGGTCTGCAGCATCCACAGCCGCCCGCGCTCGATCGTGAACTCGATGTCGCACATGTCGAGGTAGCGCCGCTCCAGCGTCGCCATGATCTCCATCAGGCCGTGGAACGACGGGGCGTCGAGCTGCTCGAGCTGGGCCAGCGCCAGCGTGTTGCGGATGCCGGCGACGACGTCCTCGCCCTGGGCGTTGGGCAGGTAGTCGCCGTAGGTCCCGCGCTCGCCGGTGGCCGGGTCGCGGGTGAAGGCGACTCCCGAGCCCGAGTCCGGGCCCAGGTTGCCGAACACCATCGCCATGACGTTGACCGCGGTGCCCAGGTGGTCCGGGATGTGCTCGCGGCGGCGGTAGAGCCGGGCGCGCGGCGAGTTCCACGAGTGGAACACCGCGTTGATCGCGAGGTCGAGCTGCTCCCGCGGGTGCTGCGGGAACTCCCGGCCGGCCTGCGTGCGCACGACGCCCTTGTAGGCGACCACGATCTGCTGCAGGTCCGCCGCGTCGAGGTCCAGGTCGGTGACGGCGCCGCGGGTCTTCTTCACGGCGTCGAACGCCTCGTCGAAATGGCCGCCCTCGATCCCCAGAACGGTCTTGCCGAACATCTGGATCAGGCGACGGTAGGAGTCCCAGGCGAACCGCTCGTCGTCGGCGGCCTTCGCGAGCCCGATCACCGAACTGTCGTTCAGGCCGACGTCGAGAACGGTCTCCATCATTCCGGGCATCGAGAACTTCGACCCGGAACGTACCGAGACGAGCAGGGGGTCGTCCGTGGCGCCGAGCGTCTTGCCCATGGCCGCCTCCAGGGCGGCGAGGTGCTCGTCCACCTGCGCGTTCAGCTCGGCGGGGACCACGCCGGTGTCGAGGAACACGCGGCACGCCTCGGTGCTGACGGTGAACCCCGGCGGCACGGGCAGACCCATCCCGGCCATCTCGGCGAGGTTCGCCCCCTTCCCGCCGAGGAGGTACTTGAGATCCTTGTTACCCTCGGCGAACGCGTACACATACTTCGACATTTTCGACCTCCCGAGAACGGTTTTTCGGCGCCGCGCTCGTGTCGTCCGGGCCGTCGGCAGCGTCCGAATCGACCCTAGGAGCGGACGAAGCCGGGCCGACAGCGGACGAACGCCCCCGGCAGGGACGGGATCGGAAACCGCATCCAGGCCGTTCGGCCCTAGCGCCGGGCCGGGTGGACGCTCCCGGGTCCCTTACCCTGCTCCACGGGAGGTCTGATTGATCAACGACGACGAACGCATCGCGCTGTTCCTCGACTACGAGAACCTGGCCATCGGGGCCCGCGACGGGCTGGGTGTGTCGCCGTTCGAGTTCGGGCCGGTCGCGGACGCGCTGGCCGAACGCGGGCGGGTGCTGTCCCGGCGCGCCTACGCCGACTGGTCGTACTTCGCCGACGACCGCCGCCTGCTCGCCCGCGCGCAGGTCGAGCTGATCGAGATCCCGCAGCGGCTGGGCGGCTCGCGCAAGAACGCGGCCGACATCAAGATGGCCGTCGACGCCATCGAGCTCGCGTACGAGCGCGGGTTCATCACCACGTTCGCGATCGGCACGGGCGACTCCGACTTCACCCCGCTGGTGCACAAGCTGCGCGAGATGGACAAGCGGGTGATCGGGATCGGCGTGCAGTCGTCGACGTCGGCGCTGCTCCCGCCCGCGTGCGACGAGTTCCTGTTCTACGACCGCCTGCCCGGCGTCGACCCGCGCCTGCGCGAACGGCGCACCGCCGCGGCCACCTCGGAGCCGGCACCCGAGCCGGCACCCGAGCCATCGGTCGACGGCGACCCCGACGTCGGCGCGCTGGTCGCCCGCACCCTGGCCGGCCTGCAGCGGCACACCGACGGTCCGGTGCTCGCCTCCCGGCTCAAGCGGGCGATCCTGCGGAAGGACCCGACGTTCGACGAGGCGGACCACGGTTTCCGCAGCTTCACCGAACTGCTGCGGCACCTCGCCGCCCAGCGGGTCGTCGAGCTGGGCGAGGGCAGCGCGCAGGGCGATCCGCAGGTGACCTTCCCGTCGGCGGCGTCCCCGGTGGACGACGCCTTCCGCCTGCTCACCGACGTCGTCGCGGACCTCGGATCACCGGTGCTCAGCGGCCTCAAGAACCAGCTCCGGCGCCGGGAGCCCGACTTCAGCGAGAAGCGGTTCGGCTTCGGCAGCTTCCTGTCGTTCGTCCGCGCCGCGCGGGCGCAGGGGCTGCTGGACATGGAGTGGGACGACACGGTGGGCGACTACCGCCTGCACATCGCCGACTGAGCCCGTCGGCCTAGCTGGGCAGGTCGCGCTCGAGCCGGTCCAGCAGGTCCTCCAGCGCCCGCTCGAACTCCGCGGCCGCGTGGTCCTGCGACAGGCGGTCCTCCAGCCGTCGCAGGACCGGGAAGTCCCGCAGGTCGACCGTGCGGCTCGTGGCCGCCCCCGAACGACCCGCGTCCTCGAGGTCGACCGCCGGGGCCGTCCGGCCGCCGAGCATGGCCGCCTCGAGCAGCAGGTGCCCGAGCAGGAAGCTGGAGAACGCGCGGTAGGCGGCCACCGCGCCGTCGTCGGTGAAGCCCCGCGCGACGAGCGTGCTGAGGAAGTCCTCGACCACCCCGAGGCTGCGCAGGGGCGGCCGCAGCCACGGCGCGGCGGGGTGTCGGGTCGCGATCAGCGGAAAGGCGTGCGGGTGCTCCTGGACCAGCTGCCGGACGCCGTGGGCGAGCCACTGCAGGTAGGCCTGCCAGCCGTCGCCCGGACCGGGCCGGCCGCCGCTCGGGTCCAGGTGGAGCTGCTCGACCATCTGGTCCACCATGCCCTCGAGCAGGTCGTCGCGCCCCGCGACATAGCGGTACAGCGACATCGCCTCGACCCCGAGCTCGGTTCCCAGCCGGCGCATGGTCAGGGCGGTCAGCCCCCGGCGGTCGACGAAGGCGATCGCGGCGGCGACGATGCGCTCGCGCGAGAGGGGCGGCCGCTCGCCGGCATCGAGGTCGCCCATGCGGGCACACGGTAACCCCCCTTGACCGGCACCATCACTTACGCCGTAAGGTCCCGGGATCGCGCGTGCCGCAACGGTTGTCGCAGGACGGACTGGGCGAGGAATGGTCGAGGTCGAGGTCGCGCACCAGCCGGAAGGCTACGTGCTCGTCCGGCTCGCCGGCGAGATCGACATGAGCCACCGCGCTGCCGTGCAGCAGGCGTTCCGGCACGCGTTCGCGGCGGCCGGGGCCGCGGTGGTCGTCGATCTCTGCGGGGTGCGGTTCCTGGCGGTGGCCGGGGCCGACTGCGTGGACGCCGCGGTCGGCGCGCTCCGCGACCGGGGGCGGACGGTGCGCGTGGTGTGCGCCGACCGGGGTCCGGTGTGGCGGAGCGTGTGCCTGCTCGGGCTGGACCGGCGGTGGCCGGTGCACCACGACGTCACCCGCGCGGTCGCGAGCCTCCGGCCCGACCATGCAGGGGAGCCGGACCGGTGACACCCGACCGACCGGCCCGCCGACAAGGGCCGTTCGCCCTGCGCCGCGCGCCGGACCGGCTGCCTAGCCTCGGAGATGTTCGCAGAGGCGACATCACACGAGTCGGAGGGCGTCATGTTCAGCAAGACCGTCGTCGTCGGAGTGGACGGCTCGCCGGAGTCATGTGCGGCGCTGCGGTTCGCGCTCGAGGACGCGCATCGGCGCGGCGCCCAGGTCAAGGCCGTCACCGCTTACCTCTCGCCCGAGTACTGGGCCGCCTCGTACGGCCTGTCGGCGCTGCCGACGATCGAGGAGGTCGTCGAGGACAACGTGATCGTCGCCCGCGAGGCGCTCCAGACGGTCGTCGCCGGTGCACCGGCCCTGGCCGACGTACCGGTCGACATCGTCGCGCTGCCGGGCGCGCCCGCGAAGGTGCTCCTCGAACAGGCGCAGGACGCCGAGCTGCTCGTGGTGGGCCATCGCGGGCGCGGCGGCTTCACGAGCGCCGTGCTGGGGTCGGTCGGCATGCACTGCGTGCTGCACGCGACCGTCCCCGTGACGGTGGTGCGCCCGCAGCAGGAGCCGGCCGACGCGCCGCGCTCGGACGCCGCGTCGGTCCCGGCCTCGGTGTCCTGACCGGACGACCCGCCCGCTACTCGCTCTCCTCCAGCCGGAAACCGATCTTCACGGTGACCTGCCAGTCGGCCACCGCGCCCTCGGCGAGGTGGCCGCGCACCTCGACCATCTCGAACCAGTCGATGTTGCGCAGAGTCTGGCTCGCGCGTGCGACGGCGTTGCGGATCGCGGCGTCGACGCCGTGCGGCGACGTCCCGACGAGCTCGGCGATGCGGTAGGTGTGGTCGGCCACGGGTTCTCCTCGGGTCGGGGGGTCGCGCCATGATGTCGTGCTAGATCTGAGCGCGCATCATCCGCAGCCAGCGGGACGACCCGACGGCGGTCGCCAGCTCCACCAGCGCCCGCCCGTGCAGCTCCGCGAGCTGCTGCTGCTCGTCGCGCAGGGCCCCGCCGCCCTCGGCGAAGGCCGCCGACGGCAGGTAGAGCCCGGGCGACAGCAGTTGCGTGCCGAAGAAGCCGCCGAGGATCCCGCGGACCTTCTCGACCGCGAGGAAGTGGTGGTCGCTCGCGCCGGTCAGCACCGTCGCGCAGACCGTCCCGCGCAGCGGGTCGCCCGACTCGTACGCCATCCCGCGCGGGGTGGCGTCGAGGAGCCCCTTGAGCTGGGCGGTGATGTCGGCACGGTAGGTCGGCGAGCCGAACACCGCGGCGTCGGCCTCGCCGAGCGCCGCGACGGCGTCCGGTACGGCCGTGTCGGCGAGCTCCACGACCCGCGTCTGCGCGCCCTCCTGCGCGGCGCCCTGCAGCACGGCGTCCACCGCCACCCGCGTGCGCCCGCCCGCGTGCGGCGACCCGATCACGGCCACGATCAGCACGGCCCACCTCCTCGCCGCGCGATTCTGCCATCCGTCCACCCTTCGGCCCCGACGGCAAGGTCCTTCGTCCCCTGCCGGCGATCTTGGCGCGGTGGGAGTGTCGGGAGTGTCGGACAGATCGAGGGGCAAGGTCAGGAGGCGTCATGAACGAGCGCTATGCGGTCGTCGTGGGGGTCGACGGTTCGCCCGAGTCACAGGCTGCGCTGCGGTTCGCCCTCGCGGACGCCGCCCGCCGCCGGGTGGGCGTGCGGGTCGTCTCGGCCTACGTTCCCCCGGAGTACTGGGCGGTCTCCTACGGCCTGTCGGCGCTGCCGACGCTCGACGAGCTCGCCCGCGACTGCGAGCAGGTCGGCCGGGACGCCGTCGCCGCCGTCGTCGCACTGGAGCCCCGGCTGGGCCGGGTGCCGACCGAGCTCGTCACGCTCGCCGGGCCGGCCGCGAAGGCGCTCATCGACCAGTCCCGGGACGCGGACCTGCTGGTTCTGGGGCACCGCGGGCGCGGCGGGTTCAAGAGCGCCGTGCTCGGGTTCGGTCGGCCTGCACTGCGTGCTGCACGCGACGTGCCCGGTCACGATCGTGCGTCCCGAGAAGGTGGCCGCGACGGTCGAGCCGGTCGAGGACGCCCGCCCCGTCTTCGTGCCGATCTACTGACGTCGTCACCCACAGCGGGCGACGGCCCCGGCGGACGCCGCCGGGGCCGTCTGCCGTACCTCAGGCCGTCGCGGCGGCCGTTCGCCGGGCCAGCGCAGGCCGCAGCGCCGCGTAGAGCCCGAACGCGAGCACGAAGCCGACCTCGAACGTGATGTCCCCGATCGCCGGGAACGCCGAGACCAGCACGCCGACGTAGAGCTGCTGGTTGCTGAACAGCGCGATCGACACGACCATCGCGATCGGCCATGGCGATCGGGCCGGCCAGGTTGACGTGCCGCGTGCTGGTGAACGGCGTGAGGTCGGTCGTGGTGGTCTTGTCGAGCACGCGGTCGGCGAACACCACGCCCAGCCACGGCCCGATCCAGTAGGCGATGAGCAGCAGGAAGCCCTCGTAGACCTCGACGTGGGTCAGCGTGAAGATCGCGACCACCAGGCCCGCGAGCCCGACCACCAGCGCGATGACCGCGCGGGCGAACGCCGTCGGCAGGTGCAGGCCGACCGCGGCGAACGACATCGCCGCGGAGTAGAGGTTGAGCGCGTTCGCCGAGATGGCCCCGATGAAGATCGCCAGCAGCGTGATGCCGCCGAGCCAGCCCGGCATCGAGCGAGATGTAGGAGCCGGTGGGGTTGTCGCCGTTCCAGTTCGCGACGCCCACGGCCGTCACCGCGGCCGCGCCCGCGATCTGCAGGACGGTCGACGAGAGGAAGTTGCCGATCCCGGCGTAGATCCCCGACCGCTTCGCCGCGGCGGGCGGCAGGTAGCGGGAGTAGTCCGCGGCGTAGGGGTTCCAGCCGGCGGTGTAGCCGAACGAGGCGCCCAGCGCGATCCAGAACCCGCCCGGGACGGCGTCGCCGACCGGGCCGGTCTGCGTCGCGGGCAGGATCACGGCCATCCCGGCGAGGAAGATCACCACGAGGACGGGGAACGCGAACCGCTCGAACAGGTGCACGAAGTTGTAGCCGAGGAAGGCGACCGCGAGCATCAGGACGACGCCGATCACCAGGCACAGGTAGCCGTTCCAGCCGGTCAGCGCGGACAGCGCCAGCGCGCCGCTGATCGCGTTCACCGCGAACCAGCCGACGCCCGCCACGATCGCGTTGATCCCCGCGGGCAGCACGTTGCCCCGGTAGCCGAACGGCCTGCGGCTGAGCACCATCTGCGCCAGCCCGCGCTCGGGCCCCCAGCTGGTGAGCACGCCGTGGGAGATCGCGCCGAGCGCGTTGCCGATGACGATCGCCGCGACGGCCTGCCAGAACGTCAGGCCGAAGAACAGCACCGCGATGACCCCGACGAAGATCGTCGCGAACTCCATGTTCGGCGACACCCACGTCCAGAACATCTGCGACGGCTTGCCGTGCCGGTCTTCCAGCGGGATCGGTTCGGCGCCGCCGGGCTCGACGGCCGTGGCCTTGCTGCCGTACTCGTGGTGCAGCTCGTCGAGGGACGGACTGGCGGTCATGGGTCACCCTTCTTGCCGGACCGGCTCGACCGGCCCCGGACGCTGTCGGCTCCCGGGTGACGGTCGGTGGTCCCGGGGCACGACGGGTCACCGCTGTGTGAACAATCGATGTTGGCTGGGTCAGCCGTGTTACGTCACGCGGCCGGGGGTCCGATTCGTTCCCGTCGTCCGGTATCCGGTCAGCGCGCCTGGACCTGCTCCGGCCCGAACGCCGTCAGGAAGCGGTTGCGGAACGACTCCATCGGCCACACCGGCGCCTGCGGGCCCGGCCGCAGGCCCGAGGCCCAGCCCCAGCCCGAGATCCGGTCCAGCACCGCGGGGTCCTTCGCGACGATCGTGATCGGCACGTCGTGGCTCGCCCCGTCGCCGGTGATCAGCGTCTGCGGCTGGTGGTCGCCGAGGAAGATCAGCACCAGGTTGTCGTTCCCGTACCGCTCGACGTAGGAGATCAGCGTGTCCAGCGAGTAGGCCGTCGAGTCGCGGTACACCGCGCGCACCCGGTCGTCGTCCTTCCAGACCTCGTCCGTCGGCTCCGCGCCCTCGACCTGCGGCGCGAACACCGTGCCGTCGCCGACGGCGTCCCACGCCACCGGTTTCGGGAACGGCGTCCACGGCACGTGGCTGGAGGTCAGCTCGACCTGCGCGAACTCCGGCCCGCGATCGGTCCGGCCGTGCTCGAGGCGCTCGAACGCCGACAGCGCGTACTGGTCGGGCATCGGCGAGAAGCTGAAGCCGGGGCCGCGGTAGCCCAGGCTCGGGCCGTCGTGCACGCGGTCGATCCCGAAGAAGGCGCCCTCCGGCCAGGCCCGGTTGGTGGCCGGCATGACGCTCGTGGTCTCCCAGCCCGCCTGGTGGAACGCCGAGCCGAGGGTCACCCGATCGCTGGTGACGAGGCTGCGGTAGCGGTTCTGGTTGTCGATCTTCACGCCGGAGTGGAGCGTCGCGTGGGCCATCCAGCTGCCGCCGCCCGCCACCGGGGACGTCAGCCAGCCGCTGCGCGCGCCGTACCCGGCGGCCGCGAGCCGGGCGGTCCCGGCGTCGAGCAGCGGGTCGATCACCGGCGCGTACCGCGGGTCCTCGACGGCGCTGCGGCCGTAGCTCTCGACGAAGGTCAGCACCACGTCCTTGCCGCGCAGCCCGGTCAGCAGCTCGTCGGGCGGGGTGCCGCGGAACGCGTCGTCGGCCGCCTGCGCGGCGAACACGCGCTCGTCGCGCAGGCTCGCGGGCACCTGGCCGGCCTTCTCGTAGGCGAGCGCGGCCGCGCTGCGGGAGGCGACCGGCACGGGGGCGACGAGCTGCGCGCCGAGGGCGAGGCAGGCCACCCAGGCCACCGACAGGACGGCGACGGCCCTGGCCGCGGCGGGCCGGTGCCTGCCGGCGACCCGGGCGACCCGCAGCATGGCCAGCGCCGTCGCGACGACCACGACGACGACCAGCACGACGGCGGCGACCGCCGCACCGATCGCGCCCGCGGAGCCGAACGAGCCCTCGACGAACTCCCGGGCGTTGCCGAGCAGGACCCAGTCGAACACCGGGTCGAAGGGGCGCCCGAGCACGGACAGGAAGCCCATGTCGAGCACCTTGAGGATCGTCAGCACGCCCAGGGCGGCGCCGCCGACCGCGGCCGCGGCGTGCCGGATCCGCGGCGGGAGCACGAGCAGGAGCGCGACGCCGAGGAGCAGCTCGACCGGGATGCGCACCAGCGCGGCGGGGGTGAGCTGGTCGACCTCGCGGGGAAGGGCCAGGGCGAGGTAGACGATCAGGAACGCGACCGCGGTGAGCGTCGCACGCGACGGCGGGGTGACCGGCGACCCGGCGCAGGCGGTCGCGGGCGGTCATCGGGCTGTGACCGATCCGGCCACGACGCGTCCAGCCCGCGCAGTGACCGATCCGGCACGACGCGTCCGACGCCGCGTCGCGGAGTCCAGCGGACCGGGGCGGCCGCCCCGCACCGGATCAGACGCGCCCGCCACAGCCACGTGACGCTCTTGCCGAACGACCAGAGCAGCGCGGCCAGCGCCGCGACGACCAGCGCCGCCGCGATCTGCTGGGCGAGCAGCTGCGCCGACGCCACCACCAGCACGATCCCCTGCGCCGCGGCCACGACCTTCGCGGAGTACCGGGTCGGGAGCGCCCCCGACAGCCACGGCAGAAGCCAGCTCACCACCACGAAGGCATAGCGCATGGCCCCGATGACCAGTGCCCACGGGGTCGACCGTCTGGGCGACGTGCACGCTCAGCACGAGGACGAGGAACGCGTCGACCTCCATGTCGAAGCGGGCCCCCAGCGCCGAGACGGTCCGGGTGCGCCGCGCGACCCAGCCGTCGACGCCGTCGAGCGCCAGCGCGACCGAGGACAGCAGCACCAGCGTCGCGACCGGGATCGCCCCGCTGCCGACCCGGTCCACGACCAGCGCGGTCACGCCGCCGACGAGCGAGGCCCGGGCCAGCGTGACGACGTCGGCCGGGCCCGAGCGCGGTGGCGCCGGCCCGCCGGGCGGCCCCGCCGAGCAGCGTGCGCAGCCCGAGCGCGTACGCGGCCCCGGCCAGCCAGCCGAGCAGGCCGAGGCCGACCTGCACCGACAGCACGGCGAGCAGAGTGAGCTGCACGGCCACGGCGGCGGCGAGCTGGCGGTCGACCCGGGTCGGGGTCGTCGGGGTGTCGGACACGATGAGATGCACGTGCCCGTTGGCGAACAGGTTCATTCGAACGTGGAGGAAATGACGTGGCATCACACCGCGCGCGCCTTCTGGCTGCGTGCCCCCGGTGAGGGGGAGATCCGCACCGTCGACCTGCCCGCCCCCGGGCCGGACGACGTCGTGGTCCGGACCCGCTTCTCGGCCGTCAGCCGCGGCACCGAGACCCTCGTCTTCCGCGGCGGCGTGCCCGCGAGCCAGCATGCCCGGATGCGCGCGCCGTTCCAGGTCGGGGAGTTCCCGGCGCCCGTCGAGTACGGCTACCTCAACGTGGGCGAGGTGGAGGACGGGCCCGCGGGGCTGGTCGGGAAGACCGTGTTCTGCCTCGCCCCGCACCGCACCCGGTACGTCGTCCCGGCCGGCGCGGTGACCGTGGTCCCGGACGCCGTGCCCGCGGCCCGCGCCGTGCTGGCCGGCACCGTCGAGACCGCGGTCAACGCCCTGTGGGACGCCGCTCCCCGGGTGGGCGACCGGATCGCGGTGATCGGCGGCGGGATGGTGGGGTGCTGCGTCGCGGCCCTGCTCGCCCGCATCCCCGGGGTGCGGGTCGAGCTGGTCGACGTCGACCCGGCGCGGGCGGGCGTCGCCGCCGCGCTCGGCGTCGGGTTCGCCGCACCCGCCGACGCCGCGGGCGACTGCGACCTCGTCGTGCACGCCAGCGCGACGGACGCGGGGCTGGCCCGCGCCCTGGAGCTGCTCGCCGACGAGGGCGAGGTGGTCGAGCTGAGCTGGTACGGCGACCGCCTCGTCACGCTGCCGCTCGGGGAGGCGTTCCACTCCCGGCGCCTGACGATCCGCGCGAGCCAGGTCGGCACCGTCGCCCCGGCCCGGCGCGGGCGCCGCTCGTACGCCGACCGCATGGCGCTGTCCCTGCGCCTGCTCGCCGACCCGGTGTTTGACACGCTGATCACCCGGGAGATCCGGTTCGCGGACCTGCCGCGGGAGATGCCGCGGATCACCGGTGAACCGTCCGCGCTGTGCGTGCGTGTCACCTACGACGAACGACCGGACGCCGGAGAGGAGCGACAGATGTTCAGCATCACCGTGCGCGACCACCTGATGGTCGCGCACAGCTTCACCGGCGCGGTCTTCGGTCCGGCGCAACGCCTGCACGGCGCGACGTTCGTGGTGGACGCGACGTTCCGGCGGCCCGACCTCGACGCCGACAACATCGTCGTCGACATCGGGCTCGCCACCCAGGAGCTGCACGCGACGCTGGCCGACCTCAACTACCGCAACCTCGACGACGAGCCCGCCTTCGCCGGGACCAACACCTCGACCGAGTTCCTCGCGAAGGTGATCGCGGACCGGCTCGCCGACAAGGTGCACGCCGGCGCGCTCGGCGAGGGAGCGCGCGGCCTGACCGGGATCACGGTGGCCCTGCACGAGTCGCACGTCGCGTGGGCGAGCTACGAGCGTGACCTGTGACACCTCGTCCGACCTCGACGGTCATGACGCGTGAGGTGCACGTCGTCGTCCCCGCGGGCATCGACGACCTCGCCTCGCCCAGCGGGGGGAACCGCTACGACCGGCGCGTCGTGCAGGGCCTGGCGGCGACCGGCTGGGACGTGCGCGAGCGCGCGGTGCCCGGCGGCTGGCCGCGCCCGGACGCCACGGCCCGCGCCGGGCTGGCGACCGCCCTCGCCGCGGTGCCGGACGGCGCGGTCGTGCTCGTCGACGGGCTGGTGGCCTGCGGCGTCCCCGACGTCGTCGTCCCCGCGGCGCGCCGGCTCGCGCTCGTCGTGCTCGTGCACCTGCCGCTCGGCGACGAGACGGGGGCGCCGCCGGAGCTGGCGGTGCGCGAGCGGGAGGTCCTGGCCGCGGCCGCGGCGGTGATCGCCACCAGCCCGTGGGCGGCGCACCGGGTCGTCACCCGGCACGGGCTGGACCCCGCCCGGGTCACGGTCGCGACCCCGGGCGTCGATCCCGCACCGCTCGCCCCCGGCTCGGGTGGAACCGGCCTCCTGTGCGTCGGCGCGCTCACCCCGACGAAGGGCCAGGACCTGCTGGTCGCGGCGCTCGCCGAGGTCCGCGACCTGCCGTGGACCGCCACGCTGGTCGGCCCGCTGCGCGACCCCCGGCACGTCGACGCCGTCCGCGCCGCGATCGAGCGGCACGGGCTGGCCGGCCGCGTCCGGCTGACCGGCACGCTGACCGGCGCGGCCCTCGACGCGGCCTACGCGGGCACGGACCTGCTGGTGGTGCCGTCGCGCGCGGAGACCTACGGGATGGTCGTCACCGAGGCGCTGGCCCGGGGTGTCCCGGTCCTCGTGAGCGACGCGGGCGGGCTGCCGGAGACGCTCGGCCGCGACCCGGAGGGCCGCGTGCCGGGGATGGTCGTCCCGGCCGGTCGCGTTGCGGACCTCGGTGCCGCACTGCACGGTTGGATGGCCGACCCGGACCGGCGGGCGGGGCTCCGGCGCTCCGCGCAACGGCGTGCGGGGCATGCTGCACGGATGGGAGGTGACGTCGCGATGGGTAGCCAAGATGTTGATCGGAACAGCAGCGCTGGCCCGAACGGGTGGGACGCCCGCCTGAGCACCCCCGGATCCCCGGTCTGCACCCCCGACTGGCTCGCGCTGCGTGAGCCCGCCGACGCCGCCGCCCGCGACCCCGAGCTCGCCGCGCTCACCGCGGAGGGGCTCGGCGACGAGCGGCCGCTCGTGATCCGTGATCTCGGCTGCGGCAGCGGCTCGCTGGGTCGCTGGCTCGCGCCGCAGCTGCCCGGCCCGCAGCGCTGGGTGCTGCACGACCGCGACGCCGAGCTGCTGGCCCGCGCGGAAGCCGGCCTGCCGGCGACCGCGGCCGACGGCACCCCCGTCACCGCCCTCATCGAGCACGGCGACCTCACCGACCTCGATGCCGCGCAGCTCGCCGGCACGTCGCTGGTGGCCGCATCGGCCCTGCTGGACCTGCTCACCGCGGAGGAGGTGGACGCCCTCGCGGACGCCTGCACCGCGGCCGGCTGCCCCGCGCTGCTGACGCTCTCGGTCACGGGCTCGGTCGGGTTCTTCCCGGCCGAGCCGCTCGACTCCGTGTTCGGCGCCGCCTTCGACGCCCACCAGCGGCGGACCGTCGTGTCGGATCCGGGAGCCGCCGCCTGCTCGGGCCCGACGCCGGCGCGACCGCCGAGCACGCGTTCGCGAAGCGCGGCGCCGTGACCGAGGTCCGGTCCAGCCCGTGGCGGCTGGGACCGGGCTGGGCCGGACGCGAGTGGGCCGAGCTGACCGAGGAGTGGCTGCGCGGCTGGATCGCCGCCGCATGCGCGCAGCAACCCGACCTCGCGGCCTTCGCGGCCGACTACCTGCACCGCCGGATCTCCGCCAGCGCGGCGGGCGAACTGCGGGTCGTCGTCGGCCACCTCGACGTGCTCGCCCTACCTGGTCCACCGCTTCACGGTCCACCGCTTCAAGGAGGTACGACGTGAGAGGCCTCTGGCCGCTGGTCAAGACGGCGGCGGGGGTCGGCATTCTCGTCGGGCTCGTCGTGCGGCTGGGCGCGCAGGCGTTCGTCGACGGCCTGGCGGCGATCGGCGCCGGGTCGGTGCTCGCCGCGCTCGCCCTGGGACTGCTGACGACGGTCGCGAGCGCGGCGCGGTGGTGCCTCGTCGCGCGCGGCCTCGGGCTGCGGCTGCCGCTGGCCGCCGCGGTGTCCGACTGCTACCGGGCGGTGTTCCTCAACTCCGTGCTGCCCGCGGGCGTGCTCGGCGACGTCCACCGGGCCGTCGGCTACGGCCGCCGGATCGGCGACATGGGCCGCGGGGTCCGGGTCGTCGCCCTCGAGCGCGTCACGGGCCAGCTCGCGATCGTCGTCGTCGGGCTGGGGGTGCTGCTCACCGCCCGGCCGACCCTGCTGATGGCGCTGCTCCCGGGACGGCTCGGCGTCGCCGAGGTGCTCGCCGGCCTCGTCGCGCTCGCCGCGGCGGTGTTGTGGGTGGCCCGCGACCCGCGCACCGCCCGGATCCGCGCCGCGCTGCGGTCGGCCTGCGTCGACGCGCGGTCCGGGGTCCTGTCCCGGTCGGCATGGCCGGGCCTGCTGGCGCTGTCGGTGGTCACGCTGGCCGGCTACCTCGCCCTGTTCGTCGTCGCCGCCCGGGTCGCGGGATCGCAGGCCGCGCTCGGCGACCTGCTGCCGCTGCTCGTCCTCGGTTTGCTTGCGATGGCGCTGCCGCTCAACATCGGCGGGTGGGGTCCGCGCGAAGGGGTGATGGCCGTGGCGTTCGGCGCGGTCGGCCTCGGCGCGGCGCAGGGGCTCACGACCGCCGTCGTGTACGGGGTGCTGAGCCTGATCGCCTGCTTGCCGGGCGCCGTGGTGCTGCTCCTGACCGCAACCGCCCGACGCCTTCCGGCCTCGCGGCCGACGATCCTCGAGAGGAGCCCCGCGTGACCGGCTGCCAGACCGTGTTCGACTCCGTCCGCGTGGTGCTGCCGACGCAGTTCGGCGAGTTCGACGTCACCGCCGTCGAGGTCCGGCCGGGGCTCGTGTACCTGGCGCTGGCCCGGGGCGACCTGACCGACGGCGCGCCCGTGCTGACCCGGGTGCACTCGGAGTGCCTGACCGGCGACGCGCTCACCTCGCTGCGCTGCGACTGCGGGATCCAGCTCCGGATGGCGCTGCGCCGGATCGCCGCCGAGGGCCGCGGCGTGGTGCTCTACGCCACCGGGCACGAGGGCCGCGGGATCGGGCTGCTCAACAAGCTGCGGGCCTACGTCGAGCAGGACGAGGGCGCGGACACGGTCGACGCCAACCTGCGCCTCGGGCTCCCGGTCGACGACCGCAGCTACACCGAGGCCGCGGACGTCCTGCGCGAGCTGGGTGTGGTGTCGGTGCGGCTGCTGACCAACAACCCGGACAAGGTGCACGGCCTCGAGACCGCCGGGATCGCCGTCGAGCGGATGGAGCCGCTGCGGACCGCCGCGCACGTGCGCAATGTCGGCTACCTGCGCACCAAGGAGCGGCGCCTGGGCCACGGCGACACGGCGGGGGAGGAGCTGCCCGGTCCGGCGATCCCGCCCGAGGCCGTCGACCTCATCGGGAACGTCGATCCGCCCCTGGACCGCCCGTACGTCGTCCTCAAGTACGCCCAGACCCTCGACGGGCGGATCGCGACCGGCGACGGCGACTCGAAGTGGATCAGCGGCGAGGAGGAGCGCGCGCTGTCGCACGCCCTGCGCGCCGCCTGCGACGCGATCATGGTCGGGGTCGGGACGGTGCTGCGCGACGACTGTCGCCTCAACGTGCGGCTGGTGCCCGGTGCGTCGCCGCTGCGGGTGGTGCTCGACTCGACGCTGCGCACGCCGTCGGACGCGCTGCTGTTCACCGGCCTCGACGACGGCGCCGCTCCCACGCTGATACTCACCACGGAGCGCTCCACCGAGGCCGACCGGTCGCGGGTGCGCGACCTCGGCGCCGGCATCCGGGTACTCCCGGAGGGCCCGGGCGGGGTCGACCTCAAGGCGGCCCTGCAGCAGCTGCGCGCCGAGGGCGTGCGCAGCCTGATGGTCGAGGGCGGTGCGCAGGTCATCACCTCGCTGCTCGGCGCCGGGCTGGTCGACCGGATCGTCGTCGGCACCGCGCCCCGGATCATCGGGGCGGGCACCGAGGCCGTCGGGGACCTCGGCGTGCTGCGGGTGATCGACGGGATCGTCCTGCGCAACCGCTCGGTGCACCTGACGGCCGACGACGTCGTGACTGCCTGGGACGTCGGCTGACGGCGCATTCGACGATGTATCTCCGGCGCCGTCCGGGCCTCATATCACGGGAGGTCGCGTTTGGGCGGCGTCCGGACGACCGGAGGCTGCACATGTTGAGCGGGCAGGAAGAGCAGGCGTTCGCCCAGATCGCCGAGCAGATCGCGGCAGACGACCCGGGGTTCGCGGCATCGATGGGGCGCCTGCAGTCGCGCCGGGCGGGCCGTGGCCACCTCGTCGTCGCCGTGGCCGCCGCCGCCACCGCGGTGCTCTGCCTGCTGCTGTCGCTGGTCCTGCCCGGCTTCGTGGCGGCCGCGCTGGCATTCGCCGCGTACCACTTCCGGCCGAGCCGACCGACCCGGCCAAGTCGGCCGAACCGTCGTCCCGTTCACCGTCGGCGGCGCAGACCTCGCTGAGTCGTCTTCCCCGCTGCATGGGGCCCCGCGAGCGGGGTCAGCGGTCGTCGCGGCGCGCGTAGACGTCGCCGGAGCGGCCGAGCGGGCGGTACCGGTCGAGCAGCGCGCGCAGCTCCGCCGCGTCCAGCCAGCGGTCGCTCGCCCACGTCATGGTCTCGATGGGGGAGTAGTTGTAGCGGTAGGAACCCAGTTCCCCCACGCGCTCGAGCACGGCCAGCGCGGCATCGTGGGCCATCGGCAGGTACTCGAACGACAGCGCGCGCACCGGCCGGGTGAGCCCGGCCAGGACCTCCGCCTCGAAGCCCTCGACGTCGATCTTGCAGAACGCCGGCTCGCCGTGGGTGGCGATCAGCGCGTCCAGCGTCGTCACCGGGACCTCCACCGACCGGTCCCAGCGGACCTTCGCGAAGCTGCGGTCCGTCGCCACCGTGTCGATCCAGTCGGTCGACAGTGACGACACGGTCGGTGTCGCCGTCGAGATGCCCAGCCGGGCCGTCCCCGGTCGCGCCCCGAGCGCCTGGGGCAGGATCGTGACGCCGTCGTCGCGCCCGAAGAACAGGCGCAGGATGCGCGTGAAGTCGGGTTGCGGCTCGACCGCGATCACCCGCGCCCCGAGCGCCCGCCAGGCGCGGACGCGGCTGCCGACGTGCGCGCCGACGTCGATCCCGATGTCGCCCGGCCCGAGGAACGCGCCGTAGAACCGCACCATCTTGCGGTGCCGCCCCGGCACGCCGTGGTACATCACCAGCGACCGGGCGATCCCGTAGGCGCGGCCGAGCATGCGGCGACCCTACCTGCCCGTTCGCCACCGCCCGGTCCGGCCACGACACCTGGTTCTGCCTGGACGGCTTCCCGACGATCGCCCAGGCCGTGCAGGATCGCGATCGCGGACACCGTCGAGAAATGGATCGCCGAGCCCGGCTGACCCGAGGGAGCCGGACGTCGCGTCGTCAGCGGGCGAACCGGTCCGGGCGGAACGGGTCCAGGAGCGGGTGGGGCGTGCCCGTGACGATCTCGTCGGCGACCAGCTCGCCCGCGATCAGGCCGAGCGTCGCCCCGCTGTGGGTGAACGCGACGTGCATGCCCGCGATCCCGGCGACCCGGCCCAGCACCGGCTCGTCGTCGACCGGCATCGGCCGCGGCCCGGCGTGCACGGCGTCCGCGACGAGGGCGGGATGGCCGGCGAGCACCGCCGACGCCTCGGCGAGCAGCTCGGGTACCCGCTCCTCGGGCACGGTGCGGCCGTCGTCGGCGAGCTCGGCGTCCAGCCACCCGGCGTCCGACGACGAGGCAGCCGTCGGGGGTCGGCCGCAGCGACACGCGCGGCGCGTTGACCACCACCCGCAGGCCGACGTCGACGGGTCGCGTGCGGACGAGGGCCGCGGGCGAGTGCTGCGCGCGGATCGGCACGCCCAGCTCGCCGAGCATGGCCGGCACTGCGGCGCCGGTGGCCACGACGACGGCGTCCGCGTCGACCTGCGTCCCGTCCGCGAGCCGGGCGCCCTGCACCCGGCCGCCGTCGACGACGGGCCGGGCCGCGCCCACGCCGGTGAGCAGCCGCCCACCGGCCGTCGTGAACCGGCCGGCCAGGTGCCGGACGAGGGACGGGAGATCCACCCAGCCCTCGCCGGGGTTGAGGTACGCGCCCTCGGCCGGCACCGCGATGCCGGCCACCGCGCGCACCCGGCGCACCTCGTACCCCACCGCCCGGTGGTGCGCGGCGATCGCGTCGGCCCGCTCGCCCCAGAACAGCCCGCCGTCGAACCGCAGCCACGGCACGTCCGGCAGCGTCACGGACAGCGTGCGGTAACGATCGATCCCGATCATCCGGAGCCGGTGATAAGCAGGGGAGCGGGACGCGGCAGTCAGGCGAAGCCCTTCCGCCTCATCGGCGGTCATGTCGGATGCCGGCGAGCCTGGCTGCTGCGTTGGGGCGGCCGAGTTCAGCCACGACAGCGACCGGCCGGACGCCCCGCTCGCGAGCGCCCCGTCGGTGATCAGCGTGACGGCGACGCCGCGCTCCGCGAGCTGGGCGGCGGTGGAGACACCGAGCACGCCACCTCCGAGAACGGCGACGTGGCGGGCAGGAACGGGCACGGGTCCACCGTGCACACCGCGGGCCGTCCGTGCACATCGTGGGCGCTGTGCACGGGAACCAGCAGGTGTGCACGAGCCGAGCGCTCAGCGCACCCGCACGCCCCGCGCGAACACCGCCCGGACCCGGCGCAGCGCGGCAGGCTCGGTCAGCGGGTCGCCGTCGACCGCCAGCACGTCGGCGTCGAACCCGGGAGCGAGCCTGCCCGTGCGGTCGCCGAGGCCGCACACCTCCGCCGCCCGCGACGTCGTGGCCACCAGCGCGTCGGCCGGGCTCATCCCGATCCGGACGAGTGCCTCGATCGCGTACGGGAGAACGTCGTGCGGCTTGCCCGGGCTGACCCCGCCGTCGGTGCCCGCCGTGATCGGGCGCGCCCGAGGCGCACAGCAGCCGGGCGTTGGCCAGCAGCGCCGGCATCCGCACGGCCATCGCTGGGAGGACAGCCGCACCCGGGACCGCGCCGACGGTCAGCCCGAGGACGACCCGCCGCGCGACGATCTCCGCGAGCAGGTCGCGAGGCACCGGGTCCACGCCGTCGGCGGTCATGAACGTGACGTGCTCCAGCCCGTCGACACCCGCCGCGACCGCGTCGACGACGGCCTGCCGCCCGTGCGCGTGGGCCGTGACCGGCAGCCCGAGCCGGTGCGCCTCGTCGACCGCGGCCCGCAGCTCGTCCGGCTCGAACTGCCCCAGCTCGGGCCGGCTGCCGGGCGTGAGGTTGCCGCCGCTGGCCATGATCTTGATGACGTCGACGCCCCGCTCGGCGTGGGCGCGGACGGTCGCCCGGACGTCGGTCGACTCGCCGCCCAGGTAGTGGCAGTGGCCGCCGGGCGTGGTGAGCGGCGGTCCGGAGGCGACGATCGTCGGCAGGCCCGGTTCCGCGCGATCCCGCAGGTCGAGAGCCAGGAAGCAGCGGTCCCCGAGATCGCGCACCGTCGTGATCCCGGCCCGGGCGGCGGTGCGGGCCGCGTCGGTCATGGCGGCGAGCGCGGCGGCGTCGTCCCAGGCCGCCAACGTCCCGACCGGGTCGGTGCTCGCGTCGAAGGCGAGGTGGACGTGGGTGTCGACGAGGCCGGGCAGCAGCGTCGCGCCGGGCAGGTCGACGACCTCGGCGTGCTCGGGTACCGGAACCCCCACCGCCGCGATCCGGCTTCCGTCGATCACGACCGTGGGCGCGGCGAGCGGCACCGGCCGGTCGCCGTCGAAGAGGCGGGCGCCGCGCACGACCGTCAGGTGCGCGCGGGGGACGGCGGTCGTGGCCACCGTCGAAGTGTGGTCCGGACCGGTGCCGAGGGCCATGGACCTGCGGCGGGCGACACCGCCGCTGCGCTGGTGACCCGGGCCGGTCAGGCCGGGACGGTCGCCGGCCGTGGACCGAACTCGCGCGCCAGGTCGGCCAGCACGCCGCGCAGCCGGCCGAGCTGGTGGATCGCGACTCGAAGCTGGGTCTCCCCGGCCGCCACCGCCTCGACGACATCGACCAGCGTCCCCTCCTGCTCGCACGCCCGGTCCACCAGCGCGGCGGCGGTGTCGGGATCGCGCGCGGCGACGGCGTCGGCCAGGTCGGCGACGGTGGCCGCGAGCTCGGCGAGCCGTTCCCGGGTGTCCTGGTCGCTGGTGCACGCAGCGGGAGCGACCGCTCGGGCGAACCCTCGCGTGCCGGCCGCGCACGAGCCGACCAGCAACCGCCACCGCTCGTAGCGGGCCCGGGCGTCGCCGACGCGGTAGCTGCCGAACGGGCGCGCGCTGACCAGCAGGGCGTGCATCTGGGTATCGACGTCGCGGGCCTCGGCGGCGAGCGGGCGGACGTCCGCTCCGGCGCGCAGGTCGTCCGCCGCGCCGCGCAGGAGGCCCGCGACCGGGGCGAGGAAGGCGGCGGCCTGCTCCCGGACCACGCCGCGGGTGCGGGTGGGCAGCACGAGCAGCGCCGCGACCGCCCCGGCGACCGCCCCGATCACCGTCTCCAGCAGGCGGATCTCCAGGAACGCGACGCTGAACCGGCCGAGCAGCCCGTAGAGCACGCCGAGCATGGTCGTCACGAAGAAGGTCATCAGCCCGTAGGAGAGCGGCAGCAGGTAGAACGCGAGGAAGACGCACACCAGCACGACGGCGCCCTGAAGCACGACGTGCCCGGTCACCAGGCTCGCGACCACGACGCCCGCGATCACTCCACCGAGGGTGCCTGCGCTCCGCGACCATGCCCGCACGAGCAGCTCGCCGCGGCTGTTCGCGCCGACGAACACCACGAACGCCGTGATCACCGCCCAGAACCACTGGCCCGGTGCCACCAGGCCGCCGACGAGAATCGCCACGGTGCCGGCGACGGCGACCTGGATCGCGGTGCGGGTCGTCGGTTGCAGCCCGCGGGGCTGCTCCGGGTCGTCGGGCTCCTCGTCGGGCTCCTCGGCGGCCGGTTCGGGCACGGCCGGGAGGTCCGTGTCGTGCTGCATCGTGAGGGTGGCGGTGCCGAGGTCCGCGGCCGCCGCGGCCAGCCGCCGCACCGCCATGCCGACCGCGGGGGAACCCGCGCCGTCGAGCTGGTCCGCGATCTCCCGGGACGCCCGCGCCGCCGCCGCGACGTCGTGGTCGAGCGCTGCGGTCACCTGCGCCACCGCCGGCCGCGCCGCCGCGTCCACGGGCCCGTCGACCAGCCCGTCCACCGCGGTGACGAGCGCGCCGGCCGCGAGCTCGACGTCCAGCACGTGCCGGCGCAGCGCGTCCGCCCGCTCGGGCGGCAGTTCGTCGAGCGCCGCGAAGGTCGTGCCCAGCGACAGTGCGGTCGCGTTGAGGCGCAGCAGCTCGTCGTGCACCCGCCTGCGGCGCTGCGCCGAGCCGGGTTCCGCGCCGAGGGCGTCGACGGCGTGCAGGAGCGTGTGCACCCGCGCACGTAGCGCGCGTACCCCACTTCGCCACGCCGAGTCCGGCCGCTCCGGCAGCAGCACGAACCGGGCGAGCAGCGCGGCGCAGGCCCCGACCACCGCGGCCCCGGCCATCGCCGGCAGCGCCGTGAACGACACCTGCAGGAACAGCGCGAGGAAGTAGCCGAGGAATGCCGGCCATTCCCGCCGCGAGCGCGCGTGGTCCGAAGCGGCGCATCCAGACCGCCACGAACATCACGCCGACGAACACCGGCTCCGCGACCTGGAGCGACCCGTGGACGAGGGCGGCGAGGGTGAACGTCACGGTGGCGGCGACGGGCAGGACGAGCGTGGTGAGCACGCCCTCCCGGCCTCCCGCGCGCACCGCGAGCATGCTCACCATCGCGACGACGGCGGCGGCCGCGACGGCGGTGACCGGCTGGTGCAGGGCCGTCAGCGCCGGCAGCGCGACCCCGACCGCGAGCACGACGGCGACGATCACCTGGGTCGCGGACCGGAACCGGCGCATCCCCGGGTCGGCGGCGACCAGCCGGGTCAGGAACGGGCGCCACCACTCCACCGACGCAGCCTAGGAGGGTTAGAAGGGCGGCCTGCACTGCGCAGGGTGCTGAAGAACCGGGCCCCGCGGCCGACTTGTAACTTCACGGCGCAGGCCACAAACGTGCGTCGGCCGCGGCCGGCGGTTTTTCAGGATCCTCCTATGGCCGCGGCCCCCGGCCGGCCCTGCGCAGGAGCACGCGCCGACCGGCGGACCGTGAGATCGTGAGGTCCGAACGTCGCGAGGAAGGACGCCGATGCTGCTGCCCGACGAACGTGCCGCGCTGGTGGAGTACTGCCTGAAGATGCAGGCCGACGACCTGACCGTCGGCACCTCCGGCAACCTCAGCGTCCGGTCCGGCCACCTCGTCGCGATCACGCCGAGCGGCGTGAACTACGACGACCTGACACCGGAGGCCATCTGCGTGATCGACCTCGACGGCGCGGTGGTCGAGGCCGATCTCGAGCCGTCCTCCGAGGTACCGATGCACACCTCGGTCTACCGCGCCACCGATGCCGGCGCCGTCGTCCACAGCCACCCGATGTACTGCACCGCGATCTCGGTGACGATGGACGAGGTCCCCCCGGTGCACTACATGCTCGCGCTGCTCGGCGGCCCGGTGCGGGTGGCGCCCTACGCCCGGTTCGGCAGCCCGGAGCTGGCCCAGGGCAGCGTGGACGCGATGGCCGGGCGCAGCGGCGTGCTGCTGCGCAACCACGGCGCCACGACGTACGGCCCCACCCTGGCGAAGGCCTACACCCGGTCGATCTACCTGGAGTGGGTGTGCAAGCTCTACCACCAGGCCAAGCAGATCGGGGAGCCGAACCTGCTGACGGCGGAGCAGCTCGACGAGGTCGCGAAGGTGATCGACTCGTACGGTCAGTCCGTGAAGCGGTAGGCACCGTTCACCTCGGCGTCCGGTGACGTTCGATACGATTTCGGTTCAGCTCGAACGTGCTCGATTAGTATCGAATTGTGCTCGGGTGAGTGACGATGCTCCGGCGCCTGAGCGCTCCGTGCGGGTCGTCGCGACCCCGGATGGCCCAGCCGGAGCGGGGAGTGTCGGCTCGTGAGCATGGTGCATCTCAGTAAGGGTCTTCAGCCCGGCGGCCGGTTCGACGACTGGCGCAGGCCGTCGGTCGGAGCGGTCTTCCTCGACGTCGACGGGACGTCGGTGGGGGAGCACGAGGAACCGACCGCCGCCTTCGTGGACGCCTGCTGGGCCGTGCAGGACCGGGGGGCGACGCTCTCGTTCGCCACGGGACGCCCGCCCGCCGGGGTGGACGTCGTGCGTGCGCGCACCGGCTCCCGCGGCGCGGACGTCGTGCACAACGGCGCCCTCGTGCTGCAGGACGGCGCCCAGATCGGTGGCTGGGCCATGCCCGCCACCGCCGCGGCCCGGATCGCCGCGTGGGCCCTCGAGCACGGTGTGTACGCGGAGTTCGCGGTCGGGTCGGACTTCCTGGTCAGCGACGTGCGTGAGGTGGCCCGTCCGGCCTGGGACGAGATCGCAGGCGGTCCGGACGGCGCGGTGGCCGACGTCGACCTGACGCGGGCGGAGACCTACAAGATCACGATCTACGCCTTCGCGCCGGAGGAGGGCCCCGCCGCTGTCGCGCTCGGCACGGAGCTCGGCCTGCACATCGACCCCTCGACCGCGCCGGTCTTCCCCGGGGTGAACATCCTCAACCTGACCGCGGCCGGGATCAGCAAGGGCCGCGGCGTCGAGTGGGCGGCGCGCCGGGCGGGCATCCCCGCGCGCGAACTGCTCGTCGTCGGCGACAGCGGGAACGACGTGTCGATGTTCGGCGTGGCCGGCACCGCAGTCGCGATGGGGCAGGCGTCGGCCGAGGTCAAGGCCGCCGCGCACCTGGTGACCGAGCCCTTCGACGACGACGGGTGCGCGCTCGCGGTGCACGCGCTGCTCGACCACGTCGTGTCGGTCGACACCGACGCCGTCCCGGAGGCCGCGGCCTCCTGACGCGTGTCCTTCAGGATCATCGCGTCGTGGCAAGGATCACCGCGTCGCGGCGTCGACCAGTTCGACGCCGTGCCGTGCGCACAGCTCGGCCAGCCCGGGCGGGGCGTCGGCCGTGACCACCATGTCGACCACGTCGAGCGGTGCGACGAGAGCGAAGTCGCTGATGCCGATCTTCGAGGCGTCCACCGGCACGACGACCCGCCTCGCCCGGCCGAGCACGGCCGCCTTGAGCTGCGCCTCGTTGTGGTCGGCCACCGTGATGCCGTCCCCGGTCAGGCCGGTGACGCCGATGAAGGCCGTGCTGACCGTGAAGCGCGCGAGGTTCTCGACGGCCAGCGCCCCGGCCACCGCACCGGCGGACGGGCGCAGCACCCCGCCCAGCAGCGTGTGCCGGACCGTCGGCTTCTCGGCCAGCGCGGCGGCCACTGCGATGCCGTTGGTGAGCGCGTTGACGTTGCGGGCGGTGAGCAGCTCGGCGATGCGCAGGGTCGTCGTCCCGCTGTCGAGGTAGATCGCGTCACCGTCGGCCACCAGGTCGACGCAGACGCGGGCGATCGCGGTCTTGGCCTCGGCGTCGCGGCCGAGCCGGTCGACGAACGACCGCTCGGCGGGGGGCCGCAGCGCCAGCGCGCCGCCGTGCGTGCGTCGCAGCAGGCCCGCCCGCTCCAGCAGCGCCAGGTCCTTGCGCACGGTGGGCTCGCTGGCCGCGACCTCCCGGGCCAGCTCGCCGATCCGGACGCGCCCGCGCGCGTTGACCACGGCGACGATCCGATCCCGGCGTTCCTCGCCGAAGGCGTGCTCCGCGACGGGGATCGTCACGTCTCCCCCTACCGCCGGTGACCGTCGACGGCACACCCTACCCGCGCGTTCCCGCGCGATCGCTTCCGAATGGATTCGAGCGTGTGGCGTCTCGTAGCCCGACCGTGGCGCGGTAGGACGCCGCCCCTTCGGTCACCGTGAGGGTGACCGCCGTCGTACCGACGGCCACGGACACGAATCCGACTGCCTCGGCGTCGGGCGACGTCGCTCGGAACTCCCCGTCGGCCGCCAGCGCGCCGGCGAGCGTCGACCGACCGTCGGGGCGCACCACGGCGATCCGGCTGTCGCCGACCCGGAAGACCGTGCGCGAGAGCCGGTCGACCGCCGCCTGCGCGGCGGCGGCCGGGCCACTGGTCCAGGTGAAACCGGTGATGGTGGCCGGCACGAGAGTCTTCGTCATGAGGTGCGCCGAAGCGACGTGGTGATGTGGTACTGGGTCAGCTGGTCCGACGAGACCCCTTTGACCTCGATCGCTGCCTCGTCCGTGTCGAGGGTGCCGACCAGTTCGCTGCCTTCACCCATCGCCGCCACCATCGGGATCGTGCCGAGCTCGGGGCGGCACGGAACGAGCAGTTGTTCGACGTTGACGAGGTTGTAGGCCAGCGACTCCTCGACGTGGTCGTCGGTCAGCCGCGCGGTGAGCCGGCCGGTCGCCGGGTCGTACTCGTCGGTCCAGTACTGGACGGCCAGGTCCCGGCCTGTTGTGGGGGTCGTCGCGACCAGACCGGTGGTGATCGACCAGGCGCCGGTGGGGCCCTGCTGGTCGGTCTGGAAGGTGAAGTGCACCGGGTTCTGCTCGGCGCCGCCGTCGGAGTCCGCGGCCTGGTCGGCGACCACCAGGGTGACCGGGGCGGTGAAGGACCGCTGCCCGATGGGGGCAGGCTCGCTGGAGAACCCGCAATACCCGAACTGGGCGACGGTGATCTCCGCCTGGCCGGTGTAGACGAGCTCTTCCTCCTCCGCCGCAGAGGCGCTTCCGGTGAGGGCGAGCCCGAGCGCCGTCGTGGCGGTCAGGAGCAGGGTGGTGCGGACGGTGCGGTTCATGTCGGGCTTCCTCTCGGGCTGGCGCGGTGCTGCGACCAGCTTGTTCTTCCGAGAGGCCGGGGATAATTCCCGCGCAGGCAAGGCTTCTGCGTCGTTCGGGTCGGCGTCTTGTGACCTTTTGGTCAGGTCGGCGAACGATCAGCTCGACGGCGTGTCCGGCCGGCGTGCCAAGTCCGCCCTCGACACCGCACCGCGGACGACGGCCGCGTTGGCCAGCTCCACCCGCCGGCGCACACCCTCACCGGGCTGCAGCCCGAACTTCTCGTAGAGCCGCAGGAGATGCCCCTTCACGGCTGCGTCGCCGATGAACAGCTCCTCGCCGATCCGGCGCACCGACGCGGGCTCGCTGAACCCGCCATCGCCGGTGAGCAGCGGCCGGCACAGCGAGATGAGCACGTCGCGTTCCCGGAGGGTCAGCGCCGGTGGCTCCTCGTTGTCGATGAGGGTCGAGGCGACGGCGGCCGGTTCGGTGGAACGGAACACCAGCCGGGTCCGCCCCAGCCGCAGCTCGTCACCGTCATGCAGCGCACGGACCCCGATGATCTTCTGCCCGGCGACGTAGGTGCCCGCCGAACTGCCGACGTCCTGCACACACCAGCCCCCCGCCACCGCCTCGAGCCGAGCGTGCTGCCGGGACACGGAGCGGTCGTGGTCGACGACGAGGTCGCACCCCGGGTGGCGGCCGATCGTCACCCGGTCGGCGACCAGGGGGATGAGCTGCGGTCCGCCGGGCCGCCACACCTCGAGATAGCACGTCACGATCAGGATCCCCCGGTCGACGACAGCTCCCACATGCGCAGGCCGGTGACCCGCACGAGGCCCGTGCCGCGCTTGGTGGACAGCTCCACGCCCGGCAGCGTATTGGCCACCGGCACGTCCGCGTCGGTCACGGCCGTCACCTGCTGCCCGTCCAGGTACATCGTGAGCTGATCGGCCCACACCTCGAGCGTGACCTGCACGATCCGTCCGCTGTCGAGGCCCGCCACGGCCACCGGAGCACCCAGGGGCGTGTACGACCCGTCGGCGAAGCGGCGGAACTCGGCCCGGCCGGCTGCTGTGTCGAGGCACCAGTACCACGCGAGCTTGGTCGGAACCGCCCAGCGCAGGCTCCAGCAGAACTCGGCGACGGAGCCGGGTCGCACGGCCAGCTCCATGTCGGCGACGTAGGTGCGGACGGGTTTGCCCACGTCGAGCTGCACGTAGGCGTAGGCGCCGTGGGTCTTCGCCTCCATCTGCAGTGCGCCCGGAACATGGTCGATCGCGGCCGCCACAGGGTCGAGCTGCTCGCCCGGGGAGTCCAGGAAGCCCGTTCCGCTCCCGTCGAGCGCCGGACCGTAGAGCAGCGCGCCGTGCGCGACCGGCGGCTCGGGCAGCGGCGCAGCAGGCGGTGGGAAGGCAGGTTCGGCCGAGGATGCTCCGGAGCCCGGGGCTCCTACGGCACCGGGCGGCGCTTCGTCCGTGGTGACGACGATCCCCGCGGTCGCGGCGACGACGAGCGCGGCCCCGGCCGCGGCGAGCCACCGCAGACGGCGAGACCGGAGCGGACCAGATCGCCGCGCCGCGCCGCGGAGCGCGGTGAGGTCGGCGCGCTCGCCCGGTTCGGGCTGCGCGAGCGCGGACTCCAGGGCCGCGACGAACTCGCCCGCAGAGCCGAATCGGTCCGTGGGCTGCTTGGCCAGTGCGCGGTCGAACACCGCGTCGACGGCTGCCGGCAACGCCGGGCCGACCGTCGACGCGTGCGGCGGCGCTTCGTAGGCGTGCGCGTGCATCAGCGCCACGGGGTCGTCGAGGAGGAACAACGGGCGGCCGGTGAGCATCTCGAAGGCGACGCAGCCCAGCGCGTAGAGGTCGCTGCGGTGGCCGGCCACCCCGGTCGTCTGTTCGGGAGCCATGTGGGACGGCGTGCCGAGGGCTTTGCCCACCAGGGTGATCGAGGCGCTCTCGAGGGCCTTGGCGATGCCGAAGTCGGAAAGGTAGGGGCGGCCTGCACCGTCGAGAAGGATGTTCGCGGGCTTGATGTCGCGGTGGACCACGCCGCGCGCGTGGGCGTGGTCGAGCGCCTCGCCGAGCGGGCGCAGCAGCGCCAGCACCCGCTCCGGGGGCAGTGGACCGTCCTGGATCAGGTCGTGCAGCGTGTGCTGCTCCAGCAGGCGCATCGCGAGGTAGAGCCGGCCGCCGTCGGAGCCCGCGTCATACACAGGGACGACCGACGGGTGCTCGAGATCGCGCATGATCATCGCCTCGCGCAGGAAGCGCTCGGCGAACAGCGGGTCTTCCGCGAGGTCGGTCGACGGCACCTTGAGCGCGACCGGTCGGTCGAGCCGAACCTGCGTCGCCCGGTAGACCCTGCCCATCGCGCCCTTGCCGAGCAGGCTCTCGACAACGAAGTCGCCGATCCGGGTGCCGCTCGGGAGCAGATCCACCCCTGTCCTCCGTCCCCCCTGTCGGTACAGGGGGTCGGGCCGCGGCTTGCTGATGTTACCCCGGAGACGGCCCGGACGAGGTCAGGCCTGCCGGGCCCCGCGCCCGCGCAGCGGCAGGTAGATCAGCGCGGCGACGAGCGCCCCCAGCAGCAGGCTGACGTCGACGCCGAACGCGATGCCCGAGAGCGGGCCGCTGAACAGCTGCGTCTGGATGGTGAGCAGCCCGACGACCGAGCCGACCGCCCAGGCGATCACCGCGCCGACGTGCCAGCCTGCGCTGTACCAGTACCGGCCGCCGGTCTCGCCGCGGTTGAACACCTGCAGGTCGTCGGGGTCGTAGCGGGCGCCGGTGCGCAGGAAGTCGATCCCGACGATCACGGCCCAGGGTGCGCTCAGTTCGGCCAGCACCAGCAGCGCGGCGCCGATGGCGCCCTGGATGGTCGGGGCCAGCAGCCCGAGGTACACCAGCACGACGCCGACCACCGCGATGATCATCGTCGCGCGGGCGCGGGTGAGCCGGACGACGACCGCCTCCAGGTCGAGCCCCGCGCTGTAGAGCGACTGGGCGACCAGGCCGACGCCGCCGAGAACGGCGAACGGGAGCAGCGGGACCGCGTACCAGAGCGGCGACTCCCCGGCCAGGCTGACCGGGAAGGGCGCGAACGGGTCGGTGAAGGCGGTGGACACGATCGCCCCGATCGCCGCAGGCACCACGAACCCGAGGAAGAGCGCCACGGCCGCAACCGGCGCGAGCGTGCGTGAGGGGTGCAGATCCGAGCGGATGTAGCGCGTCCAGTCGCCGAGGATCGTGCAGACGACCAGTGCACCGCCGACCCCGACCGTCGTGGCGACGAGCAGCCAGGTGGCCCAGAACGTGCCGAGCAGGTACTCCCCGCCTGCGTAGCCCCACTGGATCCGGCCGCCGAAGGCGACCGGCATGAGGATCATCAGGATCCCGCCGATCGCGAAGATCGCGGCGGTGGCGCGGACCAGCCAGCGGTAGCCCCAGATGGCGACGGCCGCCGACACGGCGGCCACGAGCGCGAAGACGACGGCCTGGGCGCCGCGTGAGTCGGGCAGGCCGAACAACCTGCCCGCGACCGCGACGCCGGCGGCCCCGCTGGTCCAGACCGTGAGGGCGACCGAGACCAGGCACGTCAGCAGCCCGATCCCGCTCCCGACGAGCCGGCCCCGTACGCCGAACGCGGCCCCCGACGCCGTCGCGTTGTTCGTCGCCGTCCGCGACCCGAGGAGCACCAGCGGGATCAGCAGGACGATCCCGACCGCGGTGCCCACGGCGATCGCCGAGATCGTCGCCCACAGGCCCAGGCCGAAGGTGAGCCCGACCCAGCCGAAGGCGACCGCGCCGAGGCCGACGGAGCCGCCGATGAAGATGACGAAGAACGTCCCGGGGGTCGAGGTGCGGTCACCCTCGGGGATGCGGTCGACCCCGTTGCGCTCGAACCCGGACGGCTCGAAGCCGGGCGGGTCGTCACCGCGGTGGCGGCCGCCCGCCCGGGCATGGGCCGGGTCCTCCGGCAACCGTGCAGGGTCGATACCCATGGGTCGCGTCCATCGATGCCCATGGACCGCGTCCTCCCCGACTCGATACTCCGGCAATCGAGTGACAGATGTTGAACGGCGGACCGTGATCGTCACGGTCCGTAGTGCAGGCGCGGACCCTATCGGGCGACCTGCGCTGGTCGGTCCGGCAGGGTGACCACCGGGGCGGCGACGTAGCCGTCGTCGACCCCGACGTATCGCTTCCACGCCCCGGCCATCGTCAGGTCCGGGCAGTGCTGCGCCAGCGCGGTCACCGTGGCGACGGCCGCGGTGCGGGCGTGGTGCAGCCCGGCGCAGCGGTGGTAGCCCGTGCCCCAGCCCAGGTGCTCGCTCGTGTCGCGCTCGGGATCGAAGCGGTCGAGCGGCTGCCGGTGCTCCCCGGGAATACCGCGGTTCGCCGCCGTCAGCCAGAGCAGCACCTGCTCGCCGGGTTCGACGGCGACGTCGCCGAGGGTGAAGTGTTCGCGGGCGAACCGGCTGGCCTCGGGAAACGGTGAGCCGAGCCGCAGCGCCTCCTCGACGGCCGCCCGGACCTGCGCCGGCTCCGCCGTCCGGGGCCACAGGTCGTGCTCGAGGAGGAGGCCGACCGTCAGCGCGGCCGCCGTCGCGGTCGCGACCGCGCTGACCGAGACCGAGTAGAGGACGCCCCACGACTCCCGCTCGGTGAGCACGCCGGCCGCGACCATGTCACGCGCCTCCGCGGCCACGCCCGAGAGGTCGGGCCGGGCCATCAACGCGCGGTAGTGCGCGTCCATCTCGGGCGTGGCCAGCGCGGGCCAGGAGGCGAACGTGTCGCCGATGGCGAGCTGGTCGTCCACCGCGTAGGTCACGTCCGACGGGGGGATGCCCAGCCAGTCGGCGAGATAGGTGACCGCGACCGGCAGCGTGTAGTCGTGGTAGAGGTCGAACGCGCCGGCCGCGGCAGGTTCGGCGAGCAGGTCCGCGGCGATGTCCGCGGCCAGCGAGGCGCGGCGCGTGGCCGTCTCGACCGCGAACCACGGGGCCATCGCGGAGCGCAGGGCCGCATGCCGGCCGGGGCACCCGCTCACCGTCCGGCGGTCGGTCGCCCACACGAAGCTGCTCACCGGGTGCAGGTGGTCGCGCTGTTCGGGGGTCACCATCTCGCTCACGTCCGACGTCACGCGCTGCGGGTCCCGCAACAGCGCGCGGATCGTCGCGTGGTCGTAGACGTGCACGCCCTGCTCGTCGCGGTGCGGCGGAGTCGTGGGGTCGTAGCAGTGGGGTGGCCGGGGAGCAGGGTCACTGAGCATCGGCCCGCGTCCTCCCGGGGGTCAGAGTGAAACCCTTCCCGACAACCGGTGGGTCGGCCGGATGGGAAGGATTCCTGCGCGCCTGTCCACCGTACTGTCCCGGATGGCGTTCCGGGGCCGAGCGCTAGTGTGAATCGACCATCAACGGATGGACCAGAAGGCGGGAGTGCGGATGGCGAACGGTGCGGCGGACGCCCCGGAACTGCGCGACATCGACGCCTCGGTCCCGCACTCGGCACGCATCTGGAACTACTGGCTGGGCGGGAAGGACAACTTCGCGGCAGACCGGGAGGCGGGCGACGAGTTCCTCGCCGTCTATCCCGGGCAGCGGGACAAGGCGCGGGCGGTGCGCCACTTCCTGGCGCGCGCCGTGCGGTACCTGGTGGTCGAGCAGGGCGTGCGGCAGTTCCTCGACGTCGGGACCGGTCTGCCGACGGCGGACAACACCCACGAGGTGGCCCAGCGGCTGGCGCCGGAGTCGAAGATCGTCTATGTCGACAACGACCCGCTGGTGCTCGCGCACGCCCGGATCCTGCTCACCAGCTCGCCCGAGGGCGTCACCAACTACATCGACGCCGACCTGCACGACCCCGCGAACATCCTCGTCGAGGCCGGGAAGACGCTGGACCTCGACCAGCCCGTGGCGCTGCTGCTCATCGGCGTGCTCGGGCACGTCGCGGACACCGGCGTGGCCCGCGGCATCGTCGCGCGCCTGATGGACGGCCTGGCGCCGGGCAGCTTCCTGGTGCAGTGCGACGGCACCGACTCGAACCCGGACTACGTCGCCGCGCTCGAGCGCTACCGCGACAGCGGCGGGGTGCCCTACAACGTCCGCGGGCACGAGCAGATCGTGAGCCTCTACGAGGGGCTCGAACCGGTCGAGCCGGGCATCGTGCAGATCACCCGGTGGCGGCCCGAGCCGAACGCCTTCGGCGACGCGACGGAGGTCGACGAGCTCGGTGGGGTCGCCCGCAAGGCCTGAACGGGCGGGGCGGTCCGAAGCCCGCGCGCGACAGAGATCAGAACGCCGCGCAGAGCGGGCAGGGCGCACCCTCGGGCTCGACCATCGCGGCGGCCGTCACCACGTGCCCGCACACCGCGACGTAGCGCCCTGCACCGTCGGCCTGCGGGCCGGCGATCTGGACGTCCGGCACGTGGTGGGCGCGGCCGTCCCGAGCACAGGTGATCGTCACCGTCGAGACGTCGCGTCGGGCCCGGGCGCGCTTACTCACCGTGTCCCTTCCGTCACAACGTATGACCATCGAGTGGTTGACCTCTTCAGTGTGCACACCTGCTCGTTCATCTGCAAAGCAGCCCGTGCAGACACCCGTTCGTGCATCTGCTATTTCATCTGCAAGAACACTTCGGCTACGGTGTACGCGCCGTGATCGGAAATGTGGCAGTGAGTGACCGGGAGAGGGAGGACGGGCGTGGAGATCGACAGCCGCCGGACGGGTCTCATCGAGGAAGTCACCGAGGCGCCCACCGCGCTGCTCGGCCTTCTGACCTGGAGAAAGAGTGCTGCGAGCAATCCGAACGGCGACTGCGTGGAGCTCGCGCCGCTGCCGGCGGGGGGAGTCGCGGTCCGGAACTCCCGCGCCCCGCTCGGGACGGCGCTCATCTACACCCGGGCCGAGATCGACGCGTTCCTCCAGGGAGCCAAGGCGGGGGAGTTCGACGACCTCGTGCTGTGACCGATCCGAGACCACCTCGAATCTTGACGGTTCAGGTGGTCCGTATCATCGTCGCCGTACTACCGTGCACTGGGCTGCGGCAGTGACAAGCAGCGATGCACGCCGTGGCGAAAGGGGGACGAGGTGGACGCAGGAACCGCGCGTCGGCGATCCCCGTCGAGCAGCACGAAGCCGACGTCGATCACGGCCGGTGCCGGCCAGAGCGAAGCCCCGACCGTGTCCCGGATCCTGCTCGGCACGCAGCTCCGGCGGCTCCGTGAGGGTGCTGAGATCACCCGCGAGGCGGCCGGTCACCACATCCGCGCCTCCCACGCGAAGATCAGCCGCCTCGAGCTGGGTCGCGTCGGGTTCAAGGAGCGGGACGTCGCGGACCTGCTCACCCTCTACGGGGTCACGGACGAGGCGGAGCGCACGGCGATCCTGGACCTCATGCGCCAGGCGAACATGCGCGTGTGGTGGCAGAAGCACAGCGACCTGCTCCCGAACTGGTTCGAGACCTACCTGCGGCTCGAGCAGGTGGCGAAGGTCGTCCGGACCTACCAGCTCCAGTTCGTCCCCGGGCTCCTGCAGACCGAGGAGTACGCCCGCGCCGTCATCGGGCACGGCCACAGCCGCTCCGCGGAGGAGCTGAACCGCCGCGTGATGCTACGGCTGGAGCGGCAGGAGATGCTCTACAAGCCCGAGGCGCCGCACCTGTGGGCGGTCATCGACGAGGCGGCGCTGACCCGTCCCTTCGGGCCCGTCCGCGTGATGCGCGACCAGCTGCGGCACCTGCTGGAGGTCAGCGCCGCGCCGAACATCCACGTGCAGGTGCTGCCGTTCCGCAGTGGGGCGCACGCCGCTGCGGGTGGGTCGTTCTCGATCCTGCGGTTCGCGGAGCCGGACCTGCCGGACGTCGTGTACCTCGAGCAGCTGACCAGCGCGGTGTACCTCGACAAGCGGGCGGAGGTCGAGGACTACATGCTGATCATGGAGCGCGTCACGGTCCAGGCCGAGACCCCGGCCCAGTCCCGCGAGACCCTGCGCCGGCTGCTCGGCGAGCTGTAGCCCCGCTCGCACACAAGATCACGGGTCCACACCAGGTTCAGAACCTCGGTGTGGACCCGCTTTCCTGTGTACGGGCGGATCCCGCTCAGGACGTGAGCCGGTCCACCGCGGCGAGCAGGTCGGCCACCTGCTTCGTCACGCTGAAGTTCTCCTTCACGTAGGCCTGCGCCACCGGGCCCTTGGTCTTCTTCCAGTCCTCGTCGACGGCGGTGGTGACGGCCGCGGCGAGCGACCGCGCCAGCTCCTGCCGGTCGTCGGTCTCGGGCACCAGCGTGCCGACCTCCGGGGTCACGAAGTCGCGCGGGCCGCCGGAGTCCGCGCCGATCACCGGAGTGCCGCAGGCCATGCACTCGATGAAGACCAGGCCGAAGGGCTCCCGGTAGGACGGGAAGCAGCCGACGTCCGCGCAGTTGAACAGCGTCGTCAGCTCGTCCTGCGGGCGGGGGCCGACGATGTAGGTCCGGCGCAGCCCGAGCTCCGCGACCAGGTCGTGCATCGCCACCTGCGCCTCGTGCGGCCCCGACCCGATCACCAGGGTGAGGATCTTCTTCTCGTGCTGCTCGTAGATCGCCGCCGCGCGCAGCAGGGCGTCGAGCCGCTTCCAGTCCGCGAACTTGCCGCAGAACGCGACGACCGCGTCGAACCCGTCCGGCGGAGCGACCGGCTCGGGCTCTCCGTGGCCCTCGGGCGGCGCGGTGGTGAACCCGGCCAGCACCTCGGCGCGGTTGGCGTACACGTCCGGCAGCACCTGGAAGACCTGCTGGTTGTAGCCGTTGTGGGAGAGCACCGTGCGCTCGCGCGGGAACTCCGGGAACACCGCGGTCAACGCGGCGATCTGCTCCGCCGAGATCGAGGCGACCACGTCGACGCCGTGCTCGGGGTCGGCGTAGTCGAAGATCTTCTCGCCCTGCATGAACGGCAGGAAGCGCAGCGGGAACTCCGCGGGATTGTCGCCGCGCTTCTCGTTGGCGTACATCTTCAGCTCGGTGCCGTGCGCGAAGCACAGCAGCGGCATCGTGCCGCGCCCGGCCGCCGCCCGGCGGCGGATCACGTCGCGCATGACCACCGTGTTCATGAAGCCGTGATGGGCGATCCCGAGGACGAACCGGTCGCCCGTGCCGTCCTCGATCTCGTCGATCCACTCGGCGACCTCGTCGGTGAGCCGCTTGCGGTAGGCGTCGACCTCGTCGTCGCTCATGCTGTGCCAGCGGTAGTTGCTGGTCGGCGAGATCGACTCGCAGATCGGGATGTCGTGGTCCAGCGCGAACACCCGCACCTGCTCCTCGCGGAACCGCTGGCGCCGCGACGGGTACATCGAGTAGCAGCGCAGCCCGGGCAGCGCGTTGTAGGCGTGGTGGTGCGCCTCGTGCAGGATCCCCGAGCCCGGCGCGAACTCCCCGCCGCGCTGCCAGTTGTTGGTGCCCAGCTGAAAGATCAGCCTGTCGCCCATCCTCGCCCTTCCGTCGCCACCCGTTCTCGCTCACCGGTACGTCGGGGAAGGCTAACGCGTGCCGTGTAGACCACCGCGCGTGATCGTCGCGAGCGTCGCCCCGCGGTGACGTGATCGTCGTGAGCGTCGTCCTGCGGCAGCGTGATCGCGATGAGCGTCGCTGGGTGGTCGTCGTCGCCGCCCTCGGGTGACGGTCGCGGTGATCTTTACCGGCCCAGCAGGGCCCGCCCGAGCAGCGCGACGAGCAGCACCGTGCCAACGACGAGCGCGGCGACGGACGCGACCCCCGCGACCGCCACCACCGACACGACGCCCGCGATCGACAGCGCGACGACGCTGGATGCGGTTCAGCTCGGCGAACCCGCCGGTCAGCGGGCCAGCACGGCGAGGACGGCGAAGCCGACCACGGCCAGCCACAGGACGACGAGGTGATGGCCGCCCAGGTGATCACCGAGGTCACGCGGGACGCGTGGTCGAGCCAGTCGCCTGCGGAAATCATCCATGCCGCGGCCATCACGTCGAGTCCCGGCCAGCGCCCACGGCAGCCGCCGGGCCCGGTCGGGCAGCGACACCTGCGTGTCGGGCTTCTGCTGGAGCATCGTCACCACCTCCACGCCACCAGCGGCTGCCACACGCTGGGCACGCCGTGGACCAGGGCCACGGTGCGACGACGCCGAACACCACGGGGTCGAGGAGCCGGTCCAGCACTCGGGCGGCGCGAGCTCGGCAGGTCGCCGCGGACGAGTGCTCCGAGCGCCCCCACCGCTCGGGCGACCCCCGGATGCGCCGGTACCGGCCCGACCAGCTCCCGGGCCACAGTCTCGCTGCAGGTGCGTGGTCCGTCGGCGAGCAGGGAGAGCAGGGACCTCGCCGGACCCTCCGGGTCCAGCTCGTGGCGACGCCGATCGCGTCGAACCGCGCCCCGGTCGCCGCCAACCGCGCGAGCTGCCGCCGCTGCCGGCGGGGTAGCACAGCGGGGCCGCGTTCGCCCATCAGCGGGTCGCGTGTTCGCCGGTCCATACAGCCACGGCCTCGCTGCGGTCGAGGGCGACTGCCTGCTGGTCGCTCCACGGGAGCACGATCGGCGGCGGGAGCTGCGGAAAGCGGCGCTCGAGGTCGGCGGTCAGCCGGGCGAGCTCGTCCCGGGTAGCGGTGTCGATCGCCAGGTCGTGCCGGATGTCCAAGGTCTCCATGTCAGTCCCGATCGAGGAGGAGTACGAGAGCGACGGCGCCCGCGCAGAGTGAGCAGCACGGTGAGCGCGACGACCGCCACGACACCGAGCATCGAGACGACCCCGGACGCGGCGGCGACGACCATGAGCGCGAGTTCCGGCCCGCCAGCCTCGGTCAGGCCGCGTGTCAGCGGCGCGAGAACAAGCACAGCCACGATGCAGATCGCAGCGAGGACCAGCGAGCAGGCGTGGACGATCTCCCAGTGTGGCGATCGTGCACACCACGCCGTTGCACGGCGCCCGGTCGCATCAGTACCGCGGTCGCCCAGCCGCCGACGGCCCCGGCTCCGGCCGCGGTGAGCCAGAAGGCGCACGTCAGCGGTACCGGCAGTGCGATCTTGTGCCGGTCCCAGGCCCGTGACCTCGCCACAAGATCCCGGACGGCATCGCCTTCCGGCGCGGTCGCGTCGGGGGTCGGCAGACGGGTGATCGGTGGCCGGAACAGGCTCGGCTGTACCGGCCGCGCGAGGCGCGGACTGGTCATGGGACCAGGCTCCGTGCCGCCGCTTCGCCCGTCACCGGATGGTCCCGCTGCGGTACCTCAGCCACGGGACGCGGACGAACAGACCGGTCGGGCCTGGTGGAGCACGCCTCTGCAGCGGCACGATACTCGGCGGGCGTGGACCGCGGACGCAGGAGGCGAACGCCTCCCGACCGGCTTCCGCGGGAGATCCGCGGTCTTGTCGGAACCGGCTTCGTCGTCGCCCTCGGCTACGGCATCGTCGCCCCGGCCCTGCCGACCTTCGCTCGCAGCTTCGACGTAGGCCTGACCGCAGCGTCCACCGTCGTCAGCGTCTTCGCTTTCGTCCGGATCGCGTTCGCGCCGGTGAGCGGGCGCCTGATCGGCCGACTCGGGGAGCTGCGTGTCTTCTGCGGCGGCCTCGTGGTCGTCGCCCTGTCCAGCGCCGCCTGTGCCGTCGCCGGAAGCTTCTTCCAGCTGCTCGCCTTCCGCGCCGCGGGCGGCGTCGGCTCCACGATGTTCACCGTGGCGGCCGCGTCGCTCATCGTCCGGCTCGCGCCGCCGAGCCTTCGCGGGCGGGCGACCGGAGCCTGGGCCGGCGGATTCCTCCTGGGCACGATCGCCGGGCCGGTGGCTGGCGGCGGGCTTGCCGCGGTCAGCCTGCGCGCACCGTTTCTCGTCTACGCAGGCGTGCTCATGGTGGCGACGGTGGTCGCGGGTGACCTGCTGCGGGGCCGGGCCGGCCCGCACAACCCGGACCGGTCCGGCCCGCCGGTCACCTTCGGGACGTTGCTGCGGCACCGGTCCTTCCGAGCGGCGCTCCTCTCGAACGTCCTCAACGGCTGGACCGTCTACGGCGTGCGGGTGGCTCTCGTCCCGCTGTACGTCATGGAGGAGCTCCGGCAGCCGAGTACCTGGTCCGGCGTCGTGCTCACCGCGTTCGCCGGAGGAACCGCCGCCGCACTGCAGATCGGCGGGCGGTGGTCCGACCGGAGCGGCCGCCGCCCGGCCGCCGCGGCGGGATCCGCCGTCGTCGCCATGACCGCGCTCTGGCTGGGATTCGCCACCAGCCTGGCCGGACTGATGGCCGTGGCGCTGCTGTCGGGCGTCGGCACCGGGCTGATGAGCCCGGCGGTGAACGCCTCGGTCGGCGACCTGGTCACGACGCGCGACCGCGACGCGGACGCTGGCCCGGCACTGGCCGGATTCCAGATGGTGGGCGACCTCGGCGCCGTGGTCGGCCCGGTCGTGGCAGGTCTGGCCGTCGAGTGGAGCGGCTATGCCGCAGGGTTCGCGACGGTGTCGGTGATCGCCACTCTGTCGTTCGTGAGCTGGCTGAGGGCTCCCGAGACGCGGTCGCGATAGCGATCCACTTCACGGAATGCTCGCAATCTGTCCCGGAGTCAGGAATCGTGGTCAGGGACGGGGAGGGGGTCCACCGTCGGTGGACATGACGAGTGGGAGCGGATGGCGAGAGCGCTACTGGACGTCCGACCGCTGGAACCGGGCGACTGGCACGTGCTGCGGACGATCCGGCTACGCGCTTTGGCGGAATCGCCCCGCGCGTTCACCTCGCACTACCATCGCGAATCGCGGTGGAATGAGCATCAGTGGCGGCGACGCTTCGACACGGCGCACTGGATCGTGGCGGTCGAGTGCGATCGAGCTGATCGGCGTGGCGGGTCTGGTGGACTGCCACCCGGAGGAGCAGCACATCGAGTCGATCTGGGTCGCGCCGACGCACCGCAACCGCGGAGTGTTCCGGTCTCTCCTCGACGGCTTGATCGAGATCGCGCGACGCGCCGGACTCACCGATCTGTGGCTGTGGGTGCTGGAGGACAACGTGTGCGCTCGGAGCGCGTACGAGCGGCTGGGGTTCGAGTGGACGGGGGAGCGGCAGCCGATCAGACCGGGACACTGGCGCAGGGAGCTGCGCCTGCGGCGGGCGATCTGACGGTCTTCTCGGCGGTCAACCGAACAGGCTCCCAGTTCGTGATGCCCAGTCGATCCAAGGCGTCGTTGGTCGTGCGGACGTTACTGGTGCGCTGGTAGATTTTGTTCCACTGGTCGATGTCGCGTTGCAGCGCCTCGAGAAAATCGACGCAGTGCTTCGGGGTGATCCGATCGGTTGATGATTCGCGGTACCTCTTGTCCGCCTCCTCCAGCGACTTGAGTGCGGCAAAAACCTGATCGCTGCAGTTGCCTCGACTCGTAAATCCTTCCAACTCAGACTGGGTCTCGGCCAGGCCGCGTCGACGGACGTCGATGAAGGTCTCCCAGTACTTCTCCGTGGCAAGCTTGCCGATCGCATGGAAGAAACCCTTCGAGCGGCGGAGGTCCGTTTGCGTACAAAGGCCCTGAATCACTGAGTAAAGACCCTCGGCGATGAGGTCGCCGAACTCCTCATGGCTGGCACGGGTAGGTTCAGCGTACGGATCGTATTCCGCCTGTTGCGCATCGCCGACCTTGGTCAGTCGGCGGTAGGCGACAGCCTCGGCAAAGAAGAACCAGTCTTCATTGTAGATGTCGGCGAAGAACGGCAATGGCAGGTCGCTGCAGTTCACTCCGAGTACTGCGCCGGTGATGAAGACGTCCTGGGGCAACTGGGCAAGCCTGCGAGCGTGGCAGAACACAGAGTTGTCCGGGAACTCCCGGCACACCATACCGGTTATCTGATGGTAGTCCAGCTGGTGAGCGAGCCGGGAGATGTCTTGCTTGGATACGGTGATGTCGTCGTCAACGAAGGCGATCTTGCGCCACCCGTGGAGCCGTGCCAGTAGTAGGCCAATGTTTCGTTTGACACTCAAGTCGCTCGAACGCCCGCCGCTTGCAGCGGCAAAAGAGCCGTCCGAGGTCTCGAAGGTGAGGTCCGGAAGCATGTACCGTTCGTCGACCTGTACAGCGATTCCACGAGCTCCCAGCACGCGGTTGATGCGCTCGGTGACCTGATCGACCTTTGCCTGCCTGCTGCACAGGACCACGATGAGAATCTCCAGCTGAGCAGCCAGCGCGATGATCCCGGCCAGCGCTGAGGCGGGCCGGGTTGCCGGAACGACGATCGCGTCGAGACGTCCTCGGCGTGACCGATCCGGCGGAGCGGTTGTGATGGAGACATCGCGCATGAGTCGTGCGTGGGAGACAGCTGTTGGATCGGACGGCCTCGATCGACCACGCTCGTGTGCGATAGGAAGATCGAATACTTCATCGGCGCGCGCCGTCTCGCGGCGGCCATTCGTGCAGCCGCATATACGGATTCTGCAGGTCCGGCGACAAGGTCTCGTTGCCGACCACCGGGACTCGAAGCAGCAGTGCGTACGGCCCGGCGGAGAACCGCTCGGCGAGATACCGCTCGTTCGCGTCCCGTACGCGGGCGTCCGTCAGGCAGCGGACGGCGCCGAGGACGCCTCGGCTGTGAATGCCGTTGCAGATCGTGAGGGTGCGACTGATCTTGAACGGATTGGGCAGCCGCGCAAGGAAGGCGACGTCTTCGATCAACTCGCGATCGCCGTCCTGCGTGGCCGCATCGTCCCACTTGGGGTAGAATTGTTGCGGCTTCTCGGAGCCCACCTGGAAGATCTCGCCGGTCTTGAGGTCGTCGACTTCAACTTGGGTGATCGGAACCTGCCCTATCGCTTCCTGAAACCTCTTGGTCACGTGGTTCCAGGCGATTCCACCGAGCAGTATGACGTGTGTGGACAGGTCGTCCGCCACAACTTCGTTGGGAAGTCGATGGAAGACGTCCAAGGTAGGATTGGAAGCGCGCAGGTGCCCGAATATTTCAATGAGCGCGTCCAGGTCTGCGTACTGCTGCAACTTCGTGTAGTTCGGCTCATTCTGCCGGGCGAGCGGCCCCCGGGCGTTCAGCGGTGCCTCCGGGCAGATCACGGTCACCGGGCCGTCCTCGAAGGTGAAAGTGCTGCGGTGTTCTTCGACGTCGCCGTGCAGCAGGCTGAGCAGCTTCTTCTCGATCGCTCGGGCGGTTTCCCGCTCGTCGGGAGTCAACTCGCTCGACGGCAGGAGATGAGGTTCTCCGTCGAGCGAGCGCCGAGTGGCGAAGAAGCGTGCGTACGCACTGAGTCGAGCGGCTGTCGGCGTCTTCGGGTTGACGGGCGACTCCCATGAGCTGATCGTCGGTGCCGCAACCTTGGTCTCCATGCTCAGCGCCTTCGCGAGCTGGACCTGGGTCAGCTCGGTTGCGGGCCAGTGAGACTCGCGAAGATCTCGGAGCGCGCGCGCCAAGCGGACGGCCTGGCTCGCCTCAAGTGCCACCCGTCACCCCCTTTCGCTCGGCAGAGTCTGCCAGCTCTGCTCTGTACACCCTCGCGCGGGCCAACCCAGGCGTTAGTCGATAGACGAGGTTGTGTCTGCGCCGAGTTCGGGCTCGGAGGGCAAGGGTTGGGGCAGACTGATGTGTTGACCACCACATTGCCGTAGACCTATCCTGGAGGTAGCTAAGTAGATCTCTACTCTACCCAACTTGCGGCAAGTTGGGTAGAGATCGATTAGGCGGTGATCGGAAGATGATCTCTTGCGTGCCCGCTCAGCGGTTCACAGGTTTGACCGAGCTCTCGCGAGTGGCTCGCACGGGGCCTCACCAGCTGTCTTGCCGACCGGCTCATCAAGTATCCGACGGGTAGCCGTCATGTGCACCGGCGGATCGGGAGGGGACCTGCGACGCGTTCTCTGGGACGTCGTTGCCGCTCTTGAGGTCGGGAGTTGGCGGTCGGTCCTGCGGCCTCCCGAGTTTGCGGGTTGTGCCATGGCCGGGCCGAAGCCGCTCGTTCGGTGGGCAATAGCCCTACGCCTCGTGGCTCGAAGCATGCAGCTTCAGGCCCAGGGGCGGGTTCATGACGCCTGGGACCGGTTGGGCGAGGCCGCCGGACTGCTGCCATCGCAGCTGCGTCGCCGGATCGCGTCGGCGGACACCGTGCAGGCTGTGCTTCGACCGTTGCCGCAACGCGGCGAGCCGGCGGATGTCGGACTGGTGCTGCGCCTCGCCCGGCTGATCTGGCGTGAGCAGTTCGAGCTCCGGGATCTACGAGAGCGGTTCGCTGCAGGAAAGATGAAGCCGCGCGACGAACTGGTGGAGGCCTACATCCACTATCTCAGCTGGGTCGACTTCGACCCGTCCACCTTCTATTGCAGCTCCGCCGGCGAGTCGACGTGGGACGACGGGGTTCCGCTCGACCGTTCCCGCACCGTGATGTGCCTGTTCGGCACGGAGATCCGGTGGTTCGCGAACCCGATGCAGACGATCAAGCTGAGTCAGGCGCCCTGGCAGGACATCAACGGGCTCCGGGGCCTCGCCGCCGAGGCACTCGATCGGCTCGCGGATCGAACGGTGCCTGCCCCGTGGTGAGGTGTCGACGGTACGTCCGGTCTCGTCGTGCGCCTCGGCCGCCTCCGAGCCTGGCAACATGCTCGTCAGCGACACGAGGATCTCGATGCTTATCGATCCCTGATGTTGGAATAATGGTCCCCAGGTGCAATGATGCGATGAGCCCGGGCGCTCGCCACCCGGCCTTTTGGCATGTCGCTATGCTTTGAGGGCGGTTTCGGCGGTCGCGAGTCGCGAATGTGAGGCGATTCGATGATGGTCTCGGTTCCACGCTCCACCGAGTACGGCGCTGCCTCCTCGAAGGGTCGAGCCATCCCGAGCGCCGCGTCCGGCCCGCTCGTCCACGGCACGCACCTCGTGGCAGGCGTGCACGTCGACGTCGACCTGATGTCTCCCTGCCGCTGGAACGCCGTCTCCTACCCGGCGTCCGATCTCGCGACGGCCCCGTTGCTGCGTGCCCTGATCGGTGACGACGCGCCGGACGGGATCCCCGCGCGCGGGTTGATGCATCGTCCGTCGATCAGGCTTCCCGCCACCACCGCTCCGCCCAGCGCGGCGCCGTGGTTGCGCGTCGCCGTCGTCGACGCCCTCGACCGCTGGCTCCAGGTGCCGCTCGCGCAGGCGCTGATCGACGCCGAGCGTGGCGTCGCCCGGGGTCGCGCGGCGCGCACGCTGGCGCCCGGGCCGGCGCGCGCCGTCCTCACCGGCGACGCGGTGCGATTGGCCCGACGTGCCTCGCGCGATTTCGCGGGATTCCTGCGCCGGTTGCCGCGGCATTCCCCCGCGGTTTCCGAGAGTCTTTCTTCTGCGTTGAAAGTGTTGGTCGACGGATATTCCGAGTTGATCGAGGAAGTCGCAGGGCCGGACCGTGAGCTGAAGTCAGTTGTCGACGGTTGGCGGCGGCTGTCGCGCCGGGCCAGCAGGGCGGAGCGACCTCTGGCGGTGCCTGGGCCACCGCATGCTCTCCGGGGCCTACCGCATTCGGTGATCGACCCGCGGCAGGTGCGGGCGCGGGCGCTCGCACTGTCGGCGGACCCCGTGTCTCCGGAGGTCACCGTGCAGCCGACTTCGGAGGTCTCGGACACCGTGGTGGTCCGTGTTCCGGCTTTCGCGGATGCCGTCGACCCGGACCTCGCCGCTCGGCTGCTGGTCCGTCTCGTCGACCGGCGCACCTCCGCACCCGGTGCGCACGCCATCCTCCGGCCGTCCGCACCGGCCGCAGGCGACCTGCCGTTCTTCGAGGCGGTCGTCCCCCTGTGCGGGAAGAACGTCACGGACGTGCGGGCCGACGTCGTGGACGCGCTGAGCGACCTCGACCCGGCCCCGGACGACATGGACGGCGGTCTGCAGGAGGCGCGCCGCGCGGTGATGTTCCTGGCCGAGTGGCGCCGGCTCGTGGGTGGTGCACAGCTCGGCGTCGTAGCTGCCGCGCCGGCCCGCCGGCTGCGTGACTTGGCGGCATGCCTGCAGCCGAATCGGGCCCGGGCCGCCGATCCGCTGTTCCGGGGCGGGCCTTCGCGCACAGAGCTGGACGCCCTCGCCGACCTCGGCGACGACGAGCTGCTGCGCCGCCTGCGGGGCGACGGACCGATGAGTGCCGGGCTGCGCGCGCTCACGTCCGGAGCTGCAGGCCTGCTGGTCGCGGAGGTGGCGGCGTTGCTTCTGGGCCCGCAGGCCTGATCCGCTCCGCGGCCGCCCCCGGGCGGGACTGCTGATCGCACACTCGAACCACGGCGTCACACATCGGATCGCGCTGCCGCACGCGCTGTAGCGTGTGTGACGGCTGCAGAGCCTCTGTGACGCCGCGGCGGGTGTGCGACACCGGCCGGGTGTGCTCAGCCGCTCGGGCCGCTGCTCACGAGCAGAGACACCGCGCTGCCCGGCGCCACGTTTCCCTGGGGCGTCTGGCCGACCACGACCCCGGCGGGTTGGGTCGACGCGACGGGTTGCGTCGTGGGCCGGTAGCCCGCCTGCGTGACCGCCGCCGTCGCCGCGTCCTGGGCGGCGCCGACCTCGTACGGCACCGTCGGATGCGGGGCCGCCTGCAGGTAGGCGGGGTCCGGGCCGGGCACCGGGGTGTCCGGGGTGCCGGCGAGGAGCTTGCTCATCGTGGCGAAGAACGGCGGCGCGGCGACCGTGCCGCCGAACGCGCCGTGCCCGCAGTCGCCGAGGTGCACCGGGGTGCCGGGGCAGATCTCCCGCGGGTGCGTGCCGTCGGCGAAGACCATCGACGACGCGGCGTAGCCGGTGAGCCCGCCGACACCGCCGACGTAGGCGACCGACTCGCTCGCGTTCGTCGTGCCGGTCTTGCCGATGTCCGGCCGGGTCCAGCCCGCGTCCCGGGCCGCCGCCGCAGACGTGCCGGAGATCGTGTCCTGGCTCAGTCCGGCGGCCAGGGTGTGCGCGAGGCCGGGCGCGACGACCTGCTCGCACGCCTGCTGCGCCACGGCGACCGGGTGGCCGTCGCGGTCGGTCACCGACTGGATCGGGTTCGGCGGGCACCACATGCCGTCGCTCTCGATGGTCGCGGCGACGTTGGCCATCTCCAGCGTGCTGACCGGGCTGACCCCGAGGGTGAACGAGAGCAGGTTCTGGAAGTACCGCGACTGCGGCTGGTCGTACTGGGGGTTCTTCGACTGCGGGTCGGCCGGGTCGGTGACCGGCGTGCCGCCGGCGTCGTTGCTGGCCAGGGACTCGCGCAGACCGAGCCGCTGGGCCATGGCGAGCACCGCGGGCAGCCCGGTGCGGGACTCCAGCCCGACGAACGCCACGTTCGGCGACGTGGCCAGCGCGTCCTGGAGGCTGATCGGGTCCGGGTAGCTGGTCCCGTCGTTGGCCACCGGGTAGCAGGAGGTGTAGCGGTTCGCGTTCGGCGGGGTGAAGCAGTCGGAGCCGGGGTTCGGCAGCGTCGAGTCGAAGCCCACGGTGCCGTTCTCCAGGGCCGCCGCCGTGGTGAAGATCTTGAACGACGAGCCGGCGCCGAACACGTTGCTCGGGTCGGCCACGATGTCCGTGGCGCGCTCGCCCTGCGCCGCGTCGGTCCCGTAGTTGCGGTTGGCGACCATCGCGACGACCTCGTGGCCGTCGTGCCCGGGCCGGACGATCGCGAACGTGTTGGCGACACCGTTCTGGCGCGTCGGCACGTTGGCCTCGACCGCGGCCTTCGCCGCCGCGCTCGCCGCCGGGTCCATCGTCGTGCGGATCGTGTAGCCGCCGGTGGCGAGCCGGTCGGCGGTCATCCCGGCCTTCTCGAGGTAGTCCACGGCGTACTGGCAGAAGAACCCGGCGTCCGGGGCGGCGGCCATGCAGGTGCCGCCGGGCACGACCGGCCCGTCGGGCCGCACGTTCGAGCGGTGCGGCCGTTGCCGCGGCGGCCTGGGCGGGCGTGATGAACCCGACCTGGGCCATCGCGGCGATGACGACGTCGCGACGGTCCTTCGCCTGCTGCGGGTGGTCGTACGGGTCGTAGAGGTTGGGGTTGTTGACCATCCCGGCGAGCAGGGCGGCCTGCGGCACCGTGAGCGCCGCGGCCGTGGTGCCGAAGTAGGCGTGGGCGGCGGCCTCCACGCCGTAGACGTTCCCGCTGAACTCGACGACGTTGAGGTAGCCGTCCAGCACGTCGTTCTTGGACATCGTGTGGGCCAGCCCGGTGGCCAGCTCCGCCTCGCGGACCTTGCGGCCGAGGGTGTCGGAGCGGTCGGCCCGCTGGGCGGCGGGGTCGTCGCGGTCCACGACGTTGATCAGGTAGTTCTTCACGTACTGCTGGGTGATCGTGGAGCCGCCCTGGGTCGCGCTGCCGAGGCTGTTGCTGACCAGCGCCCGGACGGTGCCGATCGGGTCGACACCCGCCTCGTCGTAGAACCGCCGGTCCTCGATCGCGACGGCGGCCGCCTGCATGGCCGGGGCGATCGCGTCGATCGCGACCGGGATCCGGTACTGGTCGTCCAGCTGGGCGATCGGGTTGCCGTCGCGGTCGAGGACGGTGGTGACGGCGGGCATGTCCGCCTCCGAGGGCAGCGGGTCGCGCGCCGGTGCCGGCGTCCCGTTCGACACGAGCGCGACCCCGGCGGCCACCGGGGCGAGCAGGCCGGCCAGCACCAGGCCGCCGGCGACGGTCACCGCGAGCATGCGGATGGCGCGCGTTCTCATGCCCCGATCGTGCCGGGTGGATCTGTGTCGAAGCTGAGGACGGCCCGCCCGGCGCGGGAACCGGCCGCGGCGGCCGATCGTGAGATCGTCGAGGCGGCCCGGGGCCGAGGGGAGTGAGCAGGGGTGATGCGCGCGGCGCGGATCGTCACGGCGGTCGCGTCCGCGCTGGTGCTGTTGGTCACCGGCTACGGCTGGACGGCCTACCGGGAGCTCGGCGCGCGGCTGGTGACCAGCGACGTGCTGACGCGGGACCGGCCGTCGGACGGCGTGACCGACATCCTGCTGGTCGGCCTGGACAGCCGCACCGACGCCGCCGGGAACCCGCTGCCCCGGGAGCTGCTCGACGCGCTCACCGCCGGGCCCGACCAGGGCACGCTCAACACCGACACCCTGATCCTCGTGCGGATCCCCGACGACGCGACCCTGCCGACGACGGCCGTCTCGATCCCGCGCGACTCGTACGTGCCCGTCCCGGGATTCGGCATCCACAAGATCAACTCGGCGTACGTCCGGGGCGCCGACGCCGCCCGCGCGCGGCTCGTCGCGCAGGGTGTGACGGGCGCGGCGCTGGAGCAGCAGGCGGCGCAGGCCGGTCGGCGCACCCTGATCACGACCGTCGAGCAGCTGACCGGGGTGTCGGTCGACCACTACGCGGAGGTGAACCTGGCGGGGTTCGCCGAGATCACCCAGGCCGTGGGCGGGGTGCCGGTCTGTCTGAACGCCCCGGTGCGCGACTCCTACTCGGGCGCGAACTTCCGCGCGGGACCGCAGACGCTGGAGGGGCCGGCGGCGCTGGCCTTCGTGCGCCAGCGGCACGGCCTGCCGCGGGGCGACCTCGACCGCGTGGTGCGCCAGCAGGCGTTCCTGGCGAGCTTCGCGCACGAGGTCCGGTCGGCCGGGACCCTGGCCGACCCCGCGCAGCTGTCCGACCTGATCACGACGGTCGGCCGCTACGTGGTGATCGACCCCGGTTGGGACCTGCTCGCGTTCGCGGCCGAGGCGCGCGGGCTCGCCACCGGCGCGATCAGCTTCCGCACGATCCCGACCGGCCGGCCGAACCTGCCCACCCCCGACGACGGGGTGGCCGTGCAGATCGACCCGGCGGCGGTGCGCGACTTCGTCGGCACGCTGTCCGAGGGCACGCCCGCCGGGACACCGCCCGTCGACACAGGAGCGACGCAGCCGACCGACCCACCGTCGCCGTCGCCGTCGCCGTCGCCGTGCGGCGCGTCGCGGCCACCCGCGCCGACCGCGGCAGAGGCGGCCGCGCCGCCGATCACCGCGACGGGGGTGCGCTGCGTCAACTGATGATCAGCACGAGCGTCGTCGCACGGTCGGCCGATCAACCGCGACGCGACGCGGGCGGGGATCACGAGGTGGGTGATCGTCGTGAGCGTCGCACCAGGGCTGCGTGATCAACCCCTGCGCGACACTCGCGGTGATCAGCCCGGCGACGCGAGCCCGGCCTTGGCCCAGGTCTGGGCCCGTGCGTGTCGCGAGCTCTGCCGCACGTAACGGGCTCGTGTGCGAGGCTGCTCGGAAGGGTCGATCGACGAGGGGGAGAGGTGCCGGCGGAGGCGAACTGGGCCGGGAACCTGACCTACCGGGCCGCCGCGGTGCACCACCCCGCGACCGTCGCGCAGGTGCAGGACCTCGTCGCCCGGCTGCCGCGGGTGCGGGCGCTGGGCACCCGGCACTCGTTCAGCGCGGTCGCCGACCGCCCCGGGGGCGACCTCGTGTCCCTGGCCGCGCTGCCGTCCGAGATCACGGTCGACGCCGCCGCGATGACCGTGTCCGTGACCGGCGGCACCCGCTACGGGGAGCTGGCCGCGGCGCTGCACTCCCAGGGTTTCGCGCTGCACAACACCGGCTCGCTGCCGCACATCTCGATCGCCGGGGCCACCGCGACCGGCACCCACGGGTCGGGCGACGCCAACGGGATCCTCGCCACGGCCGTCGTCGCGCTCGAGGTCGTCGGCGCGGACGGCACGCTGCAGACCGTGGACCGCGCGCACCCGGCGCTGGCGGCGATGGCCGTCGGCCTCGGGATGTTCGGTGTGATCACCCGGGTCGTGCTCGAGATCCAGCCGACCTACCGGGTGCGGCAGGACGTCTATGTCGGCGCGCCGTGGGACGGCGTGCTGGAGGCGTTCGACGAGATCATGGCGGGCGCCTACAGCGTGAGCCTGATGGGTGACCCCGGTTCTCCCGGTGCTCGGCCAGATCTGGCAGAAGACCCGGGTCGGCGACGAACCCCCCGTGCCCGCGCCCCGGTCGCTGCACGGGGCGCGCTGGTACGACGACGCCGACGTGCCCGCCGGGATCGGCCTCAACCCGCGTGCGGGCGTCGTCGGGCCGTGGTCGGAGCGGCTTCCGCACTTCCGGCTCGACGCGCCGCCGTCGGTGGGCGGCGACGAGCTGCAGACCGAGTACTTCGTCGCCCGCCGGCACGCCGTGGACGCCCTGCGTGCGGTGCGGGCGATGGGTGACCGGATCTCCCCGCACCTGCACGCCGCGGAGATCCGCACGGTCGCGGCGGACGAGCTGTGGCTCAGCCCCGCGTACGAGCGCGACAGCGTGAGCATCGGCTTCACCTGGCGCAAGCACCCGGAACAGGTCCGCGCCCTGATGGGTGACGTCGAGGCGGCGCTCGCCGACTTCGCGCCCCGCCCGCACTGGGGCAAGCTGCACCGGCTCTCCGGAGCGGTTCTCACACAACGGTTCCCGCGGCTGCCGGACGCCCTCGACCTGGCCCGCCACCGCGACCCGGCGGGGAAGTTCGCGAGCGACCTGCTCTGAGTCCGCCCGCTCAGCGGTGCACCGCGGCCAGCAGTGCGGCGTACGAGCGGATGAGCATGGCACGTTCGGTGGGGACCGCGGGGCTCTCGGGGTCGCAGCCGTCGTCGACCCAGCGGTCGGAGATGCGGGCCGCCTCCGCCCGCTGCTCCGCGGCCGGCCGCACCGTCTCCGGGGCGACCCCGTACACGTGGGCGTAGAGCGCGGTGAGCGCGTCGTCGAGTGTCCTGCGGTCCTCGTCCGGGGCATCGCGCTGCAGGTGCCGGTGCACCCGCCACCACTCGACCTCCAGCCGGGCGGCCTCGTCGACGTCGTACGCCTCGCCGTTCGTCCGCGCGACGAGCGCGTAGAACCGGCGCATCGTGGCCCGGGCTCCGTCGGGGTCGTTGTCGGGGACCGGCGCCCAGAGCTGGTTCGCGCGCAACACCAGCCAGGCGCCGTAGAGGGTGTGCGGCCACGGCATCCCGAAGCCGACCCGCACCATGCGCACCGCGGCGGACAGGAACGTCAACCAGCGGCGGAGGTAGTAGCCGACCCATGCGTCGCACTCCGCGGCGCCGAGGCGGCACGGATCGAACGTCCGCATCGACGCCGTCCGTACCCGTGAAGCCGTCCGCCACCGTGGAATCGCCATGTCGCCTCCTGCCTCGACGGTGCACCGCTGTGGATCGTGCCGTGCCTCACCCGTCGGTGGCGTAGGCGGGGGAGTGGCCGTTGGTGGTGGAGTCCGCGGGCGGAACCGCGGTCGCGGGCTGCGGGATCGACTTCGTCGGGGGGTTCTTCGCGTGCTTGCTCGGGACCTGCGCGAGCAAGGACTCGGCCCGCTGGTCGATGAACTGGGTGGCGAGCTGCTGGGCGTACCCGAACACCAGCGCGTAGGCGAGGATCTGGCGCTGCGAGTCGAGATCGCTCAGGCCGGGCACGAACCCGCCCCCGAGCAGCAGGATTCCGGCGACGGCCGTGAGCGCCCCGCTCGGCACCTTGAGCAGCGCTAGCGCGACGGGTACGTCGTAGGGCGTCATCCCGCCGGTGATCTTGCGGATGCTGACCGCGGAGGCCAGTGCGCCGCCGAGCAGGCCGAGACAGGCAACGATCCACACGTCGGCCGAGACGGGAACCTTGGGCGCGCCGCCCGCCACCTGCTCCCCGCTCGGGCAGACCGTGCGCCCGGCGCCGGCCGCCGACGGCCCCGGCCCGTTCGCGGCCCCGGCCGCCTGCGCGGTGGTGATCCCAGGCGAGAAGCAGAACGGCACGCCGGTCGGGTGGTGCGACACCTCCACGACGAACAGTGCCATGAACAGCAGGATCAGGCCGGCTGCGCAGAGCAGGAGGTTGCGGAAGTCGCGGACGCGGGCATGCGATTCGTCGGAGGCCGCATATCCCATCTGCAGGGCGTGGATCAGCTCGGCGCGCTTCCGCCGCGGACACATCTGCGGGTCGGCGAGCCGCTCCACCTCGAGCCGCCGCGGATCGGCCGGCTGCAGGCATGACCCGACCCGCGCGATCGCCCCGGGGATGAGCGGATCGAGCGCGCTGTCCGGGATCAGCTCGACGAGAAACGTGCGTGCCGCGTGCAGGCTGCGGAACGCCTGCTCGATCGACGTCCCGTGCCACCAGTCGAGGACGGCCGCCCGGCGGTACCAGGGGCGTTGCCCGATGACCGCCTCGGCGTCGCACAGGTGGGCCTCGATGGCGTCGACCAGCGCATCGGCCTGGGCGCTCGTGCTGCGTGCACGCGCGATCCGGGTCTGGTGGCGGATGCGTGTCACCTCGACCCGGACCTGCTGCGGCCACGCCCCCGAGCGGGCGGGCTGGTCCCGTGCCCGGTCGGTGGCCGGTCGTCCCGGGGCGTCCACCATGGCTCACGCACCACCTCTCGCCGACATCACGCCGACATCACGCCGCGTCACTCGACTGGAGCGGGGAGTGACCCCGGGTGATACGCCGCGGCGAGGATCGGTCTCAGGTGAGGCGCGGTACCGGTCCGGCCCGCGTGAGAAGTGCACATCGCTACCGGCCAAAGAGATCAGAGCCGAGGAGATCAGAACGGGGGCGGGTCCAGACCGGAGTCGTCGCGTGCCGGCGCGGGTGGCGGGCTCGGAGGCGACCCGGGTGGTTCGGGGCGGTAATCGTGTGCCCCGGTGGTGTGCCGGTGGCCGGTCGGCGTGATCCAGGTCAGCCGTCCGTCGGGGTGGGCCTGGACCCGCCAGCCCGGCATGGGTCTTCACGCCGGTGGTGGTGAGTGCAGGCGGCGGCGAGGTTGGGTTCGCTGGTGGTGCCGCCGTCGGACCAGGCGATGACGTGGTCGAGTTCGGCGTCGGCGGCTTTGCGGCGGCAGCCGGGGAACCTGCAGTGGACGTCGCGGGCCCTGACGTGGTCGGCGAGCCCGGCGGGTGGGTGGTAGGTGGTGCGGCCGTGGTCGAGCAGGGTGCCGGAGAGGGGGTCGGTGACCAGCCGGCGCCAGACCCCGTCGGCGGCCACGTCGCGGGCGAGGCTCGCGGGGATGGGGCCGACACCGACGAGTTCGGCGGGGTGGTCGTCGGCCCCGATCAGCGTGGAGTAGGGGATCACGATCTGGATCAGCGGTTTGCCGGGGGTGACGGGGTGGATCGGGCGTCCCGCGCACGCTCCGGTCGACTCGCCGTCGGCCGCCTTGACGGTGCCTGTGCCGTCGGTGCCCGTGTCGGGGTTGCCCGTGTCGGTGCCTGCCGGTGTGGGAGGTGCCGGCAGCGGGCTTGCCGGCAGCGAGCCGGTCGCCGGCGGGCGTGTCGCCGGTCGACTCTCCGTCTTCCGTCGTGCCCTCCGGTGTGGTGTCGGTCGGGATGGTGTCGGTGTCGGGGTTGCCGACGAGTTGGCCGCTCAGGAGTGCGGCGAGGATGTCGGCGCGGCGGGTGTCCATGCTGCGGGGGTCGTCGGGGCCCAGGCCGCGGGCCAGCCGGGTCAGCCAGGTGAATGCCCCGGCGGCCTGGGTGGCGGTGAGCAGCGCCCACAGCGACGCCATCCCGTCGGCCTCGGGAGTGATCACGACGCGGCGGTCCCGGCGGGCCTGCCGGTGGCGCTGCTCGGCGCCGTCGGGGTCGGCGGCGAGCACCGCCCGGGCCAGCGCCGCCTTGAGCTGGGCCAGGGTCTGCTCCGGCGCCCGGGGCAGCACCCGGTCCTGCACGGCGCGGGCCAGCTCCGGCGACAGCATCCAGGTGGCGTCGTCGACCGCCCGCGCCTTCGCGGTGTCGATCCGCCCGGCCTCCCACAACGCAAACGTGTCGGGCAGGGTGGCCAGCAGCCGACAGGCCAGCCCGACCCGCGCGCACGCGGTACCCCGGGCCAGGTGCAGGGCGACGCCGACCTCGTCGGGGGCGTACTCACTGCCCACCCCCGCCCACCGCGCCGAGTAGGGCGCCCGGTCCGACGGGCGGCGGCGAACCAGTTCGGCGAGCAGCCGGGCCTGGCGGGCGGCCGCCCAGGAGGCGAGCCGGTCGAACCCGACCATCGCCTCGATCAGCGTGTCGTCGGACAGCCGGGCCGGGTCGGTGGTGGCCGAGTCCAGGTCCAGCGCCAGCCACCCCGACGGCGCGCAACTGCCGTAGGCGAGCACCGGCTCGTCGTACAGCCACTCTTCAGGCGGGTGGTCGGGCTCCATGTCGAGATCGTCGTCGGGCGCACCGTCGCCGAAGCCCGCGTGGGACTCGATAGAGGCGGTTTCGAACATGTGTTCGATTCTATGCGATGCATGGCCCGCGCACCAGGACTTTCGGCGAGTGGGCGAGCGGCCGTCGGCTCAGCCGTACGACCGCTCGATCGCCTGCAGCGCGATGTCGATCTCCTGGGCGACGGCCGAGTGCGCACGCAAGACGGACGGTCTCATCCTCGCTCAGGTCCGGCGCTTCCGGGCCTCTCGTTCCTCCGGGGTCGGAAACGGTCCGAGGGCCCCGCGAAGTCAGCGACCGCGGCCTACACGTCCTCGGTTGCGTCGGCGTCGGGATCGGTGTCCTCCGGGTCGTACGCGCCCATGGCGGCCAGCAGCGCCTCGGGCCCCTGCAGCCGGTCCGAGCGGATCAGCTGCTGGTACTCCGGCTCGAACTCGTCGACGGCGGCGACGGTCTCCTCGGTCAGCCCGGGTCGGATGCCGCGCTCGTGGTGGCAGAACCGGATGAACGCCCGCAGCAGGTCCGGCGCGCGGGTCAGGTGCTCGACGTCCGCGACGATCTTGCGCGGGATCCAGTCGACCAGAAGGATCTCCACGGCCGTCGGGCTCCAGCGCATCGGGTCGCCCGGGCCGTAGTCGGTGCCGAACCAGAGCAGCGACGACAGCAGGTCGTCCGGGTCGTCGACGCCCTCGGCGAACGGGGACGCGCGGAACCGCCGCGCGAGGTCGTCGACCGCGTCGTCGGGCCACTCCGGGCGCTCGTAGCCCGTCCCGCCGTCCGGCAGCAGCGAGGTCATCCACTCGACGAGCGGGCGGCACGCCGGCCACGTCTCGGTCTCCGCCGGCGGGAAGGTCCGCGCGCCCCACTTGACGGCCTCGGTGATCCGCACCTTCGCGTCGGCCGGGGAGAGCGGCCGGTCGGCCAGGTCGGAATCGCTCCCGCGGGCAGTGCGGACGGTGGCCACGATCTCGTCGAGCGGGCCGGGCACGACGAAGGCGTCCTTCACGATCGAGCCCGAGTTGTGCTCGATGAAGACCACCGCGGTGAGGGGGTGCCCGCCGGGCAGCACGACCGACACGAGGACGTCGTCGCCGTCGCCGAGCGCATGGGTCACCTCGACCGCCTCGGGCTCGGCGACCGCCTTCGACACGTCCGCGAGCCACTCCGGGAGCGCGTGGGCTCGGTCCGCGATCTCGCGCGACACCCGCCGCCGCAGCACGTCGTCGCCCGACAGCGCTGCCACGGCCGTGAGCAGCGCGCTCGTCTCCGACAGCGGCGCGGCGAAGAGCGACTCGAGGAGCTGCTCCCGCGTGGGCCGGTCGGGATCGGGGCGGAACGGATGGTCGGATCGGCGGTCGACCACGTCGAGCAACGTGCTGGCGAGCTCGAGCAGCTCGAGCGGGTCGTCCCCGTCGAGCGCATCGGCGATCCGCTCGACGAGGTCGGGTTCCCTGCGCCGCTGTGGGCTGCGCCGTTTCGCCGTCCGCTGCTTCGGCCGGGTCGGGCGGGAGCGCCGAGAGCGCTTCGACATGCGCGGCAGGGTAGTCCGAACCACCGCGCTCGGTCCGGACGGGCCCGGCCCGACCGACGGTGGCTCCGTGTCAGCGATCGGTCAGACGCTCTCCTCGGCGAGCCGCAGCGGCGTCACCGTCGCGGTGTGCGACTCCATGCTCGGTGCGAACAGGTCGTCGAACACCCGCGCCCGGTCGAACGCCAGCGCGTGCTCGCGCCCGCGCCACTCGAGGGCGCGCTTGTCGTGATCGGACATCTCCAGCACGACCCGGTCCAGGGCGTCCCGCAGGGCCGCCACGTCGCCGGCCTCGACGATCACGGCCGTGTCGCCCACCGCCTCGCCCGTCCCGCCGGTCAGCGTGGTGATCACCGGGCCGCCGCCCGTCAGCAGCTTCTCGGCCAGCGCGATCCCGAACGTCTCGACGAAGTCGGACTCCGGCTTCGTGGGCAGGGCGTAGGTCGCGCAGCCGCGCATGAGCAGCGGCTTCTCGTCGTCGTCGACGTCGGTGAGGAAGACGACGCGGTCGTCCCCCGCCGCCAGCGCGCGGACCTCCGACAGCGCCGTGCCGGTGCCCGCGATCACGAGCTTGACCCGGTCGCGCGCCCGGGACGTGGCGTAGGCCTCGATGAGGTCGTGGACGCCCTTGGCCCGGGTCACCCGCGACAGGAACAGGATGTAGCCGTCGCGCTCCAGCCCGCGCCGGGCGAGTGCGGCGTCCACCGCCGAGATGTCGACGTCGACGTAGGCCGAGGTGTCGATCGGCGGGTAGCTGACGGTCACCCGCCTGCGGCACTCCGCCGCGAACCGGGTGCCGCAGTGGAGGTCGACGGCCTCGGCCGCGAGGACGATCTCGTCCCGGGTGTAGTCGGAGACGGCCACGACCTCGTCGTGCGCGAGGAACGTGGTCAGCAGGAACGCCGCCGCGCCGAACCGACCCTCGCGCAGGCAGTTCTGCACGACGTTCGTGATGTCCGACCCCACGGCCTTGGCGATGGTGTGGACGTCCGGGTCGAAGCCGGCGGCGCGGGCGGAGTTCACGGCGTCGATGACGACGTTGGCGTGCGGCACCAGGTACATGGCCAGGCAGGTGGTCTGCACCGGCTCGGCCAGCAGCTCGACCAGCCGCCCGGTGAGCCCGGCGAGGTGGCGGCCGTCGGGCACCCGGTAGTCGCCCACGGGCTCGGGGCGCTCGACGGTGATCCCCGGGCTGTAGGGCTGCAAGCGGTCGAGCGGCTTGAGCGGCAGCCCGGTGGCCTGCAGCGTGGCGATCGGCCACGTCAGGAGCCGGACGTCGTCGAAGCCCCTCGTCAGCGCGACCTCGGCGAGGTTGCGGGCCTCGCCGGAGTGGCCGCAGATCACCGGGTCCGCCCGGACGACAATGACGAGCCTGCGTTGCGCGTACCTCATGTCGCACCTCCCGGGCGAGCGTCGGACAGGGACGGCGGGCGGGCCGAACGCCCCCAGGGCGACGGCTCCGGGCCCAGCTCAAGGTGCAGGACCCCACCATTGTGCACATCCGCGGCGCGGATGTAAGTAGTCTCTAGTGGACGGCCGTTCAACGTCGCGGCCTGCACATAGTGAACGGGAGGTGTCTCCTCGATCCCGTCGGCACCGACCGGGGTCTCACGGTGCCCGGTGGTCTCGACCACGAACTCCCCGCCGTCCACCCGCAGTGCGGAGCGGGCGAAGGCGGGGGCGTTGACGAGGAACATGCTCTGCCCGGCGATCGGGAACAGCCCGAGCGACGCCCAGACGTACCAGGAGCTGAGCCCGCCCGAGTCGTCGTTGCCCGGCAGCCCCCCGGCTCCCGTGCCGAACTGCCAGGTCAGCGCCGCGTGGACGACGTCGGCGGTCCGGTCCGGACGGCCGGCGTAGTGGTAGGCCCACGGCGCCTCCATGTCCGGCTCGTTGTTCAGCCCCTCGAACCGGTGGAGCCCGTAGCCCGCGGCCATCTCCGTGGGAAGGGGGCGGCGCCCGGGCTGGGTCACCGCGCCGGCGCCGAAGCCGAAGAACTCGTCGAGCGTCGCGACGAACGCGGCGTCGCCGCCCGCGAGGGCGATCCGCGCACGCATGTCGTGCAGCAGCCGGAACGAGTAGTTCCACTTGCCGCCCTCGTAGAACTCGGAGTCGCGCAGCAGCCCGGTGGTCGGGTCGAAGGCGTTGACCCAGAGCCGGCTGCGCGCCTCCAGGTCGTCGGCCAGGCGCTTGTCACCCAGCGCCCGCGCGACCTTGGCCGTGCAGTGGTAGGCGTAGGCAAGGTCGAGCGTGTGCGTGATCGGGTGCACGACGCCGTGCTCGAAGAAGTCTTCGCCGTACAGGCGCCGCAGGTCCGCCTCCATGTGGACCAGCGCCCAGGTCCAGTCGAGGCCGCCGAGGGCGAGGGAGTGCGCGTCGGCGAGCGCGGTGTGGGCGAGCGCGCTCGCCTGCCGGAAGAAGCGGTCCGCACCGCGGGCCATCCGGTAGCCGATCGGGAAGTTGCCCTCCTCCTCACAGACCCGGATCAGCGACTCCAGCAGGTCCGCGGCCCGGTTCGGCGTGATCGCCATCAGCAGCGGGATCTGGGTCTTGTAGATGTCCCACATCGTGCAGACGTCGAACGCGAACGGCCCGGCCGACGGCCAGAACGGGCTCTCGTCGTCCCCGAAGCACGGTTTGATCAGCGAGTGGTAGAGCGCGGTCGACATGACCTGTCGCCGGGCGGGCGTGCCGCCCTCCACCCGGACCCGGTCGAGATGGTCGTCCCAGCGGGCCTCGGTCCGCGCCCTGACGAGGTCGAAGACCGGCAACGGATCGCCGCACTCGCGCCACAGGTTCTCGCGCGCCTGCTCGCAGCCGCGTAGCGAGAAACCCATGCGTACCTCGATGGGTTGCCCGGCTCGTCCGGGGCCCATGAAGAGCAGGCCGAAGGGACGCAGGGTGGTCTGGCGGATGCTGTCGAAGTCGAGCCGGGTGCCGCCCTCGATCAGGCGGCGGTCGTACCAGAGCATCTGCCGCCAGTTCGGGCTGTGCACCTCGAGGTACACCGACAGCGGCACGCCCTCCATCACGATGGTGCCCTGCGCGCGGCCGTACCCCATGCTCTCGACGTGGGCGCGCAGCGGCACCGTCTGGCCGTACTCGATGGCGAGCCCGCCGCACGACAGGTCGAGCACGACCCGGGCACTGCGGGTCTCCGGGAACGTGTACCGATGGACGGCCACCTTCTCGCCGACGGTGATCTCGCAGTGCACCCCGGTGTCCAGGGTCGCCGCGTAGTACCCGGGCGAGGCCGTCTCGTCGTTCAGCGTCCACGACTGGCCGAGGTCGTCCAGCGGCCCCACCATCGGCGTCACCCGCACGTAGTTGTAGTACTTGCGGATCGCGCCGGTGCCCGACTGCTGGAAGTGCGTGAACCCCGACGCCTGCGCCACCTCGAACATCTCGTCGGGCACGCCCTCGGTGTTCTTGCCGTACCGGCCGTAGCCGGTCGGGTACGCGCCCGAGAACGCGCAGGCGGACACCATGCCGAGCGGTGACGTCGCGCCCGGGTGGGTGTTGCCGACCTGCGGCTTGGGCCACCACCACGTCGCCGCCAGCCCGCTGGGGGGAGGGAGGCAGGTCGCGGCGGTACCGATGAAGGGATCAACTTCGTCGCGTATGGCCGGACTGTAGGACAGGGGACGGGCGCCAGCGGTTACGGCGAGGTGAACACGTCGGCGTACGTCGCCGTCCGAGTGGATCACTCCCCACATCGGACGATGGTCGACGCGATCAGCCTGGCCTAACCTGAGAGGGCATTTCGAAACCCGTAGGGCGTGCCGTCACGCGGCCCGGGTTTGGAAATGTCCTCTCTGACGACGGCGCGAGCACGGGTCCTCGGGAGCGGCGTATGCATGTCGTGACGATCTCCGCCACCTACGGGGCCGGGGGTGCGCTCGTCGGCCCCGCGGTCGCCGAGCGGCTCGGCGTGCCGTTCGTGGATCGGGCGATTCCGGCGGCCGTGGCGGACGACCTGGGCATCACCCTCGACGACGCGCTGTCCCGCGACGAGCAGGTCGGGGGATGGTTGTCGCGGCTGCTGACGGCGACGGCGCCGCTGTCGGCCGAGTGGATGATCGGGCCGGACCACCCGCGGACGGTGCTGCTGTCGGACGCCGCGGTCCTCCGCTGCACGGAGGGGGTGATCCGCAAGGCCGTCGGCGGGGAGGGCGGGGTCATCCTGGGCCGGGCGGCCGCGATCGTGCTGCGCGACCACCCCGGCGCCTTCCACGTCCGGCTCGACGGCGACCCGGACCGCCGCGTGCGGCAGGCCATGGCCCTGCAGGGGATGAGCGAGCGCGACGCGCGGGAGGCCATGGACCGCAACGACAGGGCGCGCACCGCCTACGTCCGGCACTTCTACGGCGCGGACGCCGCGAGCCCGCGGCACTACGACCTCGTCATCGACAGCACCCGCGTGCCGATCGAGGCGTGCACCGAGATGATCGTGAGCGCTGCGCAGTCGTGCAGCGGGAAGAAGGGCTGACGAACCGGGCCATGCTCGTTCCCGGCGTGACGCCCGGCCCGGCCTCACCCCGTCCCGGTCGGCTGCGTTCCACCGTTCAGGTCCGCGCCTGCGCCGGGCTTGGTCCCGACGCCCGGGTTCGGGTCGACCTTCGGCCCGGTCCCGGTGTCCGTGCCGGTGCCGGTCTTCGGTTCGGTGCCGGTCTTCGGTTCGGTGCCGGTCTTCGGTCGGTTCGGTGCCGGGCTCGGTTCCGGTGTGTGCTTCGGTGCCCGGCCCGGTGACGGAGTTGAGCGCAGGGTTGTCGCCGGTCCCGGGGGCCTGGCCGGTGGCCGGCCCACCGGTGGCACCGCCGACGTCCGGTGCACTCACGGCGTTCTGGCCCGTGCCGCCGGGGTGGTCGGCGCCCTGGTCCGGGATCGGCTGGACCGCGTTGTCCCCCGCCGGCTCGTGCGTGGCCGGATCGCTCGCCGGTCCACCTGCGCCGCCGTGTCGCAGTGATTTCTTGACCTTCTTCGCGGTCTCCGGATCGGCGGCGCGATCCTTGTCCCCGCTGGTGCCCCGCGGCCGCTTGACGACTTCGTTCGTGTCGGGCTCGACGACGACGAACTCGCTGACCTGCGCCGGCGCCTTGGCGATCACCGTGACCGCGTCGGCCGAGAAGCCGTTCCACGCCGCGCCCGTGTAGCGGGCAGACGTCTGCCGGTCCGGTTCACCGAGCGGGTTCCCGCAGTAGCAGCGGACGCGCGGCAGGCCTTGGGGGTCGACGAGCACCGCCGTGCCGGCCTGGAGCACCGACTGGAACGGCGTCGCGACGCCGTCCTTGAATCCGTGGTTCGTGACGGCGGTGTCGGTCCGGAGCGTCACCGGCGTCAGTGCCGCGAGGAAGGGGCTGACCTGCGCGAGCGGCACCTCCATGGCAGTCGCCCACGCCTGCGCCTTCGCCGGGTTCGCCTCCAGGTAGGTCCGGATCCCCGCGGCGTTGCACGTGTCGCTGCGGGTGCCGCCGTACAGGCCGGGAGTGTCGCCGGTGACGGCGGCGGTGTTCTCCACGGCGGATCCGGACACCAGCGGCACGCCCGGGTTGCCGTTCGCCGGGACGAACGGCGGAAGGGCGCCGGTCGCCGCGACCGCCTCGCGGTGCACGGTCTCGCCCGACAGCGAGGTGACGATGACCGCGCCCGCTGAGACGATCATGAGCAGGGTGACGATGAGCACCGACGGTGTCCGTACGAGTCGTCGACGCCGCGTCGCCGCAGCGGAGGTCGGTCCACCGCCTTCCTGCTCGGCGTGCATCGGGCCGACGACCGCGGGCGGGCGCCAGTCCGGCGACGGCCCGGCCGGGGCGTCGGGTTCGCCGGCGTTGCTTGCCGCCGAGCCGACGGCGGCCTGTTCCGGCTCTGCCTGCCGGGCGTCGTTCCGGCCGGCGCGGCCAGGTGGGTGCCCGCGGCTCCTGCCGGGACGTCAGCCGCCACTGGTGAGTTCGCCTCGGCGGCGGCCGGTACGGCCGGCTGCGCGGCGGGGGTGTCCCGGATCGCCGCACCCAGCGCGACGTCGTGCTTCGGGTGGTTGTCCAGCGCCAGCGGCCGCCCGAACTCCGCCGACAGCATCTCGCTCACCAGCGGGATCCGCGACGAGCCCCCGACCAGCAGGATCGCCGCCAGGTCGCCCGGCTCGACCCCCGCCGCATCGAGCACCCGGCGGGTCGCCGCAACCGTTTCGCCGATCGCCGGGCGCAGCATGTCGTCGAGCTCGCCGCGGATCAGCCGGACCGACCGCGTGATCCCGGGCAGGGCGACGGGCACCACGGTGTCGACGCTGAACGACAGCACCTCCTTGGCTTCGACGCAGTCGCGGCGCAGCCGAGCCAGCGCCGTCGCCGTGGCGGGGTCGGTGTCGTCCAGCGCGGCGACGTCGTCGCCCAGCGCCGTCAGCACGTGCCGGAACACCGCCTCGTCGAAGTCGATCCCGCCCAGGTGCTCGACGCCCTCCGGCGGACCCGCGAGCCGGAAGCCCGCCCCTTCGCGCGACGAGCACCGCCGCGTCGAACGTGCCGCCACCCAGGTCGTACACCGCGACCCGGTCCCCTTCGGCCACCCGGTCCCGCGAGGCGTACGCGATCGCCGCCGCCTCCGGTTCCGTACGGGTGCTGGTCTCGACGCCCCGCAGGCCCGCCATCTCGATCGCTTGACCGAGCAGGTCGCGCTTGAACGGCCCCCAGTTCGCGGGATGCGTCACGCAGACGTGCTCCGGTGGGCCACCCTGCCGCTCGGTGGCGATCCCGACCACCCAGGCCAGCAAGCGCGCCGTCAGGCCCTGGGCCGAATAGGGGGACCCACCGATGATCAACGGCACCGCATCCCCGATGCGACGCTTGAACTCCCGGACCAGCCGGGACGGGTCGGCGGCGCCTTGCTGCTCGGCGGCCTCCCCGACGACGACCTCGCCCTCGTCGCGGATGAACACGACGGACGGCACCTGCATGGCCCGGATGCCGAGCCCGAGCATCTCCACGCGGCCGTCGACGTTCACCGCCGCGGCTGTGTAGGTCGTCCCGAGATCGACGCCCAACCGATAGCCCACAGTCACCCCTTCTGCGCTGACAGCCGAGGGTCCGTCATGGGGAGGAGCGGATGTGTGCAGCGCCCGATACACCAATGGTTGCACTGTGCGTGTTCGGATCAACACGCGATGGTGTTACCGCGCAGTACCGCATCGACCGGTAGCCGCTGCGTGCAGATGCGGAAGGGAGCGAGTTCGGTGGCCGTCACACCCCCCGTGCGGCCATCACACTCCTGGTGCAGCTGTCACACCTGGTGCAGCAGCTGTGACAGTGCGAGCCAGGGTGTGACGCCCGGTCAGCCGTGCGTCAGCGGCTCGGCCGCGGCGGATTCCTCCGGTTCCTGCCCCACCGCGGCGTCCACCTTCGGCATGAGCAGCCCGGCCACGACGGTGAGGACGGCGGCCACGAGAACGGCGAGGAACACCGCCGCACCGGCGTCCGTCGCGGCGACCGGGTCGGTCGCGGCGCGTCCGGACGCCGCGATGACCCCGTTCGCGACGGCACCGAGGACGGCGGCACCGACCGCGCTGCCGATGGAACGGGCGAACATGTTCGCCCCCGTGGCCACCCCGCGCTCGTGCCACGCGACGCTGGCCTGGGCGGCGATCAGCGAGGGGGAGGCGACGAGGCCCATCCCCAGGCCGGTGACGAAGCATGTCACCGCGACCACGAGCCACCGACGGCCGGTGCGCGAGCAGCGCGAGCGACCCGGTGCCCAGGACCGCGAGCCCCAGCCCGATGAGGACGGTCGGGCGGAACCCGAACCGCATGTAGAACAGCCGCCCGGACAGCGTCGCGGCGATCGGCCAGCCGATCGTCAGCGCGGCGAGGGCAAGACCCGCGACGACCGGCGGCACGCCGAGCGCGCCCTGCAGGTAGGTGGGGACGTACGAGGTCAGCCCGATGAGGATCACGCCCACGCCGAGGGCGAGCGCGGTCGTCGTCGCGAGCAGGCGCCTGCGCAACACCCAGGGCGGCAGGATCGGCTCGGCTGCGCGCCGCTCGACGAGAACGAACGCGCCGAGCAGCGCGGCACCGGCGGCGAACACGGCGATGCTGGTCGGGGAGCTCCACGCCCAGGCCTGGCCGCCCTCCAGCACGCCGAGGATGGCCAGGGTCATGCCGCTGGTCAGCATGACGGCGCCCAGGTAGTCGACGTGGTGCTCGCGGCGTTCCACGGTCTCGTGGAAGTTCCGCATGATCAGGCCTCCGGCGAGCAGGCAGAGCGGCACGTTGACCAGGAAGATCCACCGCCAGAGGCCGAGCTGGGCGAACACGCCACCGAGGGTGGGGCCGATCACCGACGACATCGCCCAGACGCTGGCGATGTAGCCCTGGGCGGTGGCGCGCTCCGCCACGGTGTAGATGTCGCCGGCGATCGTGATCGCGATCGGGGCGACCGCGCCGGCACCGAGGCCCTGCACGGCGCGGAAGGCGATGAGGGCCGGCATGCTCCACGCCACCCCGCACAGCACGCTGCCCACGAGGAACAGACCGATCCCGAGCAGGATGATCGGCTTACGCCCGACGGTGTCCGCGAGCTTGGCGTACACCGACACCGACACGGCCTGGGCCAGCAGGTACACCGAGAACAGCCACGGGAACTGCGCGAACCCGCCGACGTCGCGGACGATCGACGGCACCGCGGTCGCCAGGATCGTCGCGTCGATGGCGATGAGGCCGGTGGACACCATGAGGGCGAGCAGGACGGGTCCGCGCTCGGAGCGCAGGCCGACCCCGCTGCGGGAGGACGGGCTCACGTTCAGGTGCAAGGTGGTGTGCCGACGCCGCATTCCCGCGCCCGGGCCGAGCGTTCGCGTGGCCTGGGTCCGATGGCCCCGGGCGCCGCGTAGTCGGTCCATACCGTCCGTGTCATGGACGGGCCCGTCCTCCGGCGGCGCCGTCGACGACCCTCCCGGGTCTCGGTCCGCCGAGATCTGCCAAGCGAACGGCACGAGCCCAGCTGCCGCTCATTCGACCCTGCGGCGGATCCGTTCCCGGTCGCTGTCCCTCAGGGACGTGCCCAGATCGTCGATCACGTCCGGGTACCGTCCCCGGAACGCCCATTGTTCGAGTCCGCGAACGACGGCATCGTGCGTGTGTCGCGCATCCAGCAGGAGGTCCAGGATCTGCCCCATCGCGTCGAGGCCGTGGGCGTCCTCCACGTCGGCGTCCAGGAGAAGGCCCATCAGCTCGTCGACGGCGCCCGACGAATCATCATCAGCCCGCACGAACCTGGCTACGTCGTAGGCCGGCTGGCCCGGCCCGAACGCGAGCGCGACGTCGAGGGCCTCCGCGAGCCGGTCCGTGCTGTCCACCAGGGGGTCGAACAGCGGGTAACGCAGGATCACCTCGACCAGCGCGGCGACGACCTCCTCCGGCGGAGAGTGACCGAAGACGTCGAGCACACCGGCGTCGGGCATCGCCACCGGTACGACCGGCCGGTACGTGATCGCACGCTCGAGCTCGGCGAGCGCTGCCGCGACGGTGTCGGCGGACGACGTGCTCAACTCGGCCGCAGCCCGGCGGGGGTCCGGCTCGTCGGTCATGGAAGACCCTCTCTGCTGTCCGGTCAGATGCCCTTGCCGAATCCCGGCTCGACCTTCGACTCCCCGTTGAGATTCCAGATCTTTCCTTTCGGGTCCGTCGCGACCCGCTTCTGCCACGCCTCGGCTCCGCTCTCCAGGGCGTTGGCGCGGTTCGTGGCCTTGGTGATGGCGTCGGTGATCTGCTTCACGATCCCCGGGTCGGTCGTCTGTTTCTGCAGGTCGGTCAGCTTGGCGATCTCCTTGCGAAGTCCGCGCGCCTCCATCGCGCACTTCGGCCCGTGGGCGCGCCCCTTCACCGACTTCCCCGTGCGTACCTCCTCCATGGCCGCCGCCTCGCTGCTGCCGTCGCCGACGTCCGCGCCGTCCTTACCCTCCTTCGTGGTGTTCCTGCAGATGTCGTCGATCGAGGCGATCGAGGGCTTGATGGCGTCCGCGACATCGGTCAGCCCCTCGGCCGTCCTCGCGTCGGCGAGGAACTTCTTGGCTGTCGCGACGTCCTGGCGGAGTTGGTCGAGCGACCGGCTGGCGACCGCGGCAACGGCCGTATCGACGTGCTTCTGGCGGGTTGTCAACCGGCCCTTCAGGTCGCTGAAGCTGGCCAGCGCGAGCACCTGCGCCACGGGAGCCTTGGCCAGGATGGCGACGGCCGCGGCCCGGGAGTCCGTCAGCTCGGTTCGCGCCTTGGTGGCCTCGTCCGCGAGCTGCGCTGGGGACTTGGTCAGGTCGTCCAACCGTTGGATCAGAAGGTCAGCCGCATCACGGTGCAGGCGATACACGTCGACCAGCTTGGGCACGCTCGCCTTCGACGGCCGGCCCGCGATCAGATCGTCATAGGCCTGCTCGGTCTTGCCGCCCATCGCCGTCGTCAGCCGGTCGAACTCGTTCCCGAGCGTCTTCCGCAAGGCGGGGTCGGCGGACAGCCTCGTCTTGACGCTGTTGTTGTTCCAGGCAGCCTTGAGGTCTTTCTTGATCCTGTTCCGGCACGACTGCTGGGCCTTCCGTAGCGCATCGAGGCCGGCCGTGGATCCCGCACTGCTGGCCGACCTCCGGCCCGGGTTGACCACGCCGACCACGGTCCAACGGCCGCCTTCGTCGACAACGGTGAGGGAGGTCAGGCCGTACTTCACGCGGACGACCGCGAGCAGCGGCTTCAGCAGCTTCTCGCCCACAGTTCGACCGGCGAACCGGTTCACCGCGGCGAGGGCGGCAGCCATGCCCTTGTCGAGCCGCTTCTGCTTGCCCTCCGGCGAGTCGTCGCCGCCCTGCAGCTTTCCCTTCACCCACGCCTTACCCGCGGCGACCTTGGCCTTGACCTTTCCGCTGATCCCCTTGATCCCACGGATGATCGGCCCGGCGAGCTTCAGCCCGGTCTTGATGACGAAGTCCAGCGCCTTGGTGATCGGCTTCTGCAGGGTCTCGACGATCGCGCGGATCTTCTGGCCGATCCCGCCGAGCCCGACCAGGCTCGCCAGGAACCCGATGATGATCGGCACCATCTGGCCGAGCACGTCGTTGATCTTGTTGACGACGCCGGAGACGTTGCCCTTGACGATGTCGGCGACCGAGTCGATGACGGTGTTGACGAACTTGAGGATCCGGCTGCCGTTGTCGACGAAGAACATCACGATGTCGTAGATCATCTTGCAGGCCTTGATGAAGGCCGCCGCCGGGTTGAGCAGGCCGATCAGCCAGGTGATCCCGGCGGTGATGATCTTCGTGATGACGAAGTCCTTGACCTGCTCGAGGATCATCTCCTTGATGTCGCCGAGCTTCTCCAGCAGCATCTGCCACAGCCCGGCGACGCCCTGGGTGCGGAGCACCGAGAAGATCTCCACGCCCTTCTCGGCGGCGGCCATGGCCTTCTCGCCGATCTGCCGGACGAGCCGGTTGCGGATGTTCGTCCAGGTCAACCCGAAGATCGACGCGAGCAGCTTGACGATGCCCATCAGGTCGAACTTGTCGGGCAGTTCGACCCCGGCCTCGGCCAGCGCGCCGAACAGCCAGCTCATCAGGCCCTTGCGCAGGTGGTCGAGGATGTTGTCCTTGAACTTGAGGATGCCGCCCTTCACCCCGGCGATCAGGTTGCCGAGGAACTTGATCGGTGCCTTGACGATGTCGCCGATGACCCCCGCCGCGCGGGCGAGCACGCCGGTGAGCATCGAGACGAGCTCGCGGATGGTGTTGATGACGGCCTTGATCGCCCCGATGGCCTTGTCGACCAGGCCCTTGTTCTCCGCCTGCAGGGCCTCGATCCGCTCGTCGAGGCCCTTTCGCGCCTCGACGTACTTCGTCGCCAGCGTGTCGACCACCGCCTCCTGCTTGGCGTCGACGTCGCTCTCCAGCTGGGTGAACCGGTCGCCGATCTCCTTCGACGCCTCCGAGCCCACCTTCTGCAGGCCGGCGGGCAGGCTCTTGACGTAGGTGGCGATCTCGGTCCGCCCGGTAGCGATGCGTTTCTTGGCGGCGGTCAGGTCGGTGGCGACCAGGTCGGCGACGCCGCTGATGACCCCGTCCATCTGCTTGAGGTAGAGCTCGCGGCCGGCCGCGTAGAACTCGTTGACCTTCTCGGGCATCCCGAGCAGCTTGTCCTTGGCCCAGCGCAGCCCGCCCAGCCAGCCGCCGTAGCGGTCCTTCTTGTAGGCCGTCATCTTGGCGTCGACGAACGCCTCGAACGCCCGGCGCGCCTTCCCCTCGCCGTCGGTGAACGCCGCGTCGACCTTGGGGTCGAGGCCGTCGAGGAGCTTCTTCACGTCCGCCTCGGTCGCGGTGAAGATCCCCTGGATCTTCGTGGTGACCTCGGCCCGTTTCGCCTCGTCCTTGGTCTTCGTCTTGCCCTTCGCGGCGACCAGCGCAGCCAGCGCCGTGCCCTTGCTCGACTGCACGCCGGCGACCCCGGCGGTGACCTGTGCCGTGGCGTCGGCCTTGTGCTGGGTGATGACCGCCTGCTCCTGCTGCCGGAACTCGGTGGGCGCGGTCTGCGCGTGCGCGGCGGCGGCCTGCTTGTCGGTGAGCGCCTGCTGGAACTGCGGCTCGTTGGACTCCGCGAGCTGCTGCTCGCTGACCTCGCCCTGCGCCATTTCCTGGTCGGCCTCGTGGGGCCCGGCGGCGAGGTTGAGCTGCTCGGCCGGCGCTGGTTTGGGCGCCGCGCCCGCGGCCGCGACCGACGGGGGTGGGCCCGCCTCCTCGGGCGCCATCGGGGTGACCGGCTTGGCGACCGCTTTCGACTGGTCCGGCGGTGCGTCCGTCGCCGTGTCGATGTCGCGGGCCTGGCCTTGCGTCCCGCTGGTGACCAGCCCCTTGACCTCGCCCTTGACCTCCCCGGCCCTCCCGGACTTCTTGTAGTCGTCGGCCTCCTTGAGCGTTTTCGGGGACTTCGCCTCGATCGCGGTCTTCACCGCGGCGATGAACGCCTTCTTGTCGAACGTCCCCGCCTGCTGGGCGTCCATCGTGTCGACCTTGGTCGCCTTGGCCTGACCGGCCAGGTCGTCGGCCGGGGGCAACGCCGCGTCCTGGGCCTCCTTCGCCTTGACCGACGCGGGCGGGTGGGCCTTCTTCGCCGCAGCGACTCCCTTGACGCTCGACGTGACCTGCCGGAAGGACGGGTCGACTGCGGGACGGATGCCGGGCGGCGGCACCGGCGGGGCCAGCAGCTGATCCGAGGTGTGCGCGCCCGGCGCCCCGGCGGACGTGGCGGTGGCACCGTCGGCGGGTGACGCAGGCATTGCGGTCGGGACGCCACCGCGCGCCGGCCCGGCAGGTCCCGAACCGCCGGCGCCCTTCGCGGGCTTTGCGCCCGCCTTTCCCAGGGGGCTGATCTTCGGCACCGGTTTCGGCGGCGGCACGGGCTTCTTCGCCGGCACGACCTCGGGCCCGAACCCCGTCCGCGTCACCGCGAGTGCGGACGCGGGCGGCTTGGTGCCCTCGAGGTCGACCGGCACGCCCGCGGCCTTGGCGGCCTTCAGGCCCTTCTCGACGGTGTCGACCACCGGGTCGCCCTGCCGCACCTCGCGCAGCGCCGCGTCGATGTCCGTCGCGGCCGCCTCGCCGGGCGAGCGCATCCGCCCCGCGAGTAGCGCGTTCACCGCGGCGTTGCCTGCGCTGCGCTGCAACGCCAGCAGATTGCGCGGAACGTGGGATCCGCGACCGTTCCCGGTCTTCCGGGCCGCCTCGGCAGAGGCGGTGTCGCGCTGCGCTGCAGCGGAATCCGGCGTTTTTCGCGCGCCGCCCATGGAACGAGGCTCGCCGAGCAGGCCGGTCCCGGGATACCACCACTTAAGCAACTGTTCGGGCACTCACGGCTGCCCGAAAGGGCACCGGTCGAGGTTCCCGGGGGTTTACCCCACTTCGTGACGGGGGTGTGTCCGGCCTGCTCCGGGTGTGGGCCTCATCGTCGCGGGTCTGGTTCCGGAGCAGCGTGTGGACCAGCACGAACAGCCGACACGATCGCTTCGAGGAGGGTCGCATGTTCACCTCTGTCACGCCTCACCCGGTCATTCCGGAAACCGGTCCGGAGCGGAGCGGGCTGGCCCGCTTCTGGCACCAGGTCGGCCCCGGCAGCAGGAAGCGGTACGCGCTTGCGCGGATCGAGGCCGAGCGCCTCGCCGCGCTGCGCCAGGAGTGGCAGGAGGCCTGCCGGCACGTCGGGCTGGGTCTGATGGTCTACATGCCGAGCGGGGTCACGGTGTCGGTGCCGCGCGTCGCCCGCGCCGACTTCGGGCCACCCGTGTCGTTCACCGTCCAGCTGCGGCCGGGGCAGCGGGCCTCGGACATCAGGGGCGTGGCGTCGCGGCTGGCCCTCGCACTGGGCGTTTGCGGGCTCCGCGTCACCGAGCGTGCGCCGGGTTGGGTGGACGTCGTCGTGACCGGCCCGTGGTTCGGGTGCGCCGACGGCGACGACGGCGGCTACCGGGACGACGGCCCGGACGACCGGCGGCGGCCGCCGGAGCTGCGGGTCGTGTAGTCCCTCGTCCGACGCCCCGGGGGCAGGACGACACCGAACCCGCGCACGGCCAACCGCAGGAGCACCTGGCCGGGCGCGCGCAGATCGGCGATCCGCGCCGCGCTGAGCTCCTCCAGTGCCGCCAGCCGCGCGGCGTACACCTCCGGCCCGGTGATCCGGGCGCGCTGCAGCTCGACCGCGTTGTGCCACACCTTCTGCCGCGCCTCGCGGAGCCACCGCCGGGACGCCCATCGGTTGAGCGGGGTGAGTACGCGGTCCAGAAGGGTGCGCGCCGACCGCCGCGCCAGCTCGCCGTCCTCGGCCCGCACCTGCCGGGCGAGGACGTCGTCGATCCGCTCGTGGTCACCCCGCCGGCGGGCCAGCAGCACCGGGTCGGCGAACTCCCCGTCCGGAATGACCATCAGCAGCGCCTGCGGCAGGTCGTAGTTGACGTGGGCGTTGATCCCGAGCAGCACGTGCCGCAGCGGGGGCAGCGCTGCGGGGGCGTCGAACGCGAGGCGCCACGGTCGGGGCACACCGCCGCTCCCGGACAGGTCGGCGTCCAGCGCGGCGAGGTAGAGACCGGCGAAGGCGACGTCCCACCGCTGCACCCACTCCGGGTCGTCGAACGTCCCGTCGCGGACCGCCGCGCCGACGGCGTCGGTGGTCCGCTGATAGGTCTGCAGGAACTCCCGGCGCGACGCGGACGTCCGGGGCAGCTCGTCGAGTCGTCGGCGCATGGCCGCCGACACCGCGGCGATCGGGTCGGGCTCGCTCGTCATGCTCCGCTCTCCATCCCCGGCCCGGGGCGGCCGCGCCCGAAATGGGGCGCCGCCCGGGGTCGGATAGGGAGTTCTCCCGGCGCGCCCCGGCGGTTCCTGCTCCTACCGTTCTCCCTGGTCACAGACCGCTGACCACCCGAAGAGAACGGAGCACGACGATGGCCACCTTCCTCATCGAGCGCAACATCCCCGGCGCCTCGCAGCTCACGCCCGAGCAGCTGCGCGACATCGCCCGCACCTCCAACGAGGTCGTGGACGGCCTGGGCGTCGCCTACACCTGGCAGCACAGCTACGTGGCCGGCGACAAGATCTACTGCGTGCACGAGACGGACGAGGCCGACACCGTCCGCGAGCACGCCCGGCGGGGCGGCTTCCCTGCGAACGTCGTCGTCAAGGTCGCGGCCGTGTTCGGGCCCCAGACCGCGAGCTCCTGACGGACGCCCGGTTCGGTTCGCCGACGTCGACACCGTCGAGGTGCTGGGGTCGGCGAACCGGTGTCGAGTCAGGTCCGGTGCTGCACGACCCCGGCGTTGGGGATCAGGTTCCGCTCGAGGAGGGCATACGCCTCGGCAAGGTCGCGGACCCCCGACGGGCTGTTGCTCAGTTTCGGTGCCGCCTTGAGGATCGCCTGGAGTACTGCCTCGCGGGCCTGCTCGCTGAGATTCTGCTCGACCATGGCGTGTGACGGTACTCGCGGACCGCGCACGGAGGGCCCGAACGTGCGCGGGGCGCGAGGCGCATCGCCGGGGCGGGACTCAGTTCCGGGGGCGCCCGGCGCGGTGGGTCTCGAGGCTGCGCTGCAGGCCGGCAAGGACGACGTCGAGGCCTTCGTCGAGTTCTCGGGCGCCGTCGTAGGTGGCGAGCTCGGCGGCCAGGGCGCGGATGCGCGGGAACTCCCGGGCGGGGAGCCGATGCAGGCCCAGCCGCAGCAGGTCGTCGGTCTCGTCGGGGTCGAGCACCCGCTCCTGCAGCTCGTTGAGCATGTGGCCGTAGAGGAACCCGATGTAGAGCCGGTAGGCCTGCAGCGCTCCGCGCTCGTCGAAGCCGGCCGTGGCGAACAGCTCCAGGAGGTCCTCCAGCGGGCTCAGCGTGCCCAGCGGGCGCAGGGCCAGCGGGGCGGCCAGCGGCCGGGTCACCAGGAGCGGGACGACGTGCGGATGGGCGAGGGTGAGCTCGCGGAAGGCGTGTGCGGTGCGGCGCAGGACGTCGGCCCAGTCGCCGTCGGTCGCGGCGGGCACCCGGAGGCGGACGAGCACGCGTTCCACGATCCCGTCGAGCAGGTCGTCCTTGCTGGCCGCGTAGCGGTACAGGCGCATGGGGTCGCGGTCGAGCGCGGCGCCGAGCCGGCGCATGGACAGTGCCTCCACGCCGTCGGTGTCGACGATCCGCAGCGCGGCGTCGAGCACCTGTTCACGGGTGAGGGCGCTGCGCCGCCGGATCCGCGAGCGCCTGCTCCCGGGCGCGGCGTCACCGGCCGGCGCGGGAGCGGTGTCGGTGGTCCGCGGCCTGCTCTCGGCGTCCATCAGCTGCTCCCGTTCGTCTCAGCCCCGTCGGGCCTGCCCGCTACGACGTAGCGCCTACACTGTAGCGCTCAAGGGGTGAGAACCTCATTGACGGCTGGGAGTCACCCGGCCGGCTCCGGATCGCGCGGTTCGGCGTTGTAGACGGCGTCGAAGGCGACGGTGCGCAGTGAGCGGGTCAGTGAGCGGACGACGGTCAGTGCGAGGTACTTGTCCCCGACCTCCGGGCGCTCGCCGGCGCGCTGGACGTCCTGCCACAGTGCGTCGACGTACTCCCAGACCAGCTGGCGCGCGTCCAACTGCTGCTGACGTGCCTCGCCGTTCATGTGCGTGAGGCGGGCCCGGTCGAGCGTGGCGAAGGTCTTGACGAAGTCCGGAAGGGCAGCGGGGTCCATGTGGGGGTTCCTCGGCAGTGTGGTGTCACATGACCTGAACGGCTGCGGCCGAGGGCGTCACGGCACCCACACGCCGACGGCTCGCGGGCCGCTTACTCCGCAGAGCAGGGTGAAGGCGACGCGGTCACCCGCCGTCAGGCTCTGTCGGCCGCCGCCGTCGATGTCGCTGAAGTGGACGTGGGCATCGTGCCCGCCGTCGTCGAGGCTGATCGCGCCTACCCCACCCAGGGGGTCGAACCAGGTCACCGTTCCATGGGCCATACTCGTCTCCTTGTCACCGGGTGCTGTCGTAGCGCTACGGTGTAGATCGTACGTTCTCTCGAACGGCTCGACAACGCCGGTCCTCGCACGGGAGGTGCCTCGCGGGCCGGCGCGCCGCGCCCTCGGACGCACGGGTGCCCTCTTGGCTACAGGCCGTAGCCGCCGGAGACCTCGATGTGCTGGGCGGTGATCCAGCGGCCGTCGTCGCCGACCAGCCCCGCGATGGCCATGCCGATGTCGTCGGGTTCCCCGACCCGGCCGAGCGCGGTCTTCGCCGCGAGCGCCGGGATCACCTCGGGGAAGCGCTCGAAGGCGTTGTCCGAGAGTCGGGTGCGGGTGGAGCCGGGGGCGACGGCGTTGACCCGGATGCCGCGCGGGCTGAGCTCCTTGGCCATGTAGCGGGTCAGCACGGCGAGGCCACCCTTCAGCGAGCCGTAGGCGGAGTAGCCGGGTTCCGTGGCCGCGGTCAACGCGGAGTTGCTGGTGACGTTGACGATCGCGCCGCCGTCGGTCAGCAGCGGCAGCAGGGTCTGGGTCAGGAAGTACGGTCCCTTGAGCAGGACGTTCGTCAGGCGGTCGAACATCTCCTCGGTGGTGTCCTCGAACATCGCCGCCTGGGCGAGGCCCGCGTTGTTGACCAGGACGTCGAACGAGTCCCGCTGCCATGTGTCGCGCAGCGCCGCGACGACCGCGTCACGGAACGCCGGGAAGGTGTCGGTCTTGCCGACGTCCAGCGGCAGCGCGATGGCCGTACCGCCCTCGGCCTCGATGCGCGCCACCGTGTCCAGGGCGCCCGGCTGGTTGTTGCTGTAGGTGAGGATGACGCCCGTCCCGCGCCGGGCGATCTGGATGGCTGCGCTCTGCCCGATTCCGGAGCTTCCGCCGGTGACGACTGCGACTCGCATGGCCTGCCTACCTGTCCGTTCGTGGAGCTTCTCTGCGCTCCTCGGTATCTCGACCCTCCTATCAAAGCGCTCTGAGCAGTGAAAACGTTAGAACGATGGTCTCCGGTCCTTGCCTGATCCTCCTCTTGCTGCGAGTCAGGTGGGAGTGCTTCACTCCGAGGGTGCACCTCGACGAGCTGCGCGAGCTGCTCGCACGCCACGCGCGGCCCGACCAGACCACCGCCATCGACGGCGTCCTCGTCGCGGCCGTCGAGGAGGCGACGCCGCCGTTGCCGTCGATGTCCGGCACGGTGCTGGCGCTCGTCGCGCAAGGCGGAAAGCGGCTCGCGTCGGGCGACCGCGTGTACGAGTACCGCGCGGGGCAGTACCTCGTCGCGTCGGTCGACCTGCCGGTGACGGGTCACTTCTTTGACGTCGGCCCCGGGCGGCCGGCGCTGGGCTTCGGGCTGATCCTGCACCCGTCCGCCGTCGCCGAGCTGCTGCTGCAGGCGGGCCCGGGGGACGTCCCACCCGCCGGCACCGGCGCGCCGCCCGGGCTCGCCGTCAGCGACGCGCCCGACGACCTGCTCGACGCGGTGGTCCGCCTGCTGCGCCTGCTCGACCGGCCGCGCGACATCAGGGTGCTCGCCCCGCTGGTCGCGCGGGAGATCCTCTGGCGGCTCATCACGGGGGAGCAGGGCGCGATCATCCGGCAGCTCGGGCTCGCCGACAGCAGCCTCACCCACATCGCCCGCGCGGTGCGGTGGATCCGCGACCACTACGCGCAGTCGTTCCGGGTGGAGGACGTGGCGCAGCTGTCCGGCATGAGCGTGTCCGCCTTCTACCGCAACTTCCAGGCCGTCACCGCGATGAGCCCGATCCAGTTCCAGAAGCAGATCCGGCTGCAGGAGGCCAGGCTCCTGCTCGCCGCGCGCCCCACCGACGTCACCGGTGTCGGTCACCAGGTGGGCTACGACAGCGCGTCGCAGTTCAGCCGCGAGTACCGCCGCCAGTTCGGCGCGCCCCCGAGCCAGGACGCCGCCTCGCTGCGCACCACCACGCTGGACGCGGCGCCGGCCCGGCTGTGAGGGCCGTCGGGCGTCACTTCTGTCCCGACGCGATCACCATGGGCTGATCGATCGTCATCGTGTCCTTGACGACGAATTGCTGCCACGACTCGACCACGTGGCACTGCAGGGCCTCCTGCGCCGCGGCCGGTGCGCGGGCGACGAACGGGGCCATCGGGGTGAGGTTGATGTACTGCCACAGGAACTCGGCGGGGTCACCCAGTCCGAACGTCGCGGTCGACACAGCGGCGGTCACGTCGACGAGACCGACGTCCTTCATCGAAGCCGGCACAGCATGGCGCACGCATCTCGGCCGCGGTGACCTGGTTGCCCGTAGGTCGTCGCCCGGGTTGCTGGCGTGCCGTTGTGTTCCGGTTCGCGCGTCCGTCGATCACCCATTCCGGATGAGGCCGTTGCCTGCCGCGACTGACACGTTGAGCGCTTGGTCCGCCGAGGGAGCGAATGTGTCCCAGTCCTCCGCAGTGAATGATGGTCCGCAGGTGGGGTCGGGTTCCTCAGGGCTCGACGAGGACGAGCGGCTTGAGCTCGAGCGCTTGCGCCAGGAGGTGGCGGGCCTGCGGGCTGCGCCCTCGGTACCTCGCCGCCGGATTCGGTGGGCGTCCCTCGCCGCCGCTGTCCTCCTGGTCCTGGGCTGCGTGGGTGTTCCGGCCTCGGTGCTGGCGGTGTGGACACACAATCAGGTCAGCGACACCGACCGCTTCGTCGAGACGGTGAGTCCCGTGATCGCGGACCCGGCGGTTCAGTCCGCGCTGGCCGACCGGATCACCCGGGAGGTTCTCGCCTACGTCGATGTGCAGCAGATCGCGAACGAGACGGTCGACGCTCTGGCCACGCAGGGCTTGCGCCCACAGCTGGTGGATCGTCTGCACGACCTCACCGGGCCGCTCGCCGACGGGGTCGCCGGACTCGTTCGCGACCGGGTCGGGAAGTTGGTGGCGAGCCCGCAGTTCACCGCGGCGTGGAACCGCGCCGTGCAGGTTGCCCATGACCAGGCGAACACGGTGCTGTCCGGCGAGGCAGCGTCAATCTCGATCAAGGATGGAGTGGTTGTCCTCGACCTCGCTCCGTTCATCGACGCCGCGAAGCAGCAGCTGATCGACTCCGGCTTCGCCGCGGCCGCCAGAATCCCGGAGGTTCACCCGACGGTCGACCTCTTCGCGGCCAGCACGCTGGTCCGTGCCCAGACGGCGTACCGGACGCTCGACGTCGTGGCCACCTGGCTGCCGTGGATCACGCTGCTCTTGCTGGCAGCTGGGGTGTATCTGGCCCGGCATCGGCGGCGCGCGCTGCTCGGCATCGGGCTGGGCGTCGTCGCCGGGATGCTCGTCCTGGCCGCGGCGTTGATGGTCGCCCGCGCGCTGCTGGTCAGCGGTGTGCCCGAACAGGGTGCTGCCGCCGCGGCCGCCACGTACGACATCCTCGTGCGCTTCCTGCGCACCGCATTGCGAACCCTCGCGGTGCTCGGTCTGATCATCGCGCTTGGTGCGTATCTCGCGGGGCCGGCGGCGGGCGCGGTCCAGGTGCGTGGGGCGCTCGGCCGAGCAGTCGCCGGCGTGCGGCGGGGGCGCGTCGCGGAGGCGCTGGGCGCCGGTCCGGTAGGACCCTGGGTTCACGCACATGTCAGGCTGCTGCGAGCAGCCGCACTCGGGCTCGCCGTGCTCGTGTTCGTCCTTCTCGACCGGCCCACGGGCATGGCTGTCGTGCTTCTCGCACTCGGGCTCGTCGTCGCGCTGGCGGTCATCGAGTTCCTCGACCATGTGCCTGTGGCGGAGACCCCTGCGGAGACAACCGCGGCCGGTAGCTCCGCGTAGCGCAGCTGTCCTCTCCCGTCAACCGACCAGTGCGAGGCCGTCTCCGCTCACGACCGGTGGTCTCGGCCGCTCCACACGGGTTCGACCTGGACCCACTCGCGATCCCAGGCCACGCTGTTGCGGACGTCGAGCAGCCGCCGCAGACCGAACCACATCGAGGTGAGGACCGCCGCGCCCAGAGCGGTGATACCGATGCCGGCCGTGGCGCCGATCACCACTGCGTCCGTCTCCGTGAACGGTGCCGGCATGACCCGACCGTCGCGGTCCACCCACAGCCCCACGATGCCGCCGGCGGGTAGCCGACCGGTGACCGGGACGTCGGTGACGCGCTCGTTGCCCGAGGTGTCCGCGAAGCGGACCGACCTCCACTCCACCCCGTCGGAATCGGCCTCGCGGTAGCCCGGCGGCGGGTCATCCAGCAGCACAGCCTGGACCTCCGTCCGTTGCCCATGCGCGAGCCGGCTCTGGTCGAGTGCGTCGGCATAGACGCCGGCGCCACCCCAGACCGCCAGCAGCAGCACGAACAAGGCGACGGCCGCCAGCAGCCACGCGGCCACGTCTTCCACCTGGTCGGTTCGCCGCCTGAGCGGACCCCCCGAGGGCGACGGTCGACGATCTCGTGACGGCTGCATCAGAGCCCACCTCGCCTGTCCGTCGTCTGCGCTGCCGTTGATCCTGGCTGCGTCACCGGATGGCCCGGCAGCGGCCGACGGCCTTCTTGCCCGGGTCCATCGACCTGCCCGCCCGGTCCGGTGGCGTCCGCGACGCGGGGCTGATTCTGCGCCCGGTCATCTGCGTGACGGGGCGGACTCCCCATTCGACTGATTGTGCGCCTGACATGGGGCTTGAGTGGGTCAGGGGATCACCGATACCACGCACAGCGATCGCTGCGGTACGGTGTGACACCATCTAGCGTGTGACAGCATCTGGGGACGGCGGGCAGCCGATGGGACTGGGTCACCCGGACCACCCCGACGCCGCGAGTCGAGCCGGGGGTGCGGACCTCGCATGGCCTGCGGGATGTGAGTCGGCGCGTTCGGTGGCGGACGCCGTCCTGTACGAGGGTTACCTGCTCTACCCGTACCGGACGTCGTCGGAGAAGAACCGCGTGCGGTGGCAGTTCGGCGTGCTCGCACCCCGGGACTGGATCGAGGCGCGCGGCCCGGCCAGGGAGACCGTCGCGGGCTCGGTGGACACGTGGCGGCAGCGGACCGAGTGCCTGCTGGAGGCCGGGGGGTCGGCGCGGCTGCGCGTGCGGCTGCGGTTCCTGCAGCTTCAGCACCGGTCCGTGCGACGACGCGGTGCGGACGGCGAGTTCACCGAGGTGGGCGAGTTCGAGGTGGACGGCGAGCGCCATCTGACGTTCGACGAGGCCGTGCCGCGGGAGTTCGACGTGGCCGTCCAGGTGGACGAGCTGGAGCACACCGCGCTGATCACCGTCCCCGGTGGCGAGGACACCGAGCCGTTGGGACCTGCCGCGGACGGCCGGGTGGTGCGCACCCGATGGCCGCTGGCGGTGCGCCTGCGGCTGTCGATCGCGGACGCACCGGCGCCGTTCCCCGTGCGGCGGTTGCGGGTGGAGATCGAGAACGCCGTGGTCGACCAGCCGGTCGACGCGGGGCGCGCCGAGGTGTTGCGCCGGTGCCTGATCGCCACCCACTGCGTGCTGAGCGTGCGGGACGGGGTCTTCCTGTCGCTGCTGGATCCGCCGGCCTGGGCGGACGCGGCCGCGAAGGAGTGCACGAACCTGCACACCTTCCCCGTGCTGGCAGGCGAGAACGGCGGGCGGGACGTCGTGCTGTCCTCACCGATCATCATGTACGACCACCCGGGGGTCGCGCCCGAGAGCCCGGGCGACCTGCACGACGCGTGCGAGATCGACGAGATCCTCACGCTGCGCACGATGACCCTGACCGACGAGGAGAAGCGGGAGGCCCGGGCCACCGACCCGAGGGCCAAGGCGATCGTGGACCGGGCCGACGTCATGCCCGACGAGGTGTTCGCCCGGCTGCACGGCGCGGTGCGCTCGCTGCGCCCGGTGCCCGATGACGGTGTCGAGGCGCCGGCGCCGCCCGATCGCGCGCCCCGGTGGTGGGACCCGGGCGCGGACGACGCGTTGTCGCCCGGCAGCGACGCGGTCGTCGTGGACGGGGTGCGCGTCGCGCGGGGGAGCAGGGTGCGTCTGCGCCCGAGAACGGGCGGCACCGACGCCCACGACATGTTCCTCCAGGGCCGGACCGCCCGCGTCGAGGCCGTCCTTCTCGATGTGGACGACGAGCGGCACGTGGCCGTGGTGCTCGACGACGATCCGGGTGCGGACCTGCACCAGTGGTACGGGCGGTACCACTACTTCGCCCCGGCCGAACTGACACCCCTTGATACCGAGGTGGGCAGGACATGAAGAGATGATCATCCGGGCGCGCACCATCCCACCCGAATCCAGCCGACGGCCCCGCCACGGCAGGGAGCCCGATGACGAGCTCGGCAGGGAAGCCCGCAACGGCCGGGAGCCCGGCCGCGCGGAGCGGCCCGCGAGCTTCGAGGAGATCCACGTCCTGTGGATCTCCGAGGGCATGAGTTGTGACGGCGACACCATCTCGATCACCGCGGCGGAGAAGCCCTCGCTCGAAGACGTCCTGCTGGGGCTCATCCCGGGGCTGCCCAAGGTCCACCTGCACAACAAGCTGCTGTCCCCGACCCAGGGTGGCGAGGACTTCCTGGCCCCGTTCCGCGCGGCCGCAGCCGGGCGGCTCGAGCCGTTCATCCTGGTCATCGAGGGTTCGATCCCCAACCAGAACATCATCGAAGGCGACGGGTACTGGACCTCGTTCGGCAACGACCCCGACACCGGGCAGCCGTTGACCGTGAACTGGTGGATCGACCAGCTGGCCCCGAAGGCATGGGCGGTGATGGCGGTCGGCACCTGCGCCACCTACGGCGGGATCCACGCGATGGCCGGCAACCCGACCGGAGCCATGGGGCTGGGCGACTACCTGGGATGGGGTTTCGAGTCCGCAGGCGGGATCCCGATCGTGAACGTCCCGGGATGCCCGGTACAGCCGGAGAACTTCATGGACACCCTGACCTGGATGCTCTATCACGCCGCAGGCACCGCGCCGCGACCGCCGCTGGACGGCATGCTCCGACCTGAGTGGATCTTCGAGCGGACCGTGCACGACGGCTGTGACCGGGCCAGCGACTATGAGCAGGGCAACTTCGCCACGGACTTCAACCAGCCGAAGTGCCACGCCAAGCTCGGCTGCTGGGGACCGGTCGTCAACTGCAACGTGCCCAAACGTGGCTGGATCGGCGGGGTCGGCGGGTGCCCCAACGTCGGTGGTATCTGCATCGGCTGCACCATGCCCGGCTTCCCCGATGCGTTCATGCCGTTCATGGACGAGCCGGCCGGGGGTGAGCTCTCGTCCGCGATCATCAAGGAGTACGGCGACTTCGTCCACCGGATGCGTCGCATCACCGCCATGGCGCTGAACCTGGAGCCGGAGTGGCGGCACAACGGTCCCCACCTGACCAGCGGCTACGAGCCGCCTCGGCATGCGCACCAGCCGATCCGCAGTGCGGCGCCCTGACCGGTGACCCGGACCCGCGCCCACCCTGCCACCCCGAGCACCGACCCCGAAGGAACCGACGGATGACCGCAGGTAGTCGAGCTGAGCAGAAGCTCCCGCAGATCGTGGAGATGAACTGGGACCCGATCACCCGCATCATCGGGAACCTCGGCGTCTACACGAAGATCGACTTCGCGAACCGGGTCGTGACCGAATGCCACAGCACGTCGTCGCTGTTCCGCGGCTACTCGGTGTTCATGAAAGGCAAGGACCCGCGCGACGCCGGCTTCATCACCAGCCGGATCTGCGGCATCTGCGGGGACAACCACACGACCTGCTCGGTGTACGCGCAGAACATGGCGTACGGCATCACGCCGCCACCGCAGGCGGAGAACATCATCAATCTCGGCGAGGCCGCCGAGTACATGTTCGATCACACGATCTTCCAGGACAACATGGTGTTCGTGGACTTCTGCGAGGCCATGGTCAAGCAGACCAACCCGAGCGTGCTGGCCCGCGCGGAGAACACCGAGGCGCCCCGCGCCGGGCTGCACGGCTACCGCACGATCGCGGACATCATGCGCTCGTTCAACCCGTTCGAAGGTGACTTCTACCGGCAGGCGTTGAAGGTGTCCCGGACGACCCGGGAGATGTTCTGCCTGATGGAGGGCCGCCACGTGCACCCGTCCACGGTCTATCCGGGTGGGGTGGGCACGACGCCCGGACCGACGCTGTTCACCGACTACATCTCGCGGCTGGTCAGCATCCTGGACTTCGTCAAGCGTTCCGTCGCGATGAACGACGACATCTTCGACTTCTTCTACGAGGCTCTGCCCGGCTACGAGGAGGTGGGCAGGCGGCGCATTCTGCTCGCCTGCTGGGGCGCATTCCAGAACTCGGACGTCTGCGACTACCGCTACGAGACGATGAACGACTGGGGCAAGGCGATGTACGTCACGCCGGGCGTCGTGGTCGACGGCAAGCTCGTGACGAACAACCTGGTCGACATCAACCTGGGCATCCGGATCCTGCTGGGCAGCTCCTTCTACGGCGACTGGGTCAACGAGCAGCCCTTCGTCACCCACGACCCCTTGGGCAACCCCGTCGACATCCGCCACCCGTGGAACCAGACGACCCTGCCCGAACCGGGAAAGCGGGACTTCGACGACCGCTACAGCTGGGTGATGAGCCCACGGTGGCTGCACCCGGCGACCGGAGAGCATCTCGCGCTGGACACCGGCGGTGGGGCGTTCGCCCGGCTCTACACCACCGCGTTGTCCGGGTTGGTCGACACGCCGTACGTGAAGTCGACGGGGCACAGCGTGCAGATCTCGCTGCCGCGCAGCGCCGAGCTTCCGGAGACCACGCTGGAGTGGAAGATCCCGAAGTGGTCGAACGCGCTGGAACGCGACCGGGCACGGGTGTACTTCGTGGCCTACGCCGCGGCCATGGCGGTGCAGTTCGTCGAGGAGGGTCTGCGGCGCACCCGCGAGGGCGACCTGAGGGTGTTCACCACCTTCGACGTGCCCGACGACGCCGTCGGCTGCGGCTTCCACGAGGCGGTGCGCGGCGCGCTCTCCCACCACATGGTGATCAGGGACGGGGTGATCGCCAACTACCACCCGTACCCGCCCACGCCCTGGAACGGCAGCCCGCGCGACATCTACGGCACGCCCGGCCCCTACGAAGACGCGATCCAGGACATGCCGATCTTCGAGGAGAACGGGCCGGACGACTTCAAGGGCGTGGACATCATGCGTGCCGTGCGCAGCTTCGATCCGTGCCTGCCCTGCGGTGTGCACATGTACCTGGGCAACGGCAAGAGCATCGAGACGCTGCACTCGCCGATGTTCGGAGCCACCCGTGGGTGACCCTGCGACGAACGCCCCAGCGACGAACGGCCCGGCGCTGACCCGCCTGGACGACCGCGCGGTCGGCATGCGGCTCGCGGCGCTCGACGAGCAGCTGGCGCAGCTGGAGACCACCCCCGGCCCGATCGGGGAGCTCGCCCTGGCGACGGTGTCCGGTCTGGCGGAGATCTACGGCCAGGCCCTCGCCCGTGCGCTCGACCTCGTCGACCCTGCGCTCCTCGACCGCATGCTCGGCGACGAGCTGATCGGACACCTGCTGGTGCTGCACGGCATCCACCCCACGCCGCTCCGGTACCGGGCGTCCCGGGTGATCGAGGGGATGCGGTTGACGGTGTCCGCCCGGGGCGCGGAGATCGAGCTGACCGGGGTGCACCACGGGGTGGCGACCCTGCGCCTGTCGCTGAAGGGATGCGGTACGGGCGCGGCCGGTATCGAGCGGGCGGTACGCGACGCGCTGCTGACCGCGGTGCCGGAGCTGTCCGCCGTGACCTTCGTACCGGCCGAGAAGGCGGGCCGAGCGACCTTCGTGCCGCTGGATGCGCTGATGCGGCCCGCCCCGTCCCCCCATCGGCGATGACCGGCGCCCGGAGATGACCGATGCGCTGGGCCGCATCATCCGCCGGGCCGGCCGTCCTCCGGAACCGGTGGGCGAGCGCTGCGACCTGTGCGCGGTGGAGCTGCCCGACCCGCATCGGCACCTGTTCGACACCGACCGCCACGAGATCCGCTGCGTCTGCCAGGCGTGCTCGCTGCTGTTCACCCGCGAGGCCGCCAGCGACGGGCACTACCGGCTCATCCCCCGCAGGCGCCTCCGCCTGCCGGACGTGCCCACCACGGGTCTGGGCGTGCCGGTCGGCCTGGCGTTCTTCATCCCCCGCTCCGACGGCACCGTCGACGCGCACTACCCCAGCCCGGCCGGTGCGACCCGCTGGGAGGTCGACCAGGCCGCGTGGCGCGATGTCGTCGCGCGCTGCCCGCCGCTGGCCGACATGGCACCGGAGGTGGAGGCGTTGCTGGTGAACATCGCTCGCGAGCACTCCGATCACTGGATCGTGCCGATCGACGACTGCTTCGCGCTCGTCACCCTCGTGCGCAAGGAATGGAGAGGGCTGTCCGGCGGTACGCGCGTCTGGCCCGAGATCGAGCGGTTCTTCGCCGGCCTGACCGAGCAACGCCGCTGACGCCGGATCCCTACCTCGTCGGGGCACTCGAAGTCCTTCCACACCCCGTTCACAGCTCGTACACAGGTTGACGGGCGATCCTCCGGGCCGCTGGTGATCTTGGCGAGGAGGAACGCATGGCCCTGCGTGGCCGGCCGTGGAGGACACTGTTCGCGGGCGGGCGGCGCACCCCGTGGATCAACGGGGGGCTGGCCGCGCTGCTGGTCGTCGCCGTCGTGCTCGCCTTCACCGTGATCGGGAACCCGAGCACACCCGCGGCCCCGGTGCGCACCGCGGTGGTGACCCGCGGGGACGTGACGGCGACCGTGACCGGCAGCGGCAACGCCGCCTCGCAGGCGAGCGTCCCGGCGAGCTTCGCGACCGACGGGACGGTGACCGCCGTCGACGTGAAGGCGGGCGACACGGTCACGGCCGGGCAGGTGCTGGCCACGGTCGACCCGGCCGCCTCGAAGGAAGGCCTGCGGACCGCGCAGGCCGCGCTCGACGGTGCCCGCGCGGCCTACGAGCAGGCCGCCGCCGGCCCGACCGACGTCAAGAGACAGCAGGACCAGCAGGCGGTCACCGAGGCGCAGCAGGCCGTCGACAACGCGCGCACCCAGCTGGCGAACGACACGGCGTCGACGGCGACGGACGTCACGACCGCGCGGGTGCAGCTGAGCACGGACACCACGGCACAGAACACCGCGGTCTCGCAGGCGCGGGTGAACGCGAGCACCGCCTGCAACGGGGTGGCCCTCCAGGCGTACTCGGTGCCGCTGGCCGGCGCGGCGACCACCTCGACCGCTCGACCGGCTCGACCTCGACCACCACGGCGCCGCCGACGACCCCGACGACCACCCGGACCACCTCGCCCCCGACGACCACCTCGTCCCCGACGACGGCGCGGGCCACCACGTCCGCGGCGGTATCCACCGCCGTCAACGGCACGACGGGGACGACCGCCTCCTCGGCGAACACGAGCTCGTGCACCTCGGCGAAGCAGGCGCTCAGGACCGCCGGGAACACTCGCGACCAGACGCTGCAGAAGGACCGGTTGGCGATCACGTCCGCCGAGCAGGCGCAGGACGCGGCCGTCGACAAGGACCAGCAGGCCATCGTGACCGCCCAAGGCCAGGTCCGCGACGCGCAGCTCACCGCCGAGGCGGACCTGCACCCGCAGACCCCGGCGCAGATCGCCCAGGCGCGTTCCGACGTCGACTCGGCCCAGGTGCAGGTCGACACCGCGACGCGCACGCTCGACGGCACGGTGCTGAAGGCCCCGATCGCCGGCGTCGTGCTCGCCGTCAACGGCAAGGTGGGTGAGTCGTCCGGCAGCACATCGAGCTCGACCAGCAGCACGTCGGGCGCCGGCACGTCCAGCACGTCGAGCGCGGCGTCGTCGTCGGCGACCTCGGCGGGCAGCAGCTTCATCACCATCGCCAACCCGAGCCGGCTGGAGGTCACGGCGAACATCGCCGAGGCGGACGCCGCCGGCCTCGAGCTCGGCCAGCAGGCCACCGTCACGTTCCCGGCCACGAACGACACCGCGACCGGGACCGTCACGCAGATCACCCCGCAGAGCACGGTGACCAACAACGTCGTGCTCTACCCGATCACGGTCGCGCTGGACACGGCGCCGGCCGGGGTCAAGACGGGGTCGACGGCCAGCCTCGCGATCACCGACGGGCAGGCCACCGGGGTCCTCGAGGTGCCGACCGCCGCCATCACGACCGTCGGCACGAACCACACCGTCACCGTCCGGCGCAACGGCACCGACACCACCGTCCCGGTGGGCGTCGGCCTCATCGGCGCGACGACCACCGAGATCACGAGCGGCCTCGCGGCGGGTGACGTGGTCGTGCTGCCCTCGGCCACTCCGAGCACGCAGACGAGCAACGCGCCCGGCGCCGGGTTCCCGAGGCTGGGCGGCGGCCGGTGAACCGCGGGTCCCGCCCGGTCATCGCGCTGCAGTCGGTGTCCAAGATCTACGGTGCCGGTGACACCGCGGTGCACGCCGTCGACGGCGTCGACCTGGTCGTGGAGCGCGGCGACTATGTCGCGGTGATGGGGGCGTCCGGGTCGGGCAAGTCGACGCTGATGAACATCATCGGCTGCCTGGACCTGCCCAGCCGCGGCCGGTACCTGCTCGACGGGGTCGACATCCGGCGGTTGGACGAGAAGCGCCAGGCGCTCATCCGCAACCGCAAGATCGGGTTCGTGTTCCAGTCGTTCAACCTCATCCCGCGCACGTCCGCACTCAGCAACGTCGAGCTGCCCATGGCCTACGCCGGGGTCCGGCCCGCGGAGCGCCGGCAGCGGGCGCTGGCCGCGCTGGAGCAGGTCGGTCTCGGCACCCGGGCGGGCCACCGCCCGTCACAACTGTCAGGCGGCCAGCAGCAGCGCGTGGCGATCGCGCGGGCGATCGTCACGAATCCGGTGCTGCTGCTGGCCGACGAGCCCACCGGCGCGCTCGACAGCTCCAGCACCGCGGGCGTGCTGGAGCTGTTCGACGACCTGAACTCGGCGGGACGCACGCTGGTCGTGATCACCCACGAGGAGGAGGTCGCCGAGCGCGCGAAGCGGGTGGTGCGCATGCGCGACGGGCGCCTGCGGTCCGACGTGCGCGTGGCCGGTCCGCTCGGGCCACCGCCGCGACGCCTCGCCGGGGCAGCGACGTCGTGAACATCCGCGAGAGCGCGCGGTTCGCCGTCCGCGGCGTGCTGGCGAACAAGCTGCGCTCGCTGCTGACGATGTCGGGGATCATCATCGGCGTCTCGGCGGTCATCATCCTGGTCGCCGCGGGCACCGGGGCGAGCGCCACCGTCCAGAAGTCGATCAGCTCGCTCGGCAGCAACACCCTCACCATCACCCCCGTCTCCACCGGCGCGGGCGGTCGCACCGGCGGCGGCAGGGGTGGTGGGGGCGGCGGTTCGGGGAGGCGGGTTCGGCGGCGGAGCCCGCGCCGGGGCGGCGGCGGTGCCCGGGCGGCGGCGGGCCGGCGGCGCGCCACGGGGACCGGCACCGTCGACAACGGCACCCGCACCCGGACCCCGCAGCTGACCCTGGACGACGCCGAGGCGCTCGTGGACCCGACGCTCGCCCCGGACGTCGTCTCCGTGGCACCCGTCGTCAGCGCGTCGTCGGTGACGGCGACCGACAACGGCGCCTCGCACACCGTCGCCACCTTCACCGGCACGTCGCCGAGCTACCTGGTCAACGACAACGACACCGTGGCGACCGGGGCCGCGTTCACCGACACCGACTACACCTCCCGCAACCGCGTGGCGCTGCTGGGCACGACCGTCGCGACCGCGCTCGTCGGCGGGGACGGCAGCGCGGTCGTCGGACAGACGGTGCAGTTCAACGGCGTGGCGTTCCAGGTCGTCGGGCTCCTCGGGGCGAAGGGCAGCAGCGGCCCGCAGGACCAGGACGACCGGGTCGTCGCCCCGCTGACGTCGGTGCAGGACACCCTCACGGGCTACGGCAACGTCAGCAGCATCTCCGTGAAGGCCACCTCGGCGGGCACCGTGGATGCAGCCCAGGCCGAGGTGACGACCATCCTCGCCGACCGCCACCACGTCACCGCCGCCGACCCGGACTTCTCGATCTTCAACCCGAGCTCGATCCTGGCCGCCGTCACCTCCACCACGTCGACCTTCACCCTGCTCCTGGGCGCGGTGGCCGCGATCTCGCTGGTGGTCGGGGGGATCGGCGTCATGAACATCATGCTCGTGACCGTGACCGAGCGGACGCGCGAGATCGGCATCCGCAAGGCGATCGGAGCGCAGCGCGCCGACATCGTCGGGCAGTTCCTGCTCGAGGCGGTGCTGCTGTCGATGTGCGGCGGCCTGATCGGAGTCGTCATCGGGGTGACGGTGGGACAGCTCTCGGTGGGCGGGTTCCAGCTGATCGTCGCGCCGTACTCCGTCGTGCTCGCCTTCGGGGTGTCGGTGGCGATCGGGCTGTTCTTCGGTGCCTTCCCCGCGAACCGCGCCGCGTCGCTGCGCCCGATCGACGCCTTGCGCTACGAGTGAGACGGAGCCCGTGGGATGCCTCCGCATGACGAGACGGTCGTCGGCCCGAGCCCCTGCCGACCCCGACGACGACCTGTTCGACGAGTCGTGGCAGGCGCCGAAGCGCACCAACCGCCTCACCGCGGTGCTGGTCGTGGCGCTGCTCGTGGTCGGCGGGTTCGTCGGCGGCGTGCTCGCGCAGAAGCACCACGACTCCGGGATCGTCGCCGCCACCGCGGGGGTGCGGCGCTCGGGTACCGGAGCGGCCGGCGCCGGCGGGGCCCGCGGGGGCGCCGCGGGCCCCGGTGAGGCCGGGGGCGCGGGTACCGAGGCGCCCGTGGTGACCGGCACCGTCCGCACGGTCGACACCGACGCCATCGAGGTCACCGACTCCACCGGCGCGATCGTCCGGGTCTTCGTGCCGAAGACGGCGACCGTCACGACGCCGGGGCTCGGGGGTCTCGCCTTCGGCAACCCGGTGTCGGTCACGGGTACCAAGGCGGTCGACGGCAGCGTCACGGCGACGAGCGTGACCGCCCGCCGCGCGAGCGGCTGACCGTCGCCGACGAGTCCGCGCCGACGGGCCGAACGCACCGGGTCCACCTACCGCTACCGAGATGCGGGCCAGTGCGCCGCCCTTCAGGGCGGTGGTGAAGGCCCGCGCGGGAAGGCCCGCCACGGGCCCGAGCCGTGCCCTACACGGGACGGTTCTGCTGCTCGATGTACTGCCGCGCGATGGGCAGCGGCGCCCCGCCGACCGAGCCGGCGAGGTAGGAGCCGGACCACAGGCGTTGCGCGCGCCCGCAGGCCGTTCTTGTCGGTCCGCGACCATACGGTGCTCGTGTGCAGCTCCGGTACGCCTACCGTCTGAACCCGACCCCGGGCCAGCGGATCGCGCTCGCGAAGGCGTTCGGCTGCGCCCGGGTGGTGTTCAACGACGCGATCGCCGCCCGCCGCGCCGCCCGCGAGGCCGGACAGTCGTTCCCGACCGACGCCGCCCTGTCCAAGGCGCTCACCGCGGCGAAGCGGACCCCGGCGCGGGCATGGCTGGCCGAGGTGTCCGCGGTCGTGCTGCAGCAGGCGCTGGCCGACGCGAACACCGCGTATCGGAACTTCTTCGCCTCGGCGAAGGGCGCACGCAAGGGCCGCAAGCTGGGCGCACCAAGGTTCCGGTCCAAGCGGGACCGGGCCCAGTCGATCCGCTTCACCCGGGCGGCCCGGTTCCGGGTGACCGCGGCGGGTCGGCTGCGGCTGCCCGGGATCGGCGACGTACCGGTGCGCTGGTCCCGCGAGCTGCCGGGCGAGGCGTCGAGCGTGACGGTCACCGTGGACGCGACCGGCCGGTACCGCGCCTCGTTCGTCGTCGACGTCCCCGACCAGCCCCTCCCGCCGACAGATCGCGAGGTCGGGATCGATCTGGGCCTGGCGCACTTCGCGGTGCTGTCCGACGGGCGGAAGGTGGACAACCCGCGGATCGCCCGCAAGGCCGCCGCGAAGCTGCGCCGCGCGCAACAGGAACTCGCCCGCAAGCAGAAGGGCTCGGCGAACCGCGCCAAGGCGCGTCCGCCAGGTCGCCCGCTGCCATGCAAGGGTCGCCGACACCCGCCGGGACTGGCTGCACAAGCTGTCGACCACGCTGATCCGCGAGAACCAAGCGGTGTACGTGGAAGACCTCGCCGTGTCCGGGCTGGCCCGGACCCGGCTGGCCCGGTCGGTTGCGGACGCGGGCTGGTCCACGTTCGTGGCGATGCTCGACTACAAGGCGCGGCGGCACGGGCGGAGGTTCGCCCGGGTCGGGCGGTGGTTTCCCTCCACCCGGGCGTGCTCGGCGTGCGGGGCCATCGGCGAGGCCAAGCCCCTGCACGTCCGGGAGTGGACCTGCCCCTGCGGGGCGGTCCACGACCGGGACGTCAACGCCGCACGCAACATCCTGGCCGCGGGACGCGCGGACAGCCCAACGCTCGTGGAGCTGGTGTCAGCCGGGACCCCGGTCCCGCAACCGGCCGTGAAGCGAGAACCCGCCGGGAGCACGGCATGAGCCGCGCAGACCGGAATCCCCGCCCTTTAGGGCGGGAGGACGTCAACCGAGTTCCTGGCAGCGGCTCGGGGCGGACTCCGGCGCGTTCCAGCCTGGGCTCTCGGCAAGGCTCGGCTGCTCGTACGCCGCGGAAGCGGCCGGCGAGATCCGGTCGGACATCGACGCGAAGGACCTGCTGACCGCCGTCGCCCACCTGTGCGTGCCCGCCCCGGACGGGGGGCTCTCCGACAGCAGGCGCATGGTCGCCGTCCTCATCGACGGTCTGCGCTACGGCGCCGAGCGCCGGATCGTAGCCGAGTGATCGACGGCGATCAGCTGGGTGTCGGCCGATCCAGCCGTGTCCGCTGCAGCGTGTACGACTGCAGCGCCGCGGCCAGCTCGGCCACCGCCCACGGATCGGTGAGCGTGCGGCCGGTCAGCTCCTGCAGCCTGCGCAGCCGGTAGCGCACGGTATTGGGGTGGCAGTACAGCGTTTCGCCGGCACGCTCGGCGGAGCCGCCGTGGTCGAACCAGGCCTGGGCAGTCCCCAGCAGCGCGGCCCGGTCGTCGGCCGGCAGTTCCAGCACCCGGCCCAGCACCTCGCGGGCCAGCCGCCAGCTCTCGTCGGGGTGCTCGGCCACCAGGCCCGCGAGCGGGCTGGCGGATAGCGCCGTGACCGCGCCCGGTGTTCCCGACGCGGCCGCGACCCCGGCCAGGTGCAGCGCGCGCGCCCGCGTCTCGCGCAGCGACCGGAAAGCCGGGCTCACGCCGGTCCGGGTGCGGGCCACCTGACGGAGGATCTCCATCAACGAGTCGAGCGTGCCACCGCTCAGCGCGACGATGCCGCGCTGACGAGCCGGGGTGAGCTGCCAGATCGAGGTGAACCCGTGCTCGGCCAACCGCTTCTCGATGTTCGGCAACCCCTCCTGGGCAGGCCGGACGGTGTCGGCCGCGACCACCACGAGGTCGCTGTCGGCAGGAAGGCCGAGCAGCGCCGAGATCTCCCACGGCCACGACTCGGGCCCCGGCTCGCCGCTGAACAGCGCCTCGGCCAGGGCCGAGCGCCGCTGCTGGCGTTCGACCAGCAGCTCGGCCGTCGTGCTGCGATGCGCTTCCGTGAGCGCCAGCGCGTACTCGTCGGTGAGCTGCCAGATCGCCGATGTGGCCGTCAGCACTGTGTCGATCATGTCGGGCTCGTCGGCGCGGCGAAGCTCTGTCGCCAGTTGGTCCCAGACGCCGGTGAAGCACAGCCGGAACGCCCTGATCACCTCGGGCAGCGGCACACCCTGCTGGGCGCGGCGTCGCCCCGTCTCCCGCGGCGCGACGAAGTCCCGCCCCGACTCGGGGTCGCGCAGCGCGGAGAGGATGTAGCGCACGTTGTCGCTCACCGACCGGCGCAGGTCCGCCCGCGGCACGACGACGCCGTCGCGGTAGATCGCGATCTCGCTGAGGATCGCGGCCACCACCGCGTCGACGATGTCGCCCACGCACCGTTCGGTCCGGTCCACGCATGCGGCGAGCCGGGAGTCGGTCACCTTCGGCAGACTCCCAGATCGACACGCGACAGGGAACCGACGCCGTGCCGTCAGACGGATGCTCCACGACGCAGTACTCGTTCGCCCCCGAACTCGGGGTCGCAGCCACGACTGGGAGGCAACGTTGTCGCCGCCTCCACAATATGTTGTCCACCGCACCAAGAAGGCCGCTGACCTGCTGACATGCCCCGCCATCTCCGCCGAGACTCAGTCAATGGACGCCGAGCTGACCCCCCTTTCCTTCCTCCGCCGCAGCGCTGAGGTCCACCCCGACAAGACCGCCGTCATCCACGGCTCCCGCCGCCTCACCTACCGCGAGCTCGCCGACGAGGCGCAACGGTTGGCCGACGCACTCCGCTCGGCGGGCGTGGCGCCGGGCGACCGCGTGGCGTACCTGCTGCCCAACGTGCCCGAGTTGGTCGTCGCGCACTTCGGGGTGCCGCTGGCGGGCGCGGCGCTCGTCGCCATCAACACCCGGTTGGCCTCCGAGGAGATCCGCTACATCTGCGACCACGCCGAGGCCGTCGTCCTCGTGGTCGACGCCGCGTTCGCGGACCTCGTCACGCCCCTGCTCGGGACGCTCGCCACGGTGCGGACGGTCGTCACGGTCGTCGACGCCGAGGGCCCGCTGACTGCAGGCGTGCTCCCCGGCACCGTCGACTACCGCGCGCTGCTCGACGAGGCGGAGCCCGGTGGATTCGACTGGTCGGTCGACGACGAGCAGGCGCCGATCGCGATCAACTACACGTCGGGCACCACCGGCCGTCCCAAGGGCGTGGTCTACACCCACCGCGGCGCCTACCTCGCCTCCCTCGGCGGGCTGGCACACGCCGGGCACAGCTCCGCGAGCGTCTACCTGTGGACGCTGCCGATGTTCCACTGCAACGGCTGGTGCACGGCGTGGGCCGTCACGGCCGCGGGCGGCACCCAGGTGTGCCTCCGCGACGTGCGCGGCGAGCCGATCTGGCAGCTGATCGACGCCCACGGCGTCACCCATCTCAACGGCGCCCCGACCGTCGTCACCACGATCATGAACGCGGAACAAGCCCGCAGGCTCGACCGGCCGCTGGTGATCACCACCGCGGGCGCGCCGCCCAGCCCGACCACGATCCAGCAGATGGAGCAGATGGGCTTCACGATCATCCACGTGTACGGCCTGACCGAGACCTACGGGCCGTACGCGGTGTGCGAGCCGCAGCCCGCGTGGGAAGGCCTCGCTCCGGAGGAACGGGCCCGCCTGATGTCCCGGCAAGGGGTCGGCATGGTGCACACCGAAGGCCTGCGGGTGGTCGAGCCGCAGCTCCGCGACGGCGCGCTTGTGGACGTGCCCGCCGACGGGCAGACCATGGGTGAGATCGTGATGCGCGGCAACGGTGTGATGAAGGGCTACTTCATGGACCCCGAAGGCACGGAGAAGGCGTTCGCGGGCGGCTGGTTCCACTCCGGCGACCTCGGCGTCATGCACCCCGACGGCTACGTCGAGCTGCGCGACCGCGCCAAGGACGTCGTCGTGTCCGGTGGCGAGAACATCGCGACCGTCGAGGTCGAGCATGCGGTGGCGTCACACGCGGCAGTGCTGGAGGTCGCGGTGGTCGGCGTGCCGGACGAGCGGTGGGGCGAGCGGCCGAAGGCGTTCGTCGTGCTTCGTCCGGGCGAGTCCGTCAGCACGGCTGCTCTGCTGCAGCACGTCCGGACGAAGATCGCCCATTACAAGGCACCCCGCGAGATCGAGTTCCTGACCGAGCTGCCCAAGACCTCCACGGGCAAGATCCAGAAGTTCGACCTGCGCGAGAAGGAATGGTCCGGTCACACCCACCGGATCCACGGCTGAGGTCTCCTGGCCGGCGCCCTGGTGCGCCGGCCGTTCGGCTGCTCGCGCCCTTCGGGCAGGCGGTCAACCGATGTCGGCGGCCCGGCTCGCTGCGAGCCTGCTGCCGAGCACATCGACGATCGCGTGCAGGCGTGTCCACCACTGCGTCACGGGACGCCGGTGCTCCCAGTCGGCGAGCTCCTCCGTATCGCGCAGCGACAGCACCCGGATCCCGCCCTCGTGCATACCGATCACCGCGCCGCCGGTCCACCGGGAGTCGATCTGGTCCCGCAGCCAGTCCATCGAATGGGCGGCGAGGCGGGTGGCGAGGATCCGGTCGAACGGCGATGGCGTGCCGCCCTGCTGGGTCTGTCCGAGGACGATCTCCCGGGCGTCGAACAAGCCCTGGCTCTCCTGCTCGAACAGCCGGCACAGGAACCCGCTGGTGTACATCGGGCTGGCCTTCTCGTTCATCACCGTCACGAACAGCCGCTGCCCGGCCCGGAAGCTCGCCACCATCCGCTCGACGTCCGCGGCCAGGTTCCTGATCGTGATGCCCTCCTCGTGCAGGTAGACCTGCACCGCGCCGCCTGCCAACCCGCCCATCAGGGCGAGGTAGCCGCACTGGGCGCCCATCGTCTCCACCACGAAGCACCGCCGCCCCGCGGTGCCGGCCCGCCGCAGGCGGTCGATCGAGTCCATGATCAGATTCAGGGCGCTGTCCGCGCCCACCGTCAGCTCCGTGCCCGGGATGTTGTTGTCGATGGTCGCAGGCAGCAGGATGAGCGGGATCTGGAAGGCGGGGTACCGCTCACGCTCGCGGCTGAGCGTGTGCGCCGCCTCGAACGCGTCCCAGCCACCGATGATCAGCAACCCGTCGACGGCGTGCTGTTCCAGACCGCGACCGATGGCATAGAGATCACGGACGGTCGGGGTGCGCCGGCTGATCCCGAGCTCGGCACCGCCGAGGCCGGTCCAGCCGTCGACGTCGCCCCACTGCAGCTCCTGCACCTCCCCGTCGATCAGCCCGTGCAGGCCGCCGTGGATCCCGAGCATCGTGTGACCGCGATCCAGGCCGAGGCGCACCGCGGCCGCCGCGGCCGTGTTCATCCCCGGGGCGAGCCCGCCGATGTTGATCAGACCGATCCGGTACGAGCGGCCCGGGGTCCGGTAGCTGGGCAGCGCGGAGGAGATCGACTGGAAGACGTGGATCATCTCGGTGTAGCTGTCGCCCCGCATCATGAGCGCGGTGTCGAAGTCCTTGGCGGCGATCCGGTCGGCCAGCTCGCGGGTGCGGGCCACGGAGTCCACCAGTGGCACCGTGACGACCCGGTTGCCGTGCATGCCCACCACCGGCGGGACGCTCTGCGGCGTGGCAGCCAGCACCTCCCGGGCCGCCGTGTGCCCCACCATCGAGCTCATCGTCCGGTCGAACGCGCTGGGCACGCCCCCGCGTTGCACGTGCCCGAGGATGGTCACCCGGGTGTCCTCACCGAGCCGCTCCTCGAGCTGGCGGCGCACGTAGTCGCTGGTGATCGGCGTGTTCTCGGTGTCGTGCGCGCCCTCGGCGACGATCACGATGTTGTTGCGCCGCCCGGCCGCCCGGCCGTCCTTCAGGGCGGCGCACATGTCCTTCTCCCAGCCCGGGTCGGGGGGCCATTCCGGGATCAGCACGTAGGCCGCGTTCCCGGCGAGCGCGCTCATCAGGGCCAGGTATCCGCAATGGCGGCCCATCACCTCGACGACGAAGCTGCGTCGATGGCTCTGCGCGGTGGAGTTGATGGCGTCGAGGGCCTCGATGATGCGGTGCAGCGCGGAGTCCGCGCCGATGGTCTGGTCGGTGCCGAGCATGTCGTTGTCGATCGACCCGACCAGCCCGACGATCCTCAGCGCGGGATGCCGTTCGGCGGTCTCGCGGTCGATGGCACCGCCGGCCACGAGCTCGTCGATCAGCGACGGCCACTCGGCCCGCAGCAGATCCGCGCCGGACAGGCTGCCGTCACCGCCGATCACCACGAGCCGGTCGATGCCCCGCTCCACGAGGTTGTGCACCGCCCGGCGCCTGCCCTCGCGCTCGCGGAACTCCGTCGAGCGGGCGGTGCCGATGGCGGTACCACCCTGGTTCAGGATCCTGCTGACGTGGTCCCACGTGACCGGGCGAATCCGGTCCCCGCCCTCGACGAGCCCCAGGTAGCCCTCGTACACGGCGAAGACCTCCGCGCCGTGGTGCAGCGCGGTGCGCACCACCGCCCGCACCGCCGCGTTCATGCCCTGCGCGTCGCCACCGCTGGTCAGCACGGCCAGCCGCGGAGCCGGCTCGCTCATCCTCGCTCCCGGACACGTCGATCGTGGTCCCTCGACAAGCTGGCGCCGTTGGTGCGGATGACCTCGGCGTACCAGTCGAAGGACTTCTTCTTGTAGCGCGTCAGGGTGCCACTGCCGTCGTCGTCGCGGTCGACGTAGACCAACCCGTAGCGCTTGCTCATCTGGGCGGTGCTGTTGCTGACCAGGTCGAGGCAGCCCCACGACAGGTAGCCCCGGACGTCGACGCCGTCCGCGATCGCCTCGCCCAGCTGGACGAGGTGGTCGTTCAGGTAGTCGATCCGGTAGTCGTCCAGCACCGTCGTGACGCCGTCGACCTCGACCAGCTGGTCCCGAGCGCCCAGGCCGTTCTCGACGACGAACAGCGGCTTCTGCCACCGGTCCCAGAACTGGTTGGCGACGATCCGCAGGCCCGCCGGGTCGACCTGCCAGCCCCAGGCGCTCGCGGGCAGGGTCGGGTTGGCCACCCCGCCGAACACGTTGCCCTCGATGCCGCTCGTGCGCGGCGCCGTCGCCGTCTCGCAGACGCTCAGGTAGTAGCTGAACGACACGAAGTCGACGGTGTGCGCGAGCAGCTCCCGGTCGTCGTCGCTGATGTGGAGGTCGATCCCGTTCTCACGGAAGTACCGCAGCATGTAGCCGGGATAGGCGCCGCGGGCGTGCACGTCGCCGAAGAAGAGGTTGCGGTGGTCGGCCTCCATCGCGGCGACGACGTCCGCGGGGTCGGGGGTCAGCGGGTAGACCGGGATCGCCAGGATCATGCAGCCGACCTGGGCGCCGGGCACCGTCTCGTGCGCGATCCGGGTGGCCAGGGCGCTGGCCACCAGCTCGTGGTGGACGGCCTGGTACAGATCGGTCGGTGACAGCTCGTCGCACGGCGAGGTGATCGCCCCGTTCATGAACGGCTCGTGGAGTACCGAGTTGATCTCATTGAAGGTCAGCCAGTACTTCACCCTCGACCCGTAGCGGTCGAACAGGACCCGTACGTACCGCTCGTAGATCCCGATGAGCTCGCGGCTGACCCACCCGTTGTACTTCTCCGCCAGCGCCAGCGGCGTCTCGTAGTGGGAGATGGTGATCATAGGTTCGATGCCGTGCCGGGCGAGCTCGTCGAGCACGGCGTCGTAGAACGCCAGGCCGTCCTCGTTCGCGGTCTCGTCGTCACCGTTCGGAAAGATCCGGCTCCAGGCGATGGACAGGCGAAACATCGTGAAGCCCATCTCCGCGAGCAGCGCGATGTCGTCGGCGTAGCGGTGGTAGAAGTCGATCCCGACCAGCTTGAGGTTGTCCGGCGTCGGCCCCCGGCTCCGGGGGCCGACGATCCCGCGCGGCAGCACGTCCTGGATCGACAGGCCCTTGCCGCCCTCGTCGTACGCACCCTCGATCTGGTTCGCGGCGGTGGCCCCGCCCCAGAGGAAGCCGCGCGGGAACGGGCTCACCGACCGGCCAACGCCGGTGCCGCGGCGAGCTGCCCGCGGATCTCGGCCGCGTACTGGTCGGCGTTCAGCCCGGCGAGCAGGTGCAACGTGCGATCGCCGACGATCACGAACCCGGAGATGCCCGCCTCGGTGAGCACGTTCTCGTCGACGACGCTCGTGTCCTTGACCTTGACCCGCAGCCGCGTCTCGGCCACGGCGTCGACCTTGACGATGTTGTCCCGGCCGCCGAGACCGTCGATCATGCCGCGCGCCTTCTCGGGCGCCATCGGGTCGCGCAGCCGTACCGGGGCGCCGCCCGTGGGCTGGTAGCTGATCTCGCTCACCGTCTCGTCCGAGATCTCGGCCTCGGCGCCGGCGGTCTTCAGGTACTCCTCCATGTCCGTCTTGAGGTTCTCCGAGCGCGTCCCGAAGATCGCCTGCATGTTGTTGCCGACCAGCAGCACGCCCGCGGCGCCGAGGGCCTTGAGCTTGGCCTGGTCGGCCCGGTTGATGTCCTTGACGCCCACGCGCAGGCGGGTGATGCAGGCGTCGAGGTCGGTGATGTTGCTCCGGCCGCCGAAGGCGAGCACGAGCTGCTGGGAGAACCGGTCCGCCGCGTCCTCGCGCGCCTCGCCGGGCTCGGCCGTGTCCTCCTCGCGGCCCGGGGTCTTGAGGTTGAACATCCGGATGAGCAGGGAGAAGACGACGAAGTACACAACGAAGTAGATCGGCCCGATCACCAGGACGAGCCACGGCCGGATGTCGTTGGCGTAGAACAGGCCGTAGTCGATCGCGCCGTGGGAGAACGTGTAGCCGAGCCGGCCACCCAGCAGATACATGATCGGAAAGGAGAGCCCCGCCAGTAAGGCGTGAACCACATAGAGCAGCGGCGCGACGAACAGGAACGAGAACTCCAGCGGCTCGGTGATCCCGGTGAGGAAGGCGGTCAGTGCGCCGGCCAGCATGATCGACCCGATGCGGGTCCGGTTCTGCGGCTTCGCCGCCCGCCACATCGCCAGCGCCGCTCCCGACAGTCCGAACATCTTGAACAGGAAGCCGCCACCGAGGATGCCGGACTCCGGGTGCCCGGCGAAGAAGCAGGTCAGGATGCCGTTGCAGTCGCTCCAGCCGCCGACGTTCAGGGTGAAGAAGAACGGGGCGTTCCAGATGTGGTGCAGCCCGAACGGGAGCAGGGAGCGCTCGACGAGACCGTAGACGAACACGGCGACCGGCGGGTTCGCCTTCACGATCCCGTTCGCGCCGACGTTGATGAGATAGCCGATCGGCGGCCAGACGAAGGCCAGAACGACGCCGAGGGCGATCGCGGCGAACGCCGTGACGATCGGGACGAACCGCTTGCCGGCGAAAAAGCCCAGGTATGACGGCAGCTTGATGCGGAAGAACCGGTTGAACATGTAGGCCGCGATGCCGCCGATGACGATGCCGCCGAAGACGCTGGTGTCGAGCGTGTCCTGGCCGAGGACCGTGGCGGTCTCGATCCCGCGCGCCTTGGCGACGACGCCGATGGTCCCGTTCATCACGAGGTAGCCGACCGTGGCGGCCAGCGCTGCCACGCCGTCGTTCTTGGCCAGGCCCAGGGCGACCCCGATCGCGAAGATCAGTGGCAGCGCAGCGAAGATCGGTGCTCCGGAGCCCTGGAGGATCTGCAGGAACACATACACCGGCTTGGCGACGATTCCCGCGGCGACCGGGTCACCGACGGCCTTCTCGACGTCGCAGCTGGTGGGCACCCCGTCGAGGGCACAGACCCCCATGGTCTTGGCGCGCTGCTGGAATCCGCCGATGAAGGCGCCCCCGACCCCCAGCAGGATGCCTGCCACCGGCAGGACCGAGACGGGAAGCATCAGCGACTTCCCGATCTTCTGCAGGAACCCGAACGCCCGGCTGAAGAGACTGGCCTTCGCCGGGGGCGCTGGAGCCGTCGTCGTCGTCATGACGTGTTCTCCTTCGCGAGCGGAACGGGCGGAGCCGCTGAGTCCTCGTCGTGGTCGGCCGGCACCAGCGCACGGACCGCCGCCGCGGAGTCCAGGGTGAGGGCGCGGGCAGCCAACTCCTGGCACCGCGCGAGGGACAGGGACCGGATCTGGGCCTTGACGGCCGGAATCGCGGGGATGCTGACACTCAGTTCGTCGACGCCGAGCCCGACGAGGATCGGCACGGCCTGAGGGTCTGACGCCATACCGCCGCAGACCCCGACCCACCGTTCGGCCTCGTGCGCGGCCTTCACGGCCAGCGCGATGAGCCCGAGGACGGCCGGGTTGAGGCCGTCCACCTGCGGTGCCAGCTTGGGGTGGCCGCGGTCCATGGCGAGGGTGTATTGGGTGAGATCGTTCGTCCCCACCGAGAAGAACTCCACCTCGCGGGCGAACTGCGGTGCCATGACGGCCACGGACGGCACCTCGACCATGATCCCCACCGGCACGGCCGCGACGCCGAGAGTCGCCCGTTCCTCCTCGAAGATCGCCTTGGCTTGCCGGAAGTCCTCGAGAGTGGCGATCATCGGGAACATTACGTTGATCTTCGCTCCGGCCTCGACCGCCCGGAGGATCGCCCGGACCTGGGTGCGCAGCACCTCGGGCCGGTTCAGCCCCACGCGGATGCCCCGCTCGCCGAGGAAGGGGTTCTCCTCGGGAGCCATCGGCAGGTAGGGCAACGGCTTGTCGCCGCCGACGTCGAGGGTCCGGATCACCAGCGGCTGGCCGGGGGCCAGCGTCCTCGCGATCGCCGTGTAGATCTCGGCCTGCTCGTCCTCGGTCGGCGCCTTCGTCCGGCCGAGGAAGACGAACTCCGAGCGCAGCAGCCCGACGCCCTCGGCACCCTTGGTCATCGCCTCCTGGGCGTCCTCGAGGCCGCCGATGTTGGCGACCACCTCGACGTGGTGCCCGTCGCCGGTGACCGCCGGCTCCTCCGCGTGCGTGAGCTCCTCGGCCCGCCGCGCCGCGAGCCCCTCCTGGCGCCGCCGGATCCGGGCGACGTCGTCCTCGGTCACGTTCATCCGCAGCGTGCCCTTGGCGCCGTCCAGGATCACCAGGGTGCCGTCGGCGATATCCAGCGCCCGCGGTTCGATGCCCGCGACCGCCGGGATGTCCAGGGACCGGGCGAGGATCGAGACATGCGACGACGCACCGCCGGCCTGGGTGCAGAAGCCCACCACCTTCGTCCGGTCCAGCGAGGCGGTGTCCGACGGCGTGAGGTCCTCGGCGATGAGGATCGTCCCCTCAGGGATGTCCGTCTTCTCGCGGCGCTGCCCGGTCACCTCCTCCAGGACGCGCTGGCCGACGTCGCGCACGTCCGTCGCGCGCTGGGCGAGCAACTCGTTCTTCAGCCCGGCGAGGCGGTCCGCGTAGGTGGTGTAGGCCCGCCGCCAGGCGAAGGCCGCGCTCTTGCCCTTGTCGATCGTGCTCGAGGCGATGTCGAGGAGGTCCGGGTCGCGCAGGATCTCCCGGTGAGCGGCGAAGATCATGGCCTTGTCCGGGTCGGCGTCCTGCCTGAGCCGGTTCTCCAGGGCCTCGAGCTGGACCATGGCACGGTCGAGGGCCTCGTTGAGCAGGCGGCGTTCCTTGTGCCGGTCGGCGGCCTCCTCCTTGACCTGGATGTCCTCGTGGTGCACCCGCAGGACCCGCCCGACGCCGAGGCCGGGCGACGCCGCCACTCCCAGTAGGAGATTCGGGTCCTCGGAGCGTCGGGTCGGTTTCACGGCGGCCGCGGCAGGAGCGGGAATGACGTGGCCCCCCGAGTCCTCCGGGACGGGGACGACGCCCTCCTCCCCCAGGCCCTCCCGGAGAGCCTCGGCCAGCTCCGTGGCGGCCTGAGCAGCGTCCGGGCCGTGGGCGACCACCTGGACCTTGTGGCCCTGGTAGACCTCCAGGCCCATGATGGCCATCACGCTCTTCGCGTTCGCCTGGTCGTCGCCCCGCTTGAGCCGCGATGTCGCTCTCGTACTTCTGCGCGAGGTTCGACAGCACGGCGGCCGGCCGCGCGTGCAGGCCGGTCGGGTTCGGGACGACGACCGCGTCGGAGGTCACGGTGCGGCCGGTCGGTACGGCGACACCATCGACGCGCCGTCTCCGGATCCGCCGTCGAACACGGCCTCCGCGATGTCGTCGACGCCCGCGGTGACCAGGCCCGTGCGCGGCGTGAACGACGTGAGCAGGTCCGAGTTGGCGATCACGACCTGGGTGAGCAGGCTCTTCGCGCTGGTCGCGACCTTGTCGAGGTCGAAGCTGATGAGCTCGTCGCCGGCCCGGACCCGGTCGCCGACCTTGACCTTCGGCGTGAAGCCCTCGCCGCGCATCTTCACGGTGTCCAGGCCGATGTGGACCAGCACCTCGAGATCGCCGAGGGTGCGGATGGTGACGGCGTGCGCCGGCCGGGTGAAGGTGGATGACCTCGCCGTCGCACGGGGCGAGGAGGTGGTCGCTCAGTGGGTCGATCGAGACGCCCTCGCCGACCATCTTCTGGGCGAAGACCGGGTCGGGCACCTGCTCGATCGGCACGATGACGCCCGTGAGCGGGGCCTTCAGGTCGAGACGCGTGACGGCCGGTGCGGACATGTCCGTCGCCATGGCTGTTCCCCCTTCAGAGGCGCACCACCGGAGCGTCCGGCAGTCAACGGG
>CAWADQ010000019.1:0-40539 GCA_963780835.1 uncultured Actinomycetota bacterium | reverse complement strand
TGCTCCTGCGCGCCGACCCGGTAGGCCTCGGCGAGGAACGCCGTGAACTCGGCGTCCACCTCGCCCGGCCCGGTGAGGCGGAATGCGTACAGGACGTTGCGCGGCGAGTAGACCTCGATCCGCCGGAAGCGGGGGCTGTCGACCCGGCGCGCGAGCACGAGGTGGCCGTCGAGCCAGCGGCGACGGGGCATCACCGCGGCGAAGCTCATCCGCACGTGCAGGGCGATGCGGGTGCGCTCCGGCAGGACGTCCACCGGTCCATACGCCCGGACGGCCGCGAGGATGGCGTCAAAGGTCTCCCGGACCGCCGGCCCCCGGCCGGCGAAGTGCGCGTCGACGGAGCCCAGTGGGGCGCAGGTGTGGGTCTGGTTGCGGTTCGCGCAGGTGCGGCCGCGGCCCGTGCAGGTCCACAGCGGCTGATCATCGCACACGCCGCTCACCTTCCGTAGCCGGCTGGGCCGTTCCGGTGAGCGGAAGCCATGATTGATCGGCGCCTGGCCGGGAAACCGCTGGTCAGCACCGGCCCGCGGCTGACCCCGCCGTCGCGGTTCGGTGCATATGCCAAGGGCCGCGGCGCTGTCACGACCGGCCCGCCAGCTCCGCGAGGCGCGGCACCGAGGCCAGGTGGCCACCCGCCCCGGCCCGGTGCCAGGCAGCGGCGGCGAACGCGGTGCAGTCGTCCGCCCCGCGCGCCGCGGCCAGCTCCACCTGCGCCCACCGTGCCTCGTAGTGTCCCAGCGGCGGCCCGACCGCCAGTGCGCGCTCCACCGACCGCGCGGCATCGTCGAGCCGCCCGAGTGCGACCGCCACCAGCGCGCACCGGGCGGCGGCCCACGAGGCGAACAGCGTCAATGTCTCTCCCGCGGCCCGCGCCGACTCCCCGAACGCCGCGGCGGCCTCGTCGAGCCGCTGCTGCTCCTGCAGCGCGATGCCGAGCGCGCGCCAGGCGGTCGCGGTCCACCCTCGGTGCCCGACCGTCCCGGCGACGGTGAGAGCCTCGCGGGCGTCGGCCTCGGCCTCGGCGTGTCGCCCCAGTGCCGACAGTGCCTCCGACCGGTGCCACAACGCGTACGCCTGCCCTTCCGGCGCGCCGAGATCCCGCGCAAGCTGCACCGCCGCCGACGTCTCCACCAGCCCCTCCGCGGGCTCGGCGTGGAAGACCAGGCCGTGCCCGCGGGTCGAGCGGGGCGTGACGGCGCGCAGGAGGTCGCCCGAGTCCTCGAACAGGGTCGCGATGCGCCCGAACAACCCGACCGCCTCGGTGATCCGTCCGTCGAGGAAGGCCGCCATCGCGCGGCCGTCCAGGATCCGGGCGACCCCCGCTCCGTCGCCGAGGCCGCGGAACAGCGCGAGCGCGGCGTCGGCCCGCTCCGCGGCGCGGCCCGCGCGGCCGAGGTTCACGTCGAGAATCGCCGCGGTCTCCAGTGCGACGGCCCGCGCGGCCGCGTCGTCGCCGGCCTCGACCAGCGCCAGCTCGGCCAGCTCGGCGGCGCGCACCGGATCATGGGCGCCCATGGTCAGCATCGCCGACCGGGACAGCCGCCGTGACCGCGCGGGTCCCACGGCGCCGGTCGAGGCCGCCTGCAGGTCGGCGAGGGCTCCGGCGACGTCGCCGTGCGCGGCCCGGGCCTCGGCCCGGGCGTCGAGCAGGCCGGGCCGGGTCTCCACCGCCAGCCCGGCCTCGGCGTGCGCGGCCGCCTCACGGGTGGCGTACCCGGCCAGCGCCCGGCGGGCGGCCCGCTCGAACGCGGCGGCCGCGGCGGTGCCGTCCCCCGCGTCGCGGTGGTGCCGGGCGACCTCGGCGGGGTCGGCGTCGTCGGCCTCCAGCGCCGCGGCCAGCAGCCCGTGCAGGCGACCGCGCTCGCCCGGCGCCAGCGCGGCGGTCACGGTCTCCCCGACGAGGTCGTGCGCGGTCGCCCAGCCCTGCTCGCCGAGCCGGAGCAGGCCGGCCGTGGCCAGCCCGGAGAGGGCGTCGAGGGCCGCGCGCGGGTCGAGGCCCGCCGCCGTCGCCACGATCCGGGCGGTGGTCTCCCGGGCGAGCAGCGCGACGAGCGCCAGCACCTGCAGCGCGCGCGCCGGTCTCCCGCTCGGCGCGCCGCCGCACGGCCCGCCGCTGCCCCTGCCGGCCGACCTCCCCGGCGAGTGCGACGGCGGCGGCGTCCCGAGGGAGCCACCGGCCGTCCGGCCCCGCGACGGCGACGCCGCGCACCGCGAGCTCGCGCAGCACCTCGGCCACCGCGAACGGCGTGCGGTCGGTCTCCGCGCGCAGCGCCGCAGCCAGGCGGGGGTCACCGACCAGCGCGTCGAGCCCGTCGTCGGAAAGGGCGCCCAGCGTGACGTCGACGACGCTGCGGCTCGCGCGGACGGCCGCGAGCGCCGACGTCGTCGACGGGGTCGGGTCCGTCGACAGGACGTCGTCTGCAGGCAGGTCGAGGGCCGGCTCGTCGGGCCGGAAGGCCAGGACGGCCGCCAGGCGGGGCAGCCGGGCCAGCGCGGACGCGAGGAAGGTGAGGCTGCTGGGATCGGCCCACTGCAGGTCGTCGACGACGAGCACGGCGCCGTCGCGGACGGCCGCGGCGAGCAGCTCGACCCCACCGGCGAGCACGAGCGCGCGCCGGGCCTCGCCGTCGAGCGGCACGTCGATGCCGTCGATCTCGGGCAGGAGGACGGCCAGCGCGGCGCGGACACGCGGCGCGAGCCGGTCGGCCAGGTGCGCGTCGAGTGCGAGCGCCTCCCGCAGCACCGAGCGCGCCAGCCCCCAGGCCTCTCCCCGCTCGGGAAGGAAGGCGCGGCAGGTGAGGACGGGAAGCGCGACGTCCCGGGTCGCCTCCGCCACGAGCCGCGACTTCCCCGCACCGGCGACCCCGCCGAGCGCCACCACCTCGCGGGCGCCGATCGCCGCGCGCAGCCGGGCGAGCTCCGTGTCTCGGCCGACGAAGGCCAGGCCGTCGAACGTCCGCTCGGGCGTGGCTTCCCGGCTCCGACGTACGGGGCCGCCGTGAGTTCCGGGCACCGGGTTCCCGAGCAGCGCCTGCCGCAGCCGCGCCGACTCCGTCGAGGGGTCGACACCCAGCTCGTCACGCAACCGGATCCGCAGGCGGTCCAGCGCGGCCAGCGCCCCGGCCCGGTCACCCGCCGCCGCCAGCGCCTGCGCGTGCACCACGGCCACGGACTCGCGCAGCGGGTCGGCCGTGGCCGCGTCGGCCGCGTACCCGGCCGCCGTCGCCGCGTCCCCCACCGCGAGCGCAGCACGGGCCGCGGTCTCCAGCACGTCGACGCGGGCCCGCAGCAGGCGCTCCCGCGGCGAGCGGGCCCACTCGGCGTACGTGTCCTCCGCGAGCGGTTCACCCCAGAGCCCGAGCGCGGCGGCGCAGTCACGACCCGCGTCCGCCGGCCGGCCCTCGCGCAGCCCCTGCCGCGCCTGCTGGGCCAGGACGAGGAACTCGGCGACGTCGACGGTGCACGGTCCGAGTGCGTAGCCGCCGGGACCGGTCACCACGGCCTCGGGCACGGCCAGGGCCCGGCGGGCGCGCGTGACGAGCACCGTGATGTTGGCCGCGGGATCGGCGGGCTGCTGGTCCGGCCACAGCGCCTCGGCGAGGACCTCGTGCGGCACCAGGTCGGGTCGCCGCACCGCCAGCACCCGCAGCAGGGTGCGCACCTTGCGCCCGCCGAATGCCGCAGGCGGCACCTCCTCGCCGTCGCGGCGCACCTGGAAGCGGCCGAGCAGCTGCAGGGCCAGTCCGGGCACGGCGTCATCGTCCTCGCCCGCCGTCGAACTGCAAGGGAACTGAAGTCTGCGCGCCCTAGCGTCGCGGCACGACCCCGAAGGAGGCCCCCGATGACCACCACCCACCCCGCCTACGAGGCCCAGGACTTCGCGACGCCGAGCGAGACCCGCACGTTCCCGAACGGCCGGGTCGACCTGCTGCGCATCGGCGGCGCCGAGATCGGCCGGCTCACCCTCGAACCCGGCTGGCGCTGGTCGACCGACGTGCGGCCGATCGCCGGCACCGAGTGGTGCGAGGCCCCGCACTTCCAGTACCACGTCGCGGGCGTGCTGCGGATCCGCACGTCCGACGGCGAGGAGTTCGACGCCCGCCCCGGCCAGGTGACCACGCTGCCGTCCGGCCACGACGCCTGGGTGGTGGGCGACGAGCCCGTGGTCGTCATCGACTGGTGGGGCGCCTCCCACTACGCCAAGTGAGAGCGGTCATGGACGAGCGCAAGCTCTACCGGCTGTGCGCCGACGAGTTCGCGGCCCGGGCGCGCCGCATCGGCGACCGCTGGGACGCGCCGACGCCGTGCGCCGGCTGGGACGTGCGCGCGCTGGTGCGCCACGTCGTCGAGGAGGAGCTGTGGGCGCCACCGCTCCTCGCCGGTGCGACGATCGCGGACGTCGGCGACCGCTTCACGGGCGATCAACTCGGCGACGACCCGCTCGGGGCGTTCGAGCGGGCCCACGCCGCAGCGCTGACCGCCGTCGACGAGGCGCCGGACCGCGACGTCCACCTCTCCTTCGGCGACACGCCGCGCGCGGAGTACACGCTCCAGCTGGCCGCGGACCACCTCGTGCACGCCTGGGACCTGGCCCGCGCGGTGGGTGAGGACGACACGCTGGACGCCGGGGCCGTCGAGGCCGTCCGGGAGTGGTTCGGGTCGATGGAGGACGCCTACCGCGGCGCAGGCGTGATCGGTGACCGGGTGCCGGTCGACCCGGGTGCCGACCCGCAGACCGCGCTGCTGGCGATGTTCGGTCGGGCGCGGAGCGGCGACGCGCTCGCGGCCGTCGAGCGGTTCGACCGGGCGTTCGGGGCCCGGGACGTGGACGCGGTGATGGCCGCGATGACCCCGGACTGCGTGTTCGAGGACACCAGCCCGCCCGACGGACGGCGGCACGTGGGGGCGGCCGCCGTGCGCGCGGCGTGGGAGGCGCTGTTCGCGGCCTCCCCCGACGCGACGTTCACCACCGAGGAGATCGTCGAGGCGGGCGACCGCGTGGTGGCCCGCTGGCGCTACGACTACGGCGACGGGCACGTGCGCGGCGTGGACCTGTTCACCGTCCGGGACGGGCGGGTCGCGGAGAAGCTGTCGTACGTCAAGGGCTAGTCACTCCACACGTTGGTGCCCGCACACAAGAAGCCGGACCCGTACCAAGGTCAGAACCCTGGTACGGGCCCGGCTTCCTTTGTGCTTGAGCGCGTCAGGCCGGGTAGCGCCCCCGCGCCATCGCCTCCAGCCGGGCCACCCGCTCCGCGATGGGCGGGTGCGTCGAGAACAGGCGCGACATCTGCTCACCCGCGCGGAACGGGTTCGCGATCATCAGGTGGCTCTGCGACGCCAGCCGGGGCTCGGGCGGCAGCGGCGCGAGCTGGGTGCCGCGCTCGAGCTTGCGCAGCGCCGACGCCAGCGCAAGCGGGTCGCCCGTCAGCGCGGCCCCGCTCGCGTCTGCCTGGAACTCGCGCGACCGGCTGACCGCCATCTGCACGACCCCGGCGGCGATCGGGCCGAGGAGCGCGATCAGGAGCGCGGCGATCGGGTTCGGCCGGTCGTCGTCCGAGCCGCCGAACAGGCCGGCGAACATCGCCATGTTCGCCAGGAAGCCGATCATGCTGGCGAGCGCGCCGGCGACCGACGAGATGAGGATGTCGCGGTTGTAGACGTGGCTGAGCTCGTGGCCGAGGACGGCGCGCAGCTCGCGCTCGTCCAGGAGCTCGAGCAGGCCGGTGGTGGCGCACACGGCGGCGTGCCGCGGGTTGCGGCCGGTGGCGAAGGCGTTCGGCGCGTCGGTGGGACTGATGTAGAGCCGCGGCATGGGCTGGCGGGCCGTCCGGGCCAGGTCGCGGACGATGCGGTAGAGCCCGGGCGCCTCGGGTTCGGAGACCGGGCGCGCGTGCATGGCCCGCAGGGCGATCTTGTCGGAGTTGAAGTAGGCGTAGCCGTTCATGCCCAGCGCGACGACGAACGCGATCACCACGCCGGTACGACCGAACAGCGAACCGACCAAGAGGACCAGCGCGCTCATCGCGCCGAGCAGCAGGGCCGTCTTCAGCCCGTTCAGGTGGCGGTGCACGGATGTCGTCCTTCCGGGGACCGGACCCTGGTCTTCTGGTGCTGGGCGTCCCCGTTGCGTGGAACGAACGACGTGCCGACGGTGTTCCAGCGGGTACAGCAGGTGTGTGTGACAGGCCAGACCGAAGCGCCGAGAAACGAGGAGTTAACCTCGAATGCATCCACCCGTATCGACCCTGGGACCGGCCTTCACATGACGTCCACCGACACGGCCGCGCGCGAGGTCGTCTCCCGGGACCGGGTCGTCATCCGGTTCGCGGGCGACTCCGGCGACGGCATGCAGCTGACCGGCGACCGGTTCACCTCCGAGACCGCGTCGTTCGGCAACGACCTGTCGACACTGCCGAACTTCCCCGCCGAGATCCGGGCACCTGCCGGGACGCTGCCGGGCGTGTCGTCGTTCCAGCTGCACTTCGCGAACTACGACATCCTCACCCCCGGCGACCGGCCGGACGTGCTGGTGGCGATGAACCCCGCCGCGCTGAAGGCGAACGTCGCCGACCTGCCCCCCGGCGGCGTCCTGATCGTGAACACCGACGAGTTCACCAAGCGGAACCTGACCAAGGTCGGCTACACGGTCTCGCCGCTGGACGACGGCTCGCTGGAGCGCTACACGGTGCACCAGGTCGCGATGGCGACGCTGACCCGCGGCGCGCTGGAGCAGACCGGGCTGAGCAAGAAGGACGCCGAGCGCTCGAAGAACATGTTCGCTCTGGGTCTGCTGTCGTGGATGTACCACCGGCCCACCGAGGGCACCGAGCGGTTCCTGCGGGAGAAGTTCGCGAAGCGACCCGACCTCGCCGAGGCGAACGTGCTCGCGTTCCGTGCGGGCCACGCGTACGGCGAGACCACCGAGTCGTTCGCCGTGACCTACGACGTCGCGCCGGCGCCGCTGCCCGCGGGCAACTACCGCCAGATCACCGGCAACACCGCGCTTGCCTACGGGATCGTGGCCGCGGGGCAGGTCACCGGGCTGCCGGTGTTCCTCGGCTCGTACCCGATCACGCCGGCCAGCGACATCCTGCACGAGCTGAGCAAGCACAAGGCGCTCGGCGTCACGACCTTCCAGGCCGAGGACGAGATCGCCGGCGTCGGTGCGGCGCTGGGCGCGGCGTTCGGCGGCGCGCTGGGCGTCACCACCACCTCCGGCCCCGGGATCTCGCTGAAGAGCGAGACGATCGGGCTCGCCGTCGCCCTCGAGCTCCCGCTCCTGGTGATCGACGTGCAGCGCGGCGGCCCGTCGACGGGGTTGCCCACCAAGACCGAGCAGGCCGACCTGTTGCAGGCGATGTTCGGCCGCAACGGCGAGGCACCGCTGCCGATCCTCGCGCCGCGCTCGCCCGGTGACTGCTTCGACATCGCGCTGGAGGCCGTCCGGATCGCGGTGACGTACCGGACGCCGGTGCTCGTGCTCTCCGACGGCTCGGTGGCCAACGGCTCGGAGCCGTGGAGGATCCCGGACGCCTCCGCACTGCCGACGTTCGATCCCGGCTTCGCCACGGCGCCCAACTCCCCGGACGGCGCCGAGTTCTGGCCCTACCTGCGCGACGACGACACCCTCGCCCGCCCCTGGGCGATCCCCGGCACACCCGGGCTCGAGCACCGCATCGGCGGCCTGGAGAAGGCCGACGGGCGCGGCTCGATCTCCTACGACCCGGACAACCACGACCGCATGACCCGGCTGCGCGCCGCCAAGATCGACGGAATCCCCGTGCCGGACGTCGAGGTCGACGATCCGAACGGCGACGCGGAGCTGCTGGTGCTCGGCTGGGGCTCGACCTACGGGCCGATCGGCGCCGGAGCCCGCCGGGTGCGCAAGCTCGGCCACTCCGTCGCCCAGGCGCACCTGCGACATCTCAACCCGCTGCCGGCCAATCTCGGCGAGGTCCTGCGCCGCTACCGCCGGGTGCTGGTACCGGAGATGAACCTCGGCCAGCTCGCCCTGCTGCTGCGCGCGGAGTACCTCGTGGACGTGCAGAGCTACACGAAGGTCGCCGGCCTGCCGTTCCGCGCGGAGGAGCTGCAGAACGTCTTCCTGGACCACCTCGCCCAGAACAGCGCCACGGGAGTGCACGCATGACCGCCCTCGAGCCCAGCCTCACCGACCTGGGGCTTCCGTCGATCGGCGGCCTGCACGGCGTCCCCACCACGGACGCGAAGCAGACCGCGAAGGACTTCACCAGCGACCAGGAGGTCCGCTGGTGCCCCGGCTGCGGTGACTACGCCGTGCTGGCGGCCGTCCGCTCGTTCCTGCCGACGCTCGGGATCCGGCGCGAGAACACCGTGTTCGTCTCCGGCATCGGATGCAGCTCGCGGTTCCCGTACTACCTCAACACCTACGGGATGCACTCGATCCACGGCCGCGCCCCCGCGATCGCGACGGGGCTGGCCGTCACGCGGCCGGACCTGTCGGTGTGGGTGGTCACCGGGGACGGCGACGCGCTCTCGATCGGCGGCAACCACCTGATCCACGCGCTGCGGCGCAACGTCAACCTCAAGATCCTGCTGTTCAACAACCGGATCTACGGGCTGACCAAGGGCCAGTACTCCCCCACGTCCGAGGAGGGGAAGGTCACCAAGTCGACCCCGATGGGCTCGGTGGACCACCCCTTCAACCCGATCTCCGTGGCCCTGGGCGCCGAGGCGACGTTCGTCGGGCGGGCGCTGGACTCGGACCGCAAGAGCCTCACCGCGGTCCTGCAGGAGGCGGCCGCGCACCGCGGCACCGCGCTCGTGGAGATCTTCCAGGACTGCCCGATCTTCAACGACGGCAGCTTCGACGTGCTCCGCAAGGGCGACGAGGCCGCGTCCCGGGTGATCCCGCTGACGCACGGCGAGCCGATCCGGTTCGGGCCGGCGGGCGACGACGGCCTCGGGACGTACGCCGTGGTGCAGGAGGGCTTCGGGCTGCGGGTGGCGAAGGCGGACGAGGTCGACCCGGGGAAGGACGGCACAGGGCAGATCGTGGTCCACGACGTCAGGAGTCACGAGCTGGCGTTCGCCCTGTCCCGCCTGTCGGACCAGGACCTGACCCACACCGTCACCGGCATCTTCCGCAACGTGGACCGCGTGACCTACGACGACGCCACCCGCGCGCAGGTGCAGCACGCGCGCGACAGGGTGCGGTCGAACGGCAGCTCCGGTCTGCAGACCCTGCTCAACGGCCGCGACACCTGGACCGTCGTCGGCTGACGTCACGGATTGCAACGGGCGTGTAAAGGGCTGATCACGTGATCAGCTCTGCTCGCCGTGTTCCGCCCACAATGACCCGACGCGTGGCCACCCGGGCCGCGCCGAGGATCGGAGCTTCATGGGGGCACCAGGGGCGAGTTCCGGGACTGAGGCAGGAGCTACTGCGGCGGAAGCCGGTCCGGTCGCACGGCGGGCAGCACGCCGCGGGGGAGCATCGGAGAGCACCTGCCGCGCACGATCGGGACCTTCCAGCTCGCGATGTTCGGCGTCGGCGCCACGATCGGGACGGGCATCTTCTTCGTCCTGTCGGCGGCGGTGCCGGAGGCCGGGCCCGCGGTGATCGTGTCGTTCGTGATGGCCGGCATCGCGGCCGGTCTCGCGGCCATCTGCTACGCCGAGATGGCCTCGTCGGTGCCGGTGTCGGGCAGCACCTACTCCTACGCCTACGCGACGCTCGGTGAGATCGTCGCGATGGGCGTCGCCGCCTGCCTGCTGCTGGAGTACGGCGTCTCGACGGCGGCGGTCGCGGTCGGCTGGAGCGGCTACCTCAACGAGGCGATCCGAACATCACCGGGCTCGAGCTGCCGCACGCGATCCTCGCCGCGCCGTGGGATGCCGAGCCAGGCGTGGTCAACCTGCCTGCGGTGGTCCTCGTCGGGCTGTGCATGCTCCTGCTGATCCGGGGGCGAGCGAGTCGGCCCAGATCGACGCGATCATGGTCGTGATCAAGCTCGTCGTGCTCGCGATGTTCATCGTCATCGCGCTGACGGCCTTCGACGTCGACAACTTCGCCGGATTCGCGCCCTTCGGCGTCGCCGGTGTGGCCACGGCCGCGGGCACGATCTTCTTCTCGTTCATCGGTCTCGACGCCGTGTCCACCGCGGGCGGACGAGAAGACGATGCCGAGCATGCTCCTGCGCGCTCCGCATCGTTCTTCTTCGTCTATTACCCGTTGCTACGCGCTCATGGCCGTGGCGAGCCGTACGCGCCGTCGCGAGGCGTTCGAGCGCCAGTCGAACGTCACGGACCTGGAGGACGCACGACACCGCTCTCGGGCCGTCATCTCGATCTTCTCGGTGTCCCGGTGATGGTCACGGCCGGACGCGCATCCTGTTCGCGATGGGCCGCGACGGCATGCTGCCGCACCTCGCGCGCGCGACGCCGGCGCAGCAGACGCCGGTGAACAAACGATCGTCGTCGCGATCCTCGCGGCGATCGTGCCGCTGGACTACCTGATCGACGTGGTGTCGATCGGCACGCTCACCGCGTTCATCGTGGTCTCGCTCGGCGTGATCATCCTGCGGTACCGCGAGCCGGACCTGCCCCGCGGCTTCAAGGTGCCGGGCTTCCCGGTCACGCCGATCCTGTCCATCCTCGCCTGCGCCTACATCCTGGTCAGCCTGCACTGGTACACGTGGGTGATCTTCGTCGGCTGGGTGGCCGTGTTCCTGGTGTTCTACATGCTCTACGGGCGCAAGCACTCGGTGCTGGGCCAGGAGCGTGGCGAGGAGCCCGTGGTGGAGGAGAAATGACGGTCGTCGTCGGCTCCCGCACCGCGGCGGCTCGCGGCGCGCTGGATCTCGGCCTGCAGCTCGCCCACGCCCGCGGCGAGGCGATGGCGGTGGTCACCGTGATCCCGCGGCAGTGGCAGACGCCGTCCATGGCGAAGATCGACGCCGAGTACGCCGAGTACGCCCGGCAGGTCGGCGAGGAGGCCGAGCAGCAGGCACGCGACTACCTGCGCGACACCAGCGTCGAGGTCGAGACCACCTACCGGGCGACCACGGGGCGGTCGGTGTCGTCCGCGCTCGTCGAGACCGCGCAGGAGCTGGGCGGCAGCACCCTGGTGATCGGGTCGTCCGCCGACGGTCCCGAGGGGCGGATCGTGACCGGCGCGACGGCCGAGAAGCTGCTGCACTCCGCCCACGTCCCGCTGGCGATCAGCCCGCGCGGCTACCAGTCGGTCGCCGCCGCCGGTTTCACCCGGCTGACGTGCGCGTTCTCCGACAGCGAGTCGTCGGTGCGGCCGGACCGTCGCACACGCGCGCCGAGCTGGCCAAGCAGCTCGGCGTGCCGATGCGGGTGGCGCACTGCGGGGTCCACGCGCGATGGACTGGGGCTCACGGCCGAGGACTCGGTGCTCGACTCGTGGGCCGACCAGGCCGCCGACGCACAGCGCCGGCTGGTCGCCGACGGGGTCATCGACGCCGCGGTCCCGTGCGTGATCGGGACGGGCTCGGGCTGGGTCGAATCGGTCGGGAGCATCGACTGGCAGCGCGACGAGCTGCTCGCCATCGGGTCGTCGGCGGCCGGCCCGCTGGCCCGGGTGTTCCTCGGGTCCCGGGCGGCGAAGCTGATCCGGGCCGCGCCGGTGCCGGTGATGATGCTCCGTCGTGACCGCCGTCAGGCCGGGGGCGCAGCCTGACCGACAGGCACGTCACGCAACCCTCGAGCTTCTCGAACTCGGTGACGGGCACGGTCACGACGTCGAGCCCGCGGGCACGGAGGAGGCCGGCCGTGCGCGGGGCGTCGGCGGACATGACGACCGCGCCGTCGCCGAGGTCGACGACGGCAGTGCCGTGCTCCTCGGGCACGAACCATGCGCGGGTACGTCTCCGGCGCGTCGACCAGCGGCTCGAAGCCGATCACGGTGCCGTCCGGGAGGGCCGTGACGCCGGACTTGAGGTGCAGGACCTTCGTGACGGGGACCGGCACCACCCTCCGGCCGCGAGGTTCCACCAGTGCCGCGAGCTGCCGGACGCCCTCGGCGTTCGTCCGCGACCCCTGTCCGACGTGGACGACGGCGCCGACCTTGAGCACGTCGCCGCCGTCGAGCGTGCCGGGCGGCTCGATCCGGGCGACCTGCATGCCGAGCCCCGCGATGTTGAGCGCGGCGACGGCGCGGGCCGTCGAGTCGACCTCGCCCGCCCGCGACGGCACGCCGGGCCGGGTGAGCACGGCCAGGTCGTCGACCACGACGACGGTGTCTTCGATGAAGACCCCGTCCGGGTGCTCGTCGGCGGGCTCGACCTCGTCGACGGCCCACCCGCGGTCGGCGAACACCGCGACGTAGCCCTCCCACTGGCGCAGCGCGAGATCGGGGTCGACCGGGGCGCGGGTGAGGTGGGTCAGCTCCCCGTCCGCGAGCCGCGGGGAGGGCCTGCGGACCAGGATGCGCGGTCGCGTGAGCACGCCCGCACCCTCGCACGCCCGCACGCTCACGCCCAGAAACCCCCGCGAGTCGGCACCTTCGCCGCCGCGAGTCGGCACCTTCGCCGCCGCGAGTGTGGGTGTCGACGGCGCAGGGCGAGAGCCCCTCAGCGCAGTTCGGGGGCCGGGACGGGCTCGTCAACGGTGCGCCGCGAGCGCACGAGGTCGACGGTGAACACCACCAGTGCAACCCACACGAGGCCGAACCCGGCCCAGCGCTCCGGAGGCATCGCCTCGCCGACGACCAGGACGCCCCAGAGGAACTGCAGCGTCGGCGTCAGGTACATCAGCGTGCCGAGCGTCGTGAGCGGGATGCGGCGGGCCGCGGCCCCGTAGAGCAGCAGCGGCAGCGCCGTGACAGGACCGGCGGACATGAGCAGCGCGACGTGACCGGCGCCGTGCCCGGTCAGGGTGCCGATCCCGGCGACCTGCAGCACGACCAGCAGCGCCGCGGCGGGGAGGCCGAGCACGACGCCCTCGGCGGTCAGGCTGGCCGTCGACGACAGCGGGACCGTCTTCTTGATCAATCCGTACGTGCCGAACGTGACGGCCAGCGCGAGGCCCAGCCACGGCACGTGGCCGCTGCCGACGCTGATCAGGACGACCGCGGCGGTCGCGATACCCAGCGCGACCCACTGCAGCAGCCGGGGTCGCTCGCGCAGCACGAGCACGCCGAGGACGACGTTCACCAGCGGGCCGATGTAGTAGCCCAGCGCGATCTCGACGACGTGCCCGATCGCGACGCCGTAGATGAACAGGCCCCAGTTGGCGGCGATCAGCACTGCCGCGGCCGTCACCATCGCCCAGCCGCGCGCCCCCAGCGACCGCAGCTCCCGCCAGCCCCCGACGAGCGCGAGGACCACCGCCATGAGAACCAGCGTCCAGACGATCCGGTGGGCGAGGACCTCGATCGGCGATGCCGGGTCGAGCAGCGGCCAGAACGCCGGGAACAGCCCCCAGATGACGTGCGCACCGACGCCGCAGGCCACCCCGCGGCGGTCGAGCTCGGACGACGTCGTCACGGCCTCATCAGATCATCGCCCCAGGATCCCTGCCGGGGTGAGTCGCCTCACCGCAGCCGCCGACTCGCGACGGCAAAGGTGCCGACTCGCCACAGCAAACGTGCCGACTCGCGACAGCAAAGGTGCCGACTCGCGGGGGTGTCGGGAGCGGGCGGGGCAGGTAGGGCGGGGGGCGGGGGGCGTGCGGGCGGGGGTCAGGCGGTGCGCGCCACGACGTACGTCGTCAGGGATGCCAGTGCCGTGGCGGCGGAGCAGTCGGGAAGCTGCGCCAGCTCCTTGCGGGCCGCCGAGGCGTGCTCGGCCAGGACCTCCTCGGCCCGGGCGACGCCCGGGCCGGTGCGCAGCAGCTCCAGGGCCTCGGCCACCTCGGCATCGTCCGTGATCGGGCGGGCGAGCAGCACCCCGAGCCGGTCGGCGGCCGCGCCGGTGTCCTGCAGGGCGTAGAGCATCGGCAGGGTGAGCACGCCCTCGCGCAGGTCCGTGCCGGGGGTCTTGCCCGAGCTGGTCGACGGCGACGTGATGTCGATGATGTCGTCGCTGATCTGGAACGCCGTGCCGATCGCCGCGCCGAACCGGTGCAGCGACTCGACCTGGTCCGGCGTGCAGCCGGAGAACATGCCGCCGTAGCGGCCGGACGTCGCGATGAGCGAACCGGTCTTCTCCGCGATCACGGTGAGGTAGTGCTCGACGAGGTCGTCGCCCGGCCGCGGGCCCCGGGTCTCGCGCATCTGGCCGGTGACCAGCTCCGCGAACGTCTCCGCGATGATCCGCACCGCCGCCGGCCCGAGGTCGGCGACCAGCCGCGAGGCGTGCGCGAACAGGAAGTCCCCGGTCAGGATCGCGACGCTGTTGTCCCACCGCGAGTTCGCGCTCGGTGCCCCGCGACGCATGGTGGCGTCGTCCATGACGTCGTCGTGGTAGAGCGTGGCCAGGTGGATCAGCTCGACGACGGCGGCCGCCGTGATCACCTCGTCCGCGTCCGGGCGCGGCCCCATCTGCGCACCGAGCAGGGTGAACAGCGGCCGGAAACGCTTTCCACCCGCGTCGATGAGGTGCAGGGAGGTCTCGGTGACGAAGTGGTAGCCGCTGGTGACCTCGCGGTGCAGAAGTTCCTCGACGCGGTCCAGCCCCGCACTCGTCGCCGCCGCCAGGTCCGGGTCGCCGAGCTCTACCCCTGCGATCGCGTTCGTTGCCACTGCCCCACCCTACGAAAGCCCGGCCGCAGCGCGTACGGGATGCTGGGATCTAGCCGACGAACCCACCACCGCTCGCCCAGTCCAGGGCCAGCGACGGTGCGATGCCGAGCAGCAGCGTCAGCAGCACACCGAGCGTGATCGCCGCCGTGGTGAACGCGCCGGGCACCGTGACCGTCGGACCGTCCGCCGCCGGCTCGCTGAAGTACATCAGCACGATCACCCGCAGGTAGAAGAACGCGGCGACGGCGCTGGCCACCAGCGCGATCACGACCAGCGGGGCCATGCCGTCGCCGATGCCCGCGGCGAACACCGCGAACTTCGCCGTGAAGCCGCTCGTCAGCGGGATGCCGGCGAGGGCGAGCAGGAGGAACGCCATGATCCCCGCGGTCAGCGGCGAGCGCTTGCCCAGGCCCGCCCACTGCGACAGGTGCGTGGCCTCGCCGTCCGCGGTGCGCACCAGGCTGATCACGCCGAACACGGCGAGCGTGGTGAAGCCGTAGGCCAGCAGGTAGAACAGCGTGCCGGAGACTCCCTGCGGGGTGATGGCCATCGCCCCGATCAGCAGGAAGCCGGCGTGTGCGACGGAGGAGTAGGCGACCATCCGCTTGATGTCGGTCTGCGTGAGACCGAGCACGGCGCCGATCACCATCGAGACGATGGCGACGGCCCACAGCACGCCCCGCCACTCCCAGCGGGTGGCGCCGAACGCCACGTGCAGCACGCGCAGGATCGCGCCGAATGCGGCGACCTTGGTGCAGGCACCCATGAACGCCGTGACCGGTGTCGGCGCGCCCTGGTAGACGTCCGGGGTCCAGGTGTGGAACGGGCCGACCGACCCCTTGAACAGCAGGCCGACGACGAGCAGCGCGAACCCGGCGAACAGCAGGGTGTCCGACCGGGCCGAACCGGCCGACGCAATCGCGATGTCGGTGAACCGCACCGACCCCGCAAACCCGTAGATCAGCGCGAGCCCGTAGAGGAAGAACGCCGAGGCGAACGCGCCGAGCAGGAAGTACTTGACCGCCGCCTCCTGCGACAGCAGCCGGCGCCGCCGCGCGAGCCCGCACATCAGGTACAGCGGCAGGCTGAGCACCTCGAGCGCGATGAACATCGTCAGCAGGTCGTTCGCCGCGACGAACGTCATCATCCCGCCGAGCGCGAACAGCGTGAACGGGAAGACCTCGGTCTGCATCGTCGGTGCCTGGTCCGGCGAGCCGTACGAGCGGTCCGGGTCCGTCGGGTCGTAGGTGGCTCCGCCCGAGCCCCCTGCGGCCGCACGGGAGGCCGCCGACGCCACGAACGCGCCTCCCGGCTCGACCGAGCGGTCCGCGATCAACAGCACGCTGCCCAGCCCGAGCGCGAGGAGCGTGCCCCAGAGGAACAGCGTCGGCTGGTCGATCGCCAGCGCGTCGCCGATCGTCGTGATGCCCGCGGGCTCCGACCCGGTGTAGAGCCCGAGCGTGAGACCGGCCAGGCCGAGCGCGGCGATGCTGAGCCCGACCTGCACGGGCCAGCGCTGGTGCCGCGGCAGGAACGCCTCGACGAGGACCGCGACGCACGCCGCGCCGAGCACGACGAGCAGCGGCGCCATCGCGCCCCAGTCGATCGGTGGGGCCGTCACCTGCTCCACCTGGGCGAGGTAACTCTGCGTGAGATCGGTCACCGGGGCAACCCTCCCACCGGGTCGGTGAGCCCGACCTCGGTCATCGTGGCCGCGACCGACGGGTTCACCACGTCGAGCACCGGGCCGGGGAAGAATCCGAGCAGGAGGATCGCGAGGATCAGCGGCACCAGCACCGTGATCTCGCGGACGGTCAGGTCCGGGAAGCCCGAGCCCGCACGGCGGGCCGCGATCGCCGGATCGATCATCGCACCGGGGCCTCCGGCTTGATCCGGCACGGGGCGGCTCGCCGGATCGGTCACTGCCGAGGGCGTCCAGGACCGCCCTGCCGCGCACCGGCCCCTGCATCGTCTGCTGGTACACCCAGAGCACGTACAGGGCGGCGAAGACGATGCCGACGGTGGCGATGATCGTGTAGACGGGCTCGCGCGGGAAGGAGCCGACGAGCACGAGGAACTCGCTGACGAACGAGTTCGTGCCCGGCAGCGCCAGCGACGACAACCCGGCCAGCAGGAAGCACCCGGCGAGCACCGGGGCGAGCTTGGCCACCCCGCCGTAGTCGTTGATCATGCGCGACCCGCCGCGCGAGGCGAGCAGGCCGACCATCACGAACAGCATGCCGGTCGAGAGGCCGTGGTTGACCATGTAGAGCACCGAGCCGGCGAACGCCTGCGTCGAGAAGGCGAAGATGCCCAGCGCGATGAAGCCGAAGTGGGCGATCGAGGTGTAGGCGACGAACCGGCTCATGTCCTTCTGCCCCACCGCGAGCAGCGCCCCGTACAGGATGCCGACCACCGACAGCACCAGCACCAGCGGCGCGAGCCGCACGCTGGCCAGCGGGAACAGCGGCAGGCAGTAGCGCAGGAAGCCGAACGTGCCGACCTTGTCGAGCACGCCGACCAGCAGGACACCCGCGCCGATCGGCGCCTCGGCACCGGCGTCGGGCAGCCACGTGTGCAGCGGCACCAGCGGTGCCTTGATCGCGAAGGCGACGAAGAACCCGAGGAAGAGCCAGATCTGGGTGGACTCCGGGATCAGCGGGACGATGGTGCGCAGCGCCGCCCAGTCGAACGTGCCGCCTGCCGGCAGGTACTGCGCACTCACCACGTACAGCCCGATCAGCGACGCGAGCATGATCAGGCCGCCGAACAGGGAGTACAGGAAGAACTTCACGGCGGCGTACTGCCGGCGCGGGCCGCCGAAGCGCCCGATGAGGAAGTACATCGGGATCAGCATGACCTCGAAGAACACGTAGAACAGGAAGACGTCCGTGGCGGTGAAAACGCCCATGAGCGTCGCCTCGGTGGCCAGCAGCAGCGCGAAGTAGCCCGACGCCGTGCGGCCCTCGGGCAGCCGCTCCTCCCAGGAGAACAGCATCAGCCCGGGCACGAGGAAAACCGTCAGCGCGATCATGACGAGCGCGATGCCGTCGATGCCGAGTGCGAACCGGGCGCCGAAGGCCGGGATCCATTCGACGGCGAACCGGAGCTGGAACCGGACGCCCGCCTCCGCGGCAGGTACCGAGTAGGCGAACCAGGTGATGGCCGCGAGCACGATCTGCAGCAGCGCCGTGCCCACCGCGACCTTCTTGGCCAGGCCCAGGTTCTCCCGCAGCGGGTACATCACGAGGGCGCCGACCAGCGGGAACACCAGCAGGACGGGGAGCAGGAGGTTCACGTGAGCACCACCGCGAGGAGAGCGCCGATGACGAGGACGGAGCCGCCGAGCATGCTCAGCGCGTACGAGCGGACGAAGCCGGTCTGCAGCCTGCGCAGCCGGCCGGAGCTGCCACCCAGCGCCGCCGCCGTGCCGTTGACCAGCCCGTCGACGCCGCGGTTGTCGAAGTACACCAGGGCCCGCGTCAACCAGATGCCGGGCCGGGCGATGAGCGCCTCGTTGATCGCGTTCGCGTAGAGATCGCGGCGCGCGGCCCGCACGGGCAGCGACACGTGGGCGGGCCTCTCGACCGGGACGCGGTGGCGCCCGACCGTCACCCAGGCGACCAGCACGCCGAGGGCGGAGAACGCGATCACGAGCCAGGGAATCACCGCGTGCGGCAGGGCACCGCCCTCCACCTCGGTCAGCTCGCCCAGCGAGGGCGCGAGCCACTCGGTGAGGCCGACGGTGCTGAGCACGGCACCCGCGCCGATGGAGCCCAGCGGCCAGCACGATCATCGGGATCGTCATGACGGCGGGCGACTCGTGCGGGTGGTAGTCCTGCCCAGCCGGATTCTCGGGGGTCGGGGCCGTCTGGAGCTTCTTCCACCGGCGCTCGCCGAAGAACGTCATCAGCACCAGCCGGGTCATGTAGAAGGCGGTGAGCCCGGCGGCCAGCGTGGCGGCGCCGCCGAACACCCAGCCCTGCCAGCCCTCCTGCGCGAACGCGGCCTCGATGATCGCGTCCTTGGAGTAGTACCCGGACAGGAACGGGAAGCCGATCAACGCGAGATAGCCCAGCCCGAAGGTCGCGAACGTGATCGGCAGGTAGCGGGCGAGGCCGCCGAAGCGGCGCATGTCGACCTCGTCGTGCATCGCGTGCATCACCGAGCCGGCGCCGAGGAAGAGCCCGGCCTTGAAGAAGCCGTGGGTGAGCAGGTGGAAGATGCCCAGCGCGTAGCCGGCCGGGCCGAGCCCGACGGCGAGGAACATGTAGCCGATCTGGCTGACCGTCGAGTAGGCCAGCACCTTCTTGATGTCGTCGTAGGCGCAGCCGATGATCGCCCCGATCAGCAGGGTGATCCCGCCGATGATCGCGACGACGAGCCGGCCGGTGTCGGTCTGGTCATAGATCAGGTGTGTCCGGCCGATGAGGTAGACACCCGCGGTGACCATCGTCGCGGCGTGGATGAGCGCCGAGACCGGGGTCGGGCCCCTCCATCGCGTCCGGGAGCCAGGCCTGCAGCGGGAACTGGCCGGACTTGCCGCAGGCGCCGAGCAGCAGCAGCAGCGCGATCGCGAGGACGACCCCGCCTGACAGCTCGTCGACCCGCGCGAAGACCTGCGTGTACTGCAGCGTGCCCAGGTTCGTCCAGATCAGGAAGATCGCGATCGCCAATCCGACGTCGCCGACCCGGTTCATGAGGAACGCCTTCTTCGCCGCCGTGGCGGCGGACGGGCGGTCCTGGTACCAGCCGATCAGGAGGTACGAGGCGAGGCCGACGCCCTCCCAGCCGAGGTAGAGCATCACGAAGTTGTTGCCGAGCACCAGCAGCAGCATCGCCGTGACGAACAGGTTGAGCTGGCCGAAGAACCGCCGCCGATCCCGATCGTGGGCCATGTAGCCCACCGAGTAGAGGTGGATGAGCGCCCCGACGCCGGTGATGAGCAGCACGAATGTCAGCGACAGCGGATCGATCCGCAACCCGAAGTCGACCTGCAGGCTGCCCACGCCGAACCACCGGTACAGCGACAGCTCCTGCGTGCGCTGCTCGGGAGCGAGCGCGAGGGTGTCGAAGAAGATCAGCAGGCCGACGACGAACGCCGCCGCGACGGTCGCGACACCGAGCCAGTGGCCCCACCGGTCCGCCCGGCGCCCGGCGATCAGCAGGACGACGGCGCCGAACGCGGGCAGCGCGAACAGCAGCCAGGCCAACCCGGCGGTGCCGGTGGCCGGGAGGACCTCGGGCAGCTCGGTCATGTCGGTTCTCCACCGTCAGGGGAGCGGTGCACGGAGGCTCCTTAATACTTGAGCAGGTTGGCGTCGTCGATCGACGCGCTGTGGCGGGTGCGGAAGATCGACATGATGATCGCGAGCCCGACGACGACCTCGGCCGCGGCGACGACCATGACGAAGAAGGCCATCACCTGGCCGTCGAGCGCACCGTTGATGCGCGCGAAGGTGACGAGGCTGAGGTTCACGGCGTTGAGCATCAGCTCGACGCACATGAACACGACGATCGCGTTGCGCCGCACCAGCACGCCGACGGCGCCGATGGAGAACAGCAGCGCGGACAGCAGCAGGTAGTAGGTGATACTCATCGCCTCGCTCCCCTCGACCGCGTCGGGCGCGGACGGTCACTGTGGGTCCCCGGTCAGCGCGTGCGCGTCGTCCGGGGCGGGCTCGGGCCGTGCCGCCACCTCGGTCCGGTCGATGATCTCGGACAGCGACTCCGGGGCGATCGAGCCGTCCGGCAGCAGCGCGGGCACCGCCACCGAGTTCGCCGTGGCGAACACCCCGGGACCGGGCAGCGGGGAGATCCGCGCGTGCTCTCCGCGCAGCCGCGCCTCCACCGTCGCCCGCTGGCCGCGCTTGGCGTGTGCGCGGGTCTGCGCGTACGCCAGCACCATCGCCCCGAGCGCCGCGGTGATCAGCAGCGCCGAGGTGAGCTCGAAGGCGAACAGGTACTTGGTGAAGATCAGCTGCCCGATGCCGGGGACGTTGCCGTTCCAGTTCTGCCCACCCGCCGCGAGGCCGACCGGCGTGACGTCGGTGAACGCCCGCCCGACGGCCCCGACCAGCAGCACCGCGAGCCCGAGGCCGAACAGCAGCGCCGCCGCCCGCTGGCCGCGGAGGACCTCGACGACGGAGTCCGAGCTGTCGCGGCCGACGAGCATCAGCACGAACAGGAACAGCATCATCACGGCGCCCGTGTAGACGATGATCTGCACGAACCCGAGGAACATCGCGCCCTGGGCCATGTAGAGCAGGCCCAGCGAGAGCATCGTGCCGGCCAGGCACAACGCCGAGTGGACGGCGTTGCGGGCCGACACCATTCCCAGCGCACCGGCCAACGCGACCGGACCGAGGATCCAGAACGTGACCGCCTCACCGACGCCGGTCTGGGCGCCGCCGGGCAGGTTCGCCTCCTGGGCGAGGATCAAGTCGACTCATCGGACCTGCTCCCCCACCGCGTCCGACACGTCGGAGCCGGTTCATCGGCGCCGCGCCAGCGTCGGCCCCTGCACGTAGTAGTCCTGCTCGCTGTCCCCCAGCCGCATCGGGTGCGGGGGCTGTTCCATGCCCGGCAGCAGCGGGGCGAGCAGCTGCTCCTTGGTGAAGATCAGGTCCTGCCGGTTGTCGTCGGCCAGCTCGTAGAAGTTCGTCATCGTCAGCGAGCGGGTCGGGCAGGCCTCGATGCACAGGCCGCAGCCGATGCAGCGCAGGTAGTTGATCTGGTAGATCGCGCCGTAGCGCTCCCCCGGGGAGTAGCGGGCCTCCTCGGTGTTGTCGCCGCCCTCGACGTAGATGGCGTCGGCCGGGCAGGCCCACGCGCACAGCTCGCAGCCCACGCACTTCTCGAGCCCGTCCGGATGCCGGTTGAGCTGGTGGCGGCCGTGGTAGCGCGGCGCGGCCGGCGGGAAGTCTTCCGGGTACTCCTCGGTGACCACCTTCTTGAACATCGTCGAGAAGGTGACGCCGAAGCCCTTGAAGAAGTCGAACATCTACTCGCTCTCCCTCGTGGAAGCGCCGGAGTTCGCGGAGTCGGGCGAACGCGCGGCGCGCGCGCCCGCCCCGACGGTGCCCCGCGCCGGACGTCGACGACGGCCGCGCGGGGCGGGCGCCTCCTCGACCGCGCGGCGGCGTGGCCGGGACGGGTCGGGGACCACGAGATCCAGCGGGGGCACCGGGTAGTCCGAGGCCAGCTCGACCTCCGGCGCCTCGGGCCGGTGCCGGTCCGGGACCAGGAACGCGACCACCAGCACCGCCGCGACCACGATGCCCAGCGTCAGCAGCACGACGGTGACGTCGCCGCTGCCGACGGTGCGGTAGGTCCGCAGCGCGAACACCACCAGGATCCAGAGCAGGCTCAGCGGCACCAGGGCCTTCCAGCCCAGGCGCATGAACTGGTCGTAGCGGAGACCGGGGCAGCGTGCCGCGCAGCCAGATGAAGACGAACAGGAAGATGAACGTCTTGATCAGGAAGGCCACGAACTGCAGCCAGCCGCTGCCGTTGAGGAACGACAGCGGCCACGGCCACTGGCCGCCGCCGAGGAACAGCGTGGTGGCCATCGCGGAGACCGTGACCATGTTGACGTACTCGGCGAGGAAGAACAGGGCGAACTTCAGCGACGAGTACTCGGTGTGGAATCCGCCGACGAGCTCCGACTCGGCCTCGGGGAGGTCGAACGGGGCCCGGTTCGTCTCGCCCACCATCGCGATGACGAACACCACGAAGCTCGGGATGAGCAGCCAGCCGAACCAGCCCGACGCCTGGGCGCCGACGATGTCCGCCGTCGACAGCGACCCGGCGTAGAGGATCACCGCGACGACCGACAGCCCCAGCGCGATCTCGTAGGAGATCACCTGCGCGGCCGAGCGCAGCGCCGCGAGCAGCGGGTACGGCGAGCCGGACGCCCAGCCGCCGAGCACGATCCCGTAGACACCGACCGAGCTGCAGGCCAGCACCACCAGCACGCCGACGGGAAGGTCGGCCAGCTGCAGCACCGTCGGCTCGCCGAAGATCGACACCTCGCCGCCGAACGGGATCACCGAGAAGGCGACGAAGGCGGGGATCGTGGAGATGACCGGGGCGATGAAGTAGACCTTCTTGTCCGCGGCCACGGGCATGATGTCTTCCTTGAAGGCGAGCTTGAGCCCGTCCGCAAGGCTCTGCAGCTAGCCCTTCGGCCCCACCCTGTTCGGCCCCGGACGCTGCTGCATCCGGGCCACCACCTTGCGCTCCAAGATGATCATGAAGAGCGTGAGCACCACGCCGAGCGCGAACAGCCCCACGACCTTGATCAGGATCAGCCAGAACGGGTCGTCGGCCAGCAGCTGCTGGGTGGGGGTCAGGCCCTCCCGGGCCGGGCCCTGGGCGAGGACGAACTGTGTCGAACCGAGCTGGGCCGACGCGATGCGGGCCGTGACGTCCTGGGCGAGGTTCACGCCGACACCCCCACGAGATCGCCGTGCCCGACCCCGAGCGTGCCCCGCACCTGCGAGTCCGGGGAGTTCGCCGGCAGCCACACGACGCCGTCCGGCAGGTCCGCGATCACCACCGGCAGCGTGATCGTGCCGCGCTCGGTGCGCACCGTCCCCGGTGCGCCGGCCGCCAGGCCCAGGCGCTGCGCCGTGGCGGGGTTGCAGCGCAGCTGCGCCGGCCGGGCCGTGCCGGCCAGTGCGGGCTCGTCGACGGCCAGCGACGACTCGTCGAGCAGCTGGCGCCACGTCGCCAGCACCGCCTGGCCGAAGAACTCCGGCCGCAACGGCTCGGCGGGCTCGACCGACGGGCCGGGCGGCGCGACGCCGACGTGCCGGCCGAGCCGCTCCAGCTCGTTCGCCGCGGCCGCCGGGGTCTGGGTGAACAGGTCGACGTCCATCTCCACGGCCAGCGTGTCGAGCACCCGGCAGTCGGGCAGCACGCCGCTGGCGTCCAGCGCCGGGCCGAACCGGGCGCGGCGACCCTCCCAGTTCAGGTAGCTGCCGGAGCGCTGCGCGTCCGGCGCCACCGGGAGCACGACGTCCGCGAGCTCCGTGACGGCCGAGGTGTGCAGCTCCAGGCTGACCAGGAAGCCGACGTTGCGCAGGGCCTCCAGGGCCGCGGCCGGGTCCGGGAGGTCGTGCGGGTCGACCCCGCCGACGACCAGGGCCTCCAGCTCGCCCGCCGCGGCGGCCGCGAGCATCTCGCCGGTGGAGCGGCCGGGCGTGGCCGGCAGCGTCCCGGACGGGAGCCCCCAGGCCTGCTCGACCTCGGCGCGCGCAGCGTCGTCGGTCACCGGGCGGCCACCCGGCAGCAGCGTGGGCAGCGCACCGGCCTCGACCGCACCGCGCTCCCCCGCCCGCCGCGGCACCCAGCCGATGACGGCGCCGGTGCGCTCGGCGAGCCGGGCGACGGCGGTGAACAGGCCCGGGACCTCGGCGGCCCGCTCCCCGACGAGGATGACGCCGCCGCCGGTCAGGGCCTCGACCACGTGCGGGGCGACGTCCGCCAGCTCGGCCAGTACCGCGGCCTCGGCTCCGGGCACCGCGCGGATCAGCCCGTCCCGGGCGGCCGGCTCCGACGAGCCCAGCTCCACCGCCGTCCGCAACACGGCCGGGGTGGTCCACTGGCCGAGGTGGAAGACCTTCTGGCGGCGCTTCTGCGCGGCCTTGCGCAGCCGCAGGAAGACGACCGGGGCCTCCTCCTCCGGCTCCAGCGCCACGCACAGCACCGCGGGGGCCGCCTCGAGGCGCGTGTAGCTCAGGCGCTCGGGCCCGTTGCCGACGACGTGCGCGGCGAGGAAGTCGAGCTCCTCGGCGCTGTGCGGGCGGGCCCGCGAGTCGATGTCGTTCGTGCCCGGCCGCGAGGCGGGCGAACTTGGCGTACGCGTAGGCGTCTTCCACCGTGAGCCGCCCGCCGGCCAGCACACCGATCCCGCCCTCACGAGCGGCGAGCAGGCCCTCGGCGGCCACCCGGAGCGCGTCGGTCCACGACGTCTCGGTCAGCACGCCGTCGCTCCCGCGCACCATCGGCCGCGTGATCCGGCCTGCCGAGGTCAGGTAGCGGAACGCGAAGCGGCTCTTGTCGGGGATCCACTCCTCGTTGACCTCGGGATCGTTGCCGGCCAGCCGGCGCAGCACGACACCGCGGCGGGTGTCGGTGCGCATCGCACTGCCGCACGCGCAGTGCTCGCAGACGCTCGGCACGGACACCAGGTCGAACGGGCGCGACCGGAACCGGTAGGCCGCGCTGGTCAGCGCCCCGACCGGGCAGATCTGGATGGTGTTGCCGGAGAAGTACGACTGGAACGGCTTGTCCTGCGCCACGCCGATCTGCTGTAGTGCGCCGCGTTCGAGCAGGTCGATGAACGGATCGCCGGCGATCTGCTCGGAGAAGCGGGTGCAGCGCTGGCACAGCACGCAGCGCTCGCGGTCCAGCAGTACCTGCGTGGAGATCGCCAGCGGCTTCGGGAACGTGCGCTTCTCGTCGACGAACCGGGAGTCCGTGCGGCCCGTGCTCATCGCCTGGTTCTGCAGCGGGCACTCGCCGCCCTTGTCGCAGATGGGGCAGTCGAGGGGGTGGTTGATGAGCAGCAGCTCCATCACCCCCTCCTGCGCCTTCTTGGCCACGGGCGAGGAGTGCTGGGTCTTGACGACCATGCCGTCCGCGACCGTCATCGTGCAGCTGGCCTGCGGCTTGGGCATCGGCCGGCCGCCCATCTCGACCTCGACCAGGCACTGGCGGCACGCGCCCGCCGGGGCGAGCAGGGGGTGGTCGCAGAACCGGGGAACGATGATCCCGAGCCGCTCGCAGGTGCGGATGATCAGCTCGCCCTTGGGCGCGTCGACCTCCTCCCCGTCGATCGTGAGCCGGACGTGGCCCTCGGGGACGGGCCGGACGTCCGGCTTTTCCAGCGAGGTGGTCATGCCGACGCTCCGGTCAGTTCGGGCAGCTGGTCCGGGTATGCGACCGACGGCTGCGCGGTGCACAGGTCCAGGAACTCCTGGCGGAAGTACTTGATCCCGCTGGTGATCGGGCTGGTCGCGCCGTCACCGAGCGCGCAGAACGAGCGGCCGAGGATGTTGTCGCAGACGTCGAGCAGGGTCTCGACGTCCGCGGGCGTGCCCTCGTGGTGCAGCATCCGCTCGAGGATCTGCAGCAGCCAGTAGGTGCCCTCCCGGCACGGGGTGCACTTGCCGCAGCTCTCGTGCTTGTAGAACTCGGTCCACTTCATGACCGCCCACGGCACCGACACCGTCTCGTTGAAGATCTGCAAGGCGGTGGTGCCGAGCATGGACCCGGCGGCCGCCGCGCCCTCGAAGTCGAGCGGGACGTCGATGTGCTCGGCGGTGAACAGCGGCGTCGACGACCCGCCCGGCGTCCAGAACTTCAGCGGGATCCCGTCCTTCATCCCGCCCGCCAGCTCCAGCAGCTCGCGCAGCGTGGTGCCCATCGGCGCCTCGTACTGGCCGGGGCGCGTGACGTGCCCGGACAGCGAGTAGATCTTCGGGCCGGGGCTCTTCTCGCGGCCCATCGTGCGGAACCACGAGCTGCCGCCCTGCACGATCGCCGGGACCGAGGCGATGGTCTCGACGTTGTTGACCACGGTCGGCGAGGCGTAGAGGCCCGCCGTGGCCGGGAACGGCGGCTTGAGCCGCGGCTGCCCGCGGCGGCCCTCCAGCGAGTCGAGCAGCGCCGTCTCCTCGCCGCAGATGTAGGCACCGGCGCCGGCGTGCACGACGATGTCCAGGTCGAACCCGGAGCCGAGGATGTCGCGGCCCAGGTAGCCCTTCGCGTACGCCTGCTCGACCGCGTAGCGGACGCGCCGCAGCGGGTGCAGCGCCTCCCCGCGGATGTAGATCGCGCAGAACTTCGCGCGGATCGCGTAGCAGGTGATGATGCAGCCCTCGATGAGCGAGTGCGGGTCCGCCATCATCGTCGGGATGTCCTTGCAGGTGCCGGGCTCGCCCTCGTCCGCGTTCACGACGAGGTACTTGGGCTTGGCACCCGCACCCGTGGGCCCCTGCGGGATGAAGCCCCACTTCATGCCCGTCGGGAAGCCCGCGCCGCCGCGTCCCCGCAGGCCCGACGACTTGACCAGCTCGATCAGCTGGTCCGGGTGGCCGGTGAGCGCGTACCGCAGCGCGGTGTAGCCCTCCAGCTGCTCGTACACGTCGATGTCCCAGGCGCGCGGGCTGAGCCAGCGCCGCGTGAGGACCGGCGTGATCGGGTCCGGGGTGATCGGCTTGGTCATCGCTTCACTTCTTCTCCGGCAGGTCCGGCAGGGCGGGCGGCTTGTCCGGCATCGCGGGCGCCACCCAGTGACGGTCCGCGGCGAGCTGCGCGCCGCGCAGCGTCTCCGGTGCCGTCGAGTTGCCCTGCACCGCACCGGCGAGGTCCGGGAAGATCCCGGCCAGCTCCAGCTCGACGGTCTTGAGGTCCGTGAGCACGGCGCCGCGGGTCGGCAGCGGACGCTCGCCGCGCTGCAGCGCCTCGACCAGTGCCTGGGCCGACTCGACGGTCTGGTTGTCGAAGTACTCGTAGTTGACCTGCAGCACCGGGGCCAGGTCGCAGGCCGCCAGGCACTCGGCGTGCTCCAGCGTGATCGACCCGGGGGTGCCGGGCTCGCCCGCGGTCTCCTCGTGGCCCACCCCGAGCCTGCGCGACAGCGTCCGGTAGATGTCGTCGCCGCCCAGCGCCGCGCACAGCGTGTTCGTGCAGACGCTCACCAGGTGCTCGCCGCAGGGGGTGCGCTTGTACATCGTGTAGAACGTCGCGACGGCCGAGACCTCGGCGGTGGTCAGCTCCAGCACCTCGGCGCAGTAGCGGATGCCGTCCTGGCTGACGTACCCCTCGACCGACTGCACGAGGTGCAGGAGCGGCAGCAGTGCCGACCGCGACTGCGGGTAGCGGGCGATGATCTCCGCGGTGCGCTGCCGCGTGGCCTCGTCGAAGACGGGGGTGAGCGGCGACTGCTCGGGTACCACCGGCTCCCACTCGACCTCGGTCCGGGACGTAGGCGCCGTTCCGCACGGTGCCGGACAGTCGTTGCCGGTCGGTCACCGCCTCCGCGCTCGCTGCCCTCCGGAGTCGTCATCGGTCCACACCTCCCATGACGGGGTCGATGCTCGCGACGGCGGCGATGACGTCGGCGACCATGCTGCCCTCGCTCATCGCCGGCATCGTCTGCAGGTTCACGAAGCTGGGCTCGCGGACGTGCACGCGCAGCGGGCGGGTGCCGCCGTCGGAGACCAGGTGGTAGCCCAGCTCGCCGCGCGGCGACTCGACCGTGGAGTACACCTGGCCCGCCGGCACCGCGAAGCCCTCGGTGACCAGCTTGAAGTGGTGGATCAGCGACTCCATCGACTGCCCCATGATCTTGCGGACGTGCTCGAGGGAGTTGCCCATGCCGTCGCTGCCCACCGACAGCTGCGCGGGCCAGGCGATCTTGCGGTCCGCGACCATCACCGGACCGGGCTCCATCTTCGCCACGGCCTGCTCGACGATCTTGAGCGACTCGTGCATCTCCGCGACCCGCAGGCGGTAGCGGGCGTAGCAGTCGGCCTCCGTCGCCGTCGGGACCTCGAAGTCGTACTCCTCGTAGCCGCAGTACGGCTCGATCTTGCGCAGGTCCCACGGCAGGCCGGCGCTGCGCAGGATCGGGCCGGTGGCACCGAGCGCCAGGCAGCCGTCGAGCGGCAGGTAGCCGACGCCCTCGAGCCGGTTGCGCCAGATCGGCTGGCCGGTGAGCAGCTTGTCGTAGTCCGGCAGCCGCGAGCGCATGACCGTGATGAGGTCGGTGACCTTCTCGGCCCAGCCCTCGGGGAAGTCCTGCGCCAGCCCGCCGGGCCGGATGAACGCGTGGTTCATCCGCAGGCCCGTCAGGAACTCGAGCAGGTGCAGCACCTCCTCGCGCTCACGGAACCCGGCCGTCATCCCGGTCAGCGCGCCCAGCTCCATGCCGCCGGTGGCCAGGCACACCAGGTGCGAGGCGATCCGGTTGAGCTCCATGAGCAGCACCCGGGCGACCTGCGCGCGGCGCGGGGCCTCCACGCCGAGCAGCTTCTCGACCCCCAGGCAGTAGGCGGTCTCGTTGAACAGCGGCGCGAGGTAGTCCATGCGCGTCACGAAGGTGACGCCCTGGGTCCAGGTGCGGTACTCGCAGTTCTTCTCGATGCCGGTGTGCAGGTAGCCGATCACCGAGCGGGCCTGGGTGACGGTCTCGCCCTCCAGCTCCAGCACGAGCCGCAGCACGCCGTGCGTCGACGGGTGCTGCGGGCCCATGTTGATGACGATCCGGTCGTCGTGCTCGTCGTCGAGGAACGTGTCCCAGTCGCCGCCGGTGACCGTGTAGACGGGGCCCTCGGTGGTGATGCGCTCTTCCGCCGGGCGTGCGCTCGTCGGCGCACGGTGGTCGGTACGGATCTCCGTCATGAGTACGCCCGCCTCTGGTCAGGGGGAGGGATCTGCGCGCCCTTGTACTCGACGGGGATGCCGCCGAGCGGGTAGTCCTTGCGCTGCGGGTGACCGTCCCAGTCGTCCGGCATGAGGATCCGGGTCAGTGCCGGGTGGCCGTCGAAGACCACCCCGAACATGTCCCAGGTCTCGCGCTCGTGCCAGTCGGCCGTCGGGTAGAGCTCGACGACGCTGGGCACGTGCGCGTCGTCCACGTCCAGGGCGACCTCGAGCCGGATCCGGCGCCGGTAGGTCATCGACAGCAGGTGGTAGACGACGTGCAGGCGGTGCGCGACGTCCGCGCCGTAGTCGACGCCCGACACCGACGAGCAGAGCTCGAACCGCAGCGCCTCGTCGTCGCGCAGCGTGCGGCAGAGGTCGAGCAGGCGCTCGCGGGCGACGTAGAAGGTGATCTCGCCGCGGTCGATCGTGATCTGCTGGACCGCGCCCTCGACACCGCGCTCGGCCAGCGCGGCACCCAGTTCGTCGACGAACGCGTCGAACCAGCCGCCGTAGGGGCGCTCCGCCGGTGCGGGGACGTAGCCGGGCAGCTCCAGCCCACCGAACCCGGAGGTGTCTCCGGTGCCGCGGACGCCGAACATGCCGTGGCGCGGGCGGGTCGCGGCCTGGCGGGTGCCGCCCTCGGGGCTCGTGTCGGACCCGAGCAGGTCCGGGGCCTGCTCCGGCTCGCCCGCGCGGGCCGGGGTGGCGCCGCCCGCGTCCTGCGCAGCCTGGTCCGGGCCGCTGCGCTGGGCCGACGACTGCGCGCCGCCGGTGGGCTCGGCGTTCTCCTTGCTCGTGCCCGGGGCGTTCTCGTCACTCATCGCTTGTCCTCGCCGCTCTCTTCGAGCGCCCGCAGCTCGTTCGGGGCGCCGAGGGCGGTCTCGCGCTCGTGCCGCTTGCCCTTCGGGGCGAACTTGATCGACGACGGGACCAGCTCCGTCTTGTGCCCGGACGCCGCGAGCTCGGCGGCCCGCTTGGTGCCCAGCGGCTCGTCCATGATCTTGGCGTGGATCTTGAGGATCGCATCCATGAGCATCTCGGGGCGCGGCGGGCAGCCGGGCAGGTACATGTCGACGGGCACGACGTGGTCCACGCCCTGCACGATCGCGTAGTTGTTGAACATCCCGCCGGAGCTGGCGCACACCCCCATCGCGAGCACCCAGCGCGGCTCGGGCATCTGGTCGTAGATCTGGCGCAGCACCGGGGCCATCTTGTTGCTCACCCGGCCGGCCACGATCATCAGGTCCGCCTGCCGGGGCGAGGCCCGGAAGACCTCCATCCCGAAGCGGGCCGAGGTCGTAGCGCGGGCCTCCGGTGGTCATCATCTCGATCGCGCAGCACGCCAGGCCGAACGTGGCGGGCCACAACGACGACTTGCGCGTCCAGTTGACCAGCTTCTCGACGCTGGTCAGCAGAACGCCGCTGGGCAGGTGCTCTTCGAGGCCCATGTCCCTAATTCCAATCCAGGCCGCCGCGCCGCCACACGTAGATGTAGGCGAAGCCGACGGTGACGATGAACAGCACGATCTCGACCAGCCCGAACACGCCCAGCGCATTCGCGGTGACCGCGAAGGGGTAGAGGAAGACCATCTCGATGTCGAACAGGATGAACAGCATCGCCGTCAGGTAGTAGGCGACCGGCATCCGGCCGGCACCCACGACGGGGTGCGGGGACGGTTCGATGCCGCACTCGTAGGGGTCGAGCTTCGCGCGGTTGTAGCGGTGCGGGCCGACGTAGGGCGCGGCCGTCACCGAGAACAGTGCGAAGCCCGCGGCGAGCGCGAACATCAGCACCAGCGGAAGGTAGGGACCCATTTCCTCGTGAAACCCCACAGTCTCGGTCGAACCGTCACTTGGTGTCCCCCGGTGTCGGGGGAATCCGGTCGGCGCCGCGACCCTAGGTCGCGACCCCCGCCTGGCCGGAGCCAGGCGAGCCTTACTTCGTACGCAGGGTGGGGAGGTTCTCCCCGACCCGTCACACGCTCGGGGCGAGCCGCGCCATCGCGGTGATCACGCGGTCGCTCGTCGCGCCGTCCTTCGGGTCGTACAGGTTCGCCAGCAGCTTGAGCAGGAACTCCATCAGCGTCCGGCGGGGCAGGCCGTGCCGGGTGGCGAGGCCCATGATCGTCGGGTTGCCGATGAGGCGGGAGAACAGGTTGCCGATGCGGTAGTAGCCGCCGAGCGCCTGCCGGAGCTCCACCGGGTAGCCCTCCAGCGCCTTCTCCGCGGCGGTGCCGCGCCGGGCCAGCGACTGGATCGCGCACCGCGACGCGATGGCGGCCGACTCCATCGCGTAGGCGATGCCCTCGCCGTTGAACGGGTTCACCAGGCCGCCCGCGTCGCCCACCAGCAGCATCCCGGGCCGGTAGTGCGGTGTGCGGTTGAACCCCATCGGCAGCGCGGCGCCGCCGACCGGACCCTCCGCGTTCTCCTCGCGGAAGCCCCACTCCTCGGGTGTGCCGTCCAGCCAGCTGCGCAGCAGCGCCCGATAGTCCGTGGACCCGTAGGCGCGGCTGGTGGACAGGATGCCGAGGCCGACGTTGGACGTGCCGTCCCCCATCCCGAAGATCCACCCGTAGCCGGGCAGGAGCTTGGGGTTCGCCGGGTCCGACCGGTCCCAGAGCTCCAGGTGGCTCTCCAGGTAGTCGTCGTGCGTCCGCGGGCTGCGGTAGTAGCGGCGGACGGCGACGCCCATCGGCCGGTCGTCGCGCTTGGTGATGCCCACGCTCAGCGCGAGCCGGGCCGACACGCCGTCGCAGGCCAGGGTGAGCGGGGCGCGGAACGTGACCGGGCGCTTCTCCTTGCCCCGCCCGACGTGCCCGCGGACCCCGACGACGCGGCCGGTGCGCTCGTCGGTCACGGCGTCGGTGACCGTGGTGTCCTCGTGCAGCCGCGCGCCCGACTTCTCGGCGTGCCGGACCAGCAGCTCGTCGAAGTCCTGCCGGGTGCGGACGGCGCCGAAGTCCGGGAACGACGCGAGCGTCGGCCACTCCAGCTCCAGGCTGACCCCGCCGCCGAGGACGCGCAGGCCGCGGTTGTGCAGCCAGCCGGCCTCCTCGCTGCAGTCGATGCCGAGATCGATGATCTGTTTGATGCCGCGGGGGGTGAACCCGTCTCCGCAGACCTTCGGGCGCGGGAAGGTGGACTTCTCCAGCAGCAGCACGTCCAGACCCGCGCGGGCGAGGTAGGTGGCTGCGGTCGAACCTGCGGGCCCGGCACCGACGACGATGACGTCGGCGTCGGCCTCGGCTCGGGCGGCGCCGGTGGTGGGATCGGCGACCACGGGGGACTCCTTGTGGGACTCCGGGGTGGAACTCCGTGGGGACTCATGGACGGGCACCTTGTGAACGGATTCACGAAGTGGGGCCGAGTGTAGGCGGCACCCCCGACAGTTGCGCGTCCGCCACCCGGGGGCGGGTTGGCGCCCAGCCCTAAGAGCCCGGTCACAGCCTCGTCGAAGGATGAGGACGTGCTACCGGGCCCGGGCGTCGTCCGCCCGCCGGGCGCGGTGCAGGGCGACGGCGCCACCCGCGAGGTTCCGCCAGGCGACGTCGGTCCAGCCCGCGGACCGGATCCGGTGGGCGAGCGCGGCCTGCGCGGGCCAGGCGCGGATCGACTCGGCGAGATACAGGTACGCCTCGGGGTTGCTCGACACCGCACGGGCGACCGCCGGCAGCGCGTGCTTCAGCACGACGTCGTGGTAGGCGGCGCGGTAGGGCGCCCACGTCGGCGTGCCGAACTCGCAGACCACCAGCCGGCCGCCGGGACGGGTCACCCGGGCCATCTCGGCCAGCGCGGCGTCCGGGTCGGCGACGTTGCGCAGGCCGAACGAGATCGTCACCGCGTCGAACGCGGCGTCGGCGAAGGGCAGGGCGAGGGCGTCGGCGGCGACCTTCGGGACGGCGCGGCCCGCGCCGGCACGCAGCATGCCGAGGGAGAAGTCCGCGGCCACGCACCAGGCGCCCGAGCGGGCGAGCGCGACCGTCGAGACCGCCGTCCCCGCCGCCAGGTCCAGCACCCGCTCGCCGGGGCGCAGGTCGAGCGCCGCGCGGGTCAGCGCCCGCCAGCGCCGGTCCTGCCCGGCGGTGAGCACCGTGTTGGTGAGGTCGTAGCGGCGCGCGACGCCGTCGAACATCGCGGCGACGTCGTGCGGGTCCTTGTCGAGGTCCGCGCGACTCATCGCGCTCCCCGACGCACGCTCGCTCACCGCACTACCGAGGATGGCTCGCTCGCTCCGCTCGCTCACGGATCGAGGTTAGCCGGTGGGTGCGCGGAGGCCCGGTCGCGATCGCCCGGCCTCCTGCGGCGCAGCCACACGGCCAGCGGGCCGAGCACCGCCCAGACCCCGGCGACGCCCAGGCACACCGGCACGACCCCGTCGACCACGCTGCGGCCGGCGACGCGGACCTGCTCGGGATCGGACAGGGCGTACTCGACCACGACCGTGTCGCCCGTCGCGAGGCCGCGGGGGTACTGCACGCCCCGCTCGGGCACGACCGACTGCCCGTTGGCGCTCGGGAACCGGATCAGTGTGCGGGCGAACGAGCTGTCGAGGACCTCGGCCGTCGCGATCCCCCGGTCCGCGTCGATCGCCGCGTCGTCCACGGCGGCGCCGGTCAACGCGAGCGCGGCCAGCGCCGTCGCGACGACCGCGATCCCGACGACGATCTCGGCCGCGTACCAGCGCACCGCCCGCAACGCGGGGGCGACCGTCTCCACCAGCTCGGTGAGCGGGCTGTCGGCGCTGGTCACGAGGATCGATTCTAGTGCGGCGGCCGCGGGTGATCGCGGCCGCGGCGCCACGACCGGCGGCGGGAACGTCCCCGGTCCGCCACGTGTCGTCCGCCGCACCTCCCGGCCCGGACGGGCGTCGGCCGCGCGGCGTCCCTACTCTCGGAGAGGTGACCATCGCCCCGCTGCCGCCCGGGCTGCGCGTGCAGACCCGTCCGGTGGACGACGCCGGCGGGCTGCTCGACCTGTTCCCGGACGAGCACCCGCTGTGCTGGGTGCGCGACGGCGAGGGGCTCGTGGGGTGGGGTGAGGTCGCCCGGTTCACCGCCACCGGCCCGGAGCGGTTCGCGGCGGCGGACGCATGGTGGCGGTCGTTCGCAGCCGAGCTCGACGTGCGCGACGACGTCGAGGCCGAGGGCAGCGGGCCCGTCGCGTTCACCAGTTTCACGTTCGCCGACGACTCGCCGGGGTCGGTCGTCGTCGTGCCGCGCGTGGTCGTCGGGCGCGTCGAGGACCGGGTGTGGATCACCGAGTTCACGGCGGGCGACGGGCCGTCGGTGCAGCCGGTGCGGCCGGTCCGCCGGACGGGCCGGCTCCGCTGGGCGGACGGCCGGCTGCCGGTCGAGGGCTACCGCGCTGCGGTCCGCGCGGCCGTGGCCCGGATGCGGGCGGGCGAGCTGGAGAAGGCGGCGCTCGCGCACGACCTGCTGGCCGTCGCCGACGCCCCCCTCGACCCGCGCTTCCTGCTCGGCGGGCTCGCGCGGCGCTACCCGTCGTGCTGGTCGTTCGCCGTGGACGGGTTGGTCGGCGCGACGCCCGAGCTGCTCGTGCGGCGCAGCGGCGCGACGGTCTCGTCCCGGGTGCTGGCGGGGACCGCGTGGTCGGAGGCGGTGCTCTCGCTCTCCGAAGCAGGGCTGACGGAGACGACCGCGGTGGACCGGGCGGAGCTCGCGCGGCGGCTGCTGTCGTCGGAGAAGGACCGGCGCGAGCACGCGCTCGCGGTCGAGTCGCTCGCCGCCGCGCTGCGTCCGCTGTGCGCGGAGCTGGACGTGCCGGACACGCCCGGGGTGATCGCGCTGCACAACGTGTCGCACCTGGCCAGCGACGTGCACGGCAAGCTGGACCGCGACGACCCGGCGACCCTGTTGCGCCTGGCCGCGACGGTGCACCCCACCGCGGCGGTGGGTGGCACCCCCCGGGACGCCGCGCTGGCGCTGATCGCCGAGCTGGAGGGCATGGACCGCGGGCGCTACGCGGGTCCGGTGGGCTGGATGGACGCCGACGGCAACGGCGAGCTCGGGCTCGCCCTGCGCTGCGCCCAGCTCGACGGCCCGGTGGCCCGGCTGTTCGCGGGCTGCGGCGTGGTGGCCGACTCGGACCCGGACACCGAGGTCCGCGAGGCGGCGGCGAAGCTGCTGCCGGTGCGCGAGGCCCTGGCGGGCAACCTCCCGGCGTAATCCGGCGCGAGCGGCTTCTCCTGAGCTGATCGTCCGGGCGATTCCGCGCAGAGCACACCCGATACCCCGCACAGACCCCCGACCTCGCCCTACACGGCAGCGGCGACGGCGGCGCGGACCGCGGCGTGGCCGGCGCGGAGTGCCGCGCGGTCGGCGCGGATCTCCACCAGCCGGATGCCGCGCGCGGGTTCGAGCGCCCCGGGTAGGTCCGACAGGTCGTCGAGGCGCAGGTGTCCGAGGCCCATCGCCGCCGCGAGTGCGGCCAGGTCGACGGTGTGCGGCGTGCCGAACACCCGCTCGAATGCCCCCGCGTGCTCCGGGGCGCCCTGTTCGAGCAGGCCGAAGATCCCGCCGCCGCTGTCGTTGAGGACCACCACGGTGAGGTCGGGACGCGGTTCGTCCGGACCGATCACGAATCCGGTCGTGTCGTGCAGCAAGCGTCAGGTCGCCGAGCAGCGCGTACGCCGGTCCCGGATGCGCGAGTGCCGCGCCGATCGCGGTCGACACCGTTCCGTCGATCCCGGCGACGCCCCGGTTGGCGAGCACGGTGATGTCCCCGCGCGGGACCGCGGCCAGGGACAGGTCGCGGACGGGGTTCGACGAGCCGACGACGAGCAGCGCGTCGCCGGGCAGGGCGTCGACGAGCACCCGGGCCAGGCGCAGACCGCCCGGCGCCTCCCGGGGCGTCGAGCGCGGCGTCGAGCGCCTTGGCCGCGGCCCGGTCGGCGTCGAGCCAGCGTGCCGTCCAGCCGCGCGGGGGTTTCCACGACGGCGCGGACCCGACCGCGCGGACGGTCCCGGGGACGTCGGTCCAGCTCCGGCCCTGCGGATCCGCCAGGGCGTACACGGCGACGCGGCGGTCGGCGAGCAGCCGCTGGACCGGCCGGTGCAGGGTCGGGCGGCCCGCCACCAGCACCTGCGTCGGGAGCAGTGCGTCCGGGAGCGCACCCAGCAGCCACGGACCGGCGCGCAGGCCGACGTCCCACACACCCGACGCCGGTTCGGCGATCACCGGCAGCCCCCACCCGCGCACCTCCGTCGGGGCCCCCGCCCCGGCAATGACCAGCGTCGGGGCTGCGGGGTCGAGCGGCAGCGGGTCGGCGTGGACCCGGGCCCGGGAGACCGCGGTCCACGGCCCCCCTCCGGGGCGACCGGCGGGGGGCGTTCCCGCGTCGGGTACCAGCGGCTCCGCGAACGGCAGGTTCAGGTGCACCGGCCCGGGGGGCGTCCCGAGCGCGGCCGCCAGCATCCGACCGACGGCGGACCGCCACGGCCCGTTCTCCCGTTCCGGGTCGCTCGCGGGAGCCGCGGTGAGTGCGAGGCGCACGGCGTCGCCGAAGATCCCCGGCTGGACGACGGTCTGGTTCGCCCCCGTGCCGATCAGCTGCGGCGGCCGGTCAGCGGTCAGCACGAGCAGCGGCACACCGGCGTGCGACGCCTCCAGCACGGCCGGGTGCAGGTTCGCGACCGCGGTGCCCGACGTCGTCACCACCGGCACCGCCCGCCCCGAGCGCAGCGCGAGACCCAGCGCGAGGAACCCGGCGGTGCGCTCGTCGATGCGGACGTGCAGGCGCAGCCGTCCCGCCCTGTCCGCCGCGTGGAGGGCGAACGCGAGCGGGGCGCTGCGCGAGCCGGGGCAGAGCACGGCGTCGGTGACCCCGCCGCGCACGAGCTCGTCGACGATCACCTGGGCATGGGCCGTCGACGGGTTCACGGCACCGAGGCTAGTTAATCCTGCTGGTCAGGTCCGGATCAGCTCGAACGCCGCGGCGAGGGTCGCGCCCGGCAGGTGCTCGCCCGACTGCTCAGCACCGGCGCGCAGGAACGCCTCCGGCGAGGGTCCGCCGAGCACGGTCAGGTAGGCCGCATGGGCCCGGAGTGAGGCGACGGCGCGGTCGAAGGTCCCGCCGATGTCGACGGCGTGCCCGGCGTCGGGCGAACCGAACACCGCCACCCACCGGACGCCCGGCCACGGGTCGAGGCCGGGCTCGGGGAAGAGCCACCGGTTGCCGGCGTCCGCGACCGCGTCGATCGCCGCCTGCCCGACGGCGCGGTGGTCGGGTGAGTTGAGGTTGCCGCCCGGCCAGGTCGGGTGGTGGTTGCCGGTGATCAGCAGCTCGGGGCGGTGGCGGCGGATCGCCCGGGCGATGTCGCGACGCAGCGCCGGGCCGTACTCGATCGTGCCGTCGGCGTGGTCGAGGAACTCCACGACGTCGACCCCGACGATCCGGGCCGCCGCCCGCTGCTCGGCCTCGCGCAGCGGCCCGCACTCGGCCGGAGGAATCGTGTCGATGCCGGCCTCGCCCCGGGTGACCAGCAGATAGGTCACGGTTCGCCCCTCCGCGGTCCACCGGGCGACCGCGCCCGCGGCCCCGTACTCGAGGTCGTCGGGGTGGGCGACGACGGCGAGGGCGCGCGACCAGTCGTCGGGGAAGGGGGTGTACGGGGTGGGCACGGGAGGATCCTGGCCGCTCACCGGAGCCGTCGCACGGACAGCCCGGCCCTGACACGCGTCGGGCGGGGTGCGATGTGCGGAAGGCGGCGGAGACGGGCAGGCGAACGGCGCCCCGGGCGTGGGGCGCCGTTCCACCGCCCTGGCGCGAACTCGCGCCGCGCAACACGTGCCGACTCGCGGCAGCAGACGTGCCGACTCGCGACCGCAAACGTGCCGACTCGCGGGGGAGCGCGGGGCCGGGGATCAGCCGAAGCGGTCGGGGTCCGGGCCGAGGCGGCCGTCGACGTTCAGGCCGCTGATCGCCGCGACGTCGTCGTCGGCCAGCTCGAAGTCGAAGACGTCGATGTTCTCCCTCATGCGCTCGGGGTGCATCGACTTCGGGAAGACGATGTTGCCCAGCTGCACGTGCCAGCGCAGCACGACCTGGGCAGGCGACTTGCCGTACTTGCCCGCCAGCTCACCGAGCAGCGGGTCGTCCAGCAGGCCCTGGCCCTGCCCGATGGGGCTCCACGCCTCCGTCGCGATGCCGTGCTGTGCGTGGTAGGCGCGCAGCTCGTCCTGGGTGAACCGCGGGTGCAGCTCGACCTGGTTGACCGCCGGGACCGTCCCGGTCTCCGCCGCGAGCCGTTCGAGGTTCGCGACGGTGAAGTTGGAGACGCCGATCGCGCGCGCCTTGCCCTCGGCGGCGGCCTTCTCGAACCCGCGCCACGTGTCGACGTAGCGGTCCTCCCGGGGCCGCGGCCAGTGGATCAGGTAGAGGTCGACGTGGTCGGTGCCGAGCCGCTTCAGGCTCTCGTCCAGCCGGCGGATCGCCGTGTCGTAGCCGTGGCCGTCGTTGTTGAGCTTCGTGGTGAGGAACACCTCGTCGCGGGAGAGGCCGGACTCCGCGAGCGCCTGCCCCACGCCCTCCTCGTTGCCGTACATCTGCGCGGTGTCGATGTGCCGGTAGCCGGCGTCGAAGGCGGCGCGGACCGTCGCCGCCGTCTCGTCCGGCGGCACCTGGAACACGCCGAAGCCGAACTGCGGGATCTCCACGCCGTTGTTGAGCCGAACATTCGGAACCTGGTTCATGGGTGCGGTCTACCCGTCCGGCCCCGCCGTCACCCCGGGTACGGTTCTCTGAGAGATGAGTGCCACCGTCAAGGCCACCGGCCTGTCCGCCGGCCACGGCGCCCGCGTCCTGTTCTCCGGTCTCGACCTCGTGCTCGCCCCGGGTGACGTCGTCGGCCTCGTGGGGGCGAACGGCGCCGGCAAGTCCACGCTGCTGCGCATCCTCGCGGGGGAGACCGCTCCGGAGGAGGGCGCGGTCGCCGTCAGCCCGCCGGCGGCCACGGTCGGGCACCTGCCGCAGGAACCCGACCGGCGCCCCGGCGAGACCGTGGTCGCGTTCCTCGCCCGCCGGACCGGCGTCGCGGACGCCCAGGCGGCGATGGACGCCGCCGCGGAGGCGCTGGGGTCCGGTGCGCCCGGTGCGGACGACGCCTACGCCACCGCGCTCGACCGCTGGCTCGCCCTCGGCGGCGCGGACCTCGACGAGCGTGCGGGAGCCGTTGCGGACGACGTGGCGCTCGGGGTCGCGCTCGACATGCCGATGACGGCGCTGTCCGGCGGCCAGGCCGCCCGCGCCGGCCTGGCGGCGCTGCTGCTGTCGCGCTACGACGTCCTCCTGCTCGACGAGCCCACGAACGACCTCGACCTCGACGGGCTGGAGCGCCTCGAGCGGTACGTCACCGGTCTGCGACGGGGCAGCCCGGCCGTCATCGTCAGCCACGACCGGGAGTTCCTCGCCCGCACGGTGAACCGGATCGTCGAGCTGGACCTCGCGCAGCAGCAGGTCGGGGTCTACGAGGGCGGCTACGACAGCTACCTCGCCGAGCGGGCGGTGGCGCGACGGCACGCGCGCGAGGCGTACGAGGAGTACGACGACAAGCGCGGGGCGCTCAAGGACCGCGCGGTCATGCAGCGCAACTGGATGGCGCAGGGCGTCCGCAACGCGCGGCGCAAGGCGACCGACCCGGACAAGCACGTCAAGGCCTTCCGCCAGCAGACCAGCGAGAAGCAGGCCGCGAAGGCCCGGCAGACCGAGCGGGCCATCGAGCGGCTGGAGGTCGTCGAGGAGCCGCGCAAGGAGTGGGAGCTGCGGATGACGATCGCCGCGGCACCCCGCTCGGGGACGGTCGTGGCGTCGCTGTCCGGCGCGGTGGTGCGCCGCGGGTCGTTCACGCTCGGGCCGATCGACGCCCGCGTCGACTGGGCGGACCGGGTCGTGATCACCGGGGCGAACGGGTCGGGCAAGTCGACGCTGCTGGGCGCGCTGCTCGGGCGCATCCCGCTGGACGAGGGCAGCGGCGGGCTGGGCTCGTCCGTGCAGGTCGGCGAGATCGACCAGGCGCGCGGGCTGTTCCTCGGGCCGGAGCCGCTGGTCCGGGCGTTCCGCGACGCGGTGCGACCGGCCGGGCCCGACTGGTCGGAGAGCGACGTCCGCACGCTGCTGGCGAAGTTCGGGCTGACCGGCGAGCACGTGCCCCGGCCGGCGGCCTCGCTCTCGCCGGGCGAGCGGACGCGGGCGGCGCTGGCGCTGCTGCAGGCGCGCGAGGTGAACCTGCTGGTGCTCGACGAGCCGACCAACCACCTCGACCTGCCCGCGATCGAGCAGCTGGAACAGGCGCTCGACGCGTTCCCCGGCACGGTGCTGCTGGTGACGCACGACCGCCGGATGCTCGAGAGCGTGCGCAGCACCCGGCGCTGGGTGGTCGAGGGGGGCC
>CAWADQ010000018.1:0-104657 GCA_963780835.1 uncultured Actinomycetota bacterium | reverse complement strand
GCGGACCATCCGCGCGACCAGGGCTGGTGGAATGGCCGCCTGGCCGGTCGTCGCTCCGACGAGGAGGTCGGGGATTTCGCGGGGTCGGTGTCTTTGAGGAGGTAGCCGCCGGCTCCAGCGCGGAGCGCGGCGAACAGGTCGTTGTCTGCGGCGGAGACGGTGAACATGACGACGACGGTCTGGGGCAGTCGCGCGGTGATCTCCCAGCAGGCGGCGATGCCGTTTCCGGGCATGGCGACGTCGAGCAGGCACAGGTCCGGTCGGGTTCGGACGGCGTCGTTGACCGCGGCGGCGGCGTGGCGGACCGCGGCGACGACGGTGAACCGCGGGTCACCGTCGAGGGTGTCCCGCAGCTCGTCCAGGGTGGGTGCATGGTCATCTGCCAGCAGCGTCCGCAGCGGCGTCACAGCTGGACCTCGACGACGGTTCCCCGACCGGGTGCACTTGAGATCTGCAGGTCGGCTCCGATGTCGTGGGCACGCTGCGCCACGCTGTCCAAACCGAATCCGTGACGTGGCCGGGTTGACTCGGCGGGGCCGAAACCGCGGCCCGAGTCGCTGATCTGCAGACGCAGGGGTGGGCCGGCATCGAGCCGTACCCGAACCTCGCCGGTGTTGGCGTGTTGTCCAGCGTTGGCGACCGCCTCGGCAGCGATCCGGGTCAGCGCTTCGCGCTGCGGGGCATCCGCGGTGGCATTCGGGTCGAGGTCGAGGTCGAGACCGATGTGGGTTCGGCCGGCACTGCGCCCGACGGCGTCGGCGATCGCCTCGTCCAGCGAGTGACTGGTCGTGGACAGCGCATGAATGGCGTGACGGGACTCGGCCAGCGCGCGCCGGGCCGCTTCCCGGATCCGGTTGGCCGGAGCCGTTGCTCTCCGGTAGCCGCATCGCGTGGCGCATGATGTAGGCCAGCTCCTGCGCCAGCCCGTCGTGCAGATCACGGGCCAGCCGCCGGCGTTCCTTGAGCACGGCGAGCTGATTCTGGGTCTGCCAGTAGGTGCCGATCTCCCGGAACGCCGCGGTGAGGAAGACCAAGTAGGCGACCAGCCGGAACAGGTCGCCCAGATAGATCCAGTCGGAGAACAACGAAGGAAACAACGCATAGTTCACCGCCGAGCAGCCCGCCAGCACCGCGCCGACGCCGAGACCTGCGTGCAGAGGGTCCGCCGCAGTCCGCGTCCGTCGGAGGCATCCGGCCGCCGCCGCAGCAAAGAACAGGGCGGCCATGAGCTGCAAGCCGACGATCAGCGGACTGGCGTCCAGGCCGGGCACGCCCACCGCGGGTGACGGCACCGGGTCGACCGGCACAGGCAACCAGCCAGCGGCGGCCGCCAGCCCGACCGCCACCACAACACCCCCGCCAGCGCACACCAGAAGCCACCATGTGCCTCGGCGGGTCGACATGCGCGGTCCGGCCCCACCGCGGCCGCCGCCAGCAGCCCCGCTCCCACCACGCGCCCACCCAACGCTCCCCAGGTCGCCGCGGTGTCAGGCAGGTCGGAGAGGATCGCCGGGACCGTCGAGAACAACAGGTTCACCAGCGCGAGCAGCACGAATGTCGCTGTCAGCAGGAGATCGGCCACGGCGCGGTTGCGGCGGAACCGGCCCAGCGCCAGCAACGCGACCAGCAACGCGATCAACACCGCGGTGGTCTCCACGGCGATGTGCGCGCCGGCTGCCCGGTAGCCGAAGCGCACCCCTGGAAGGAGCACCACGGATACGGTGATGGCGGCACCCGCTGCGGCGACTGTGGCCGCGACAACTGTGGGCGAGAACCTGGACCCCAGCATGTCTCTCACCCGACGCACACGTCGGACGCCACGACCAGCACCGTGATCGGCCTTGGCAGGCGTCGCGCCACCACAGCACAGCCTCCTTCACCTGGCCCGGGCGTGGCGGCCATCAGACCGCCAACTGTGGCCATCATCGACAACCGGCAGGGTCGGGCACCACCTGCGGGCCCGGCCCGCACGACAATTCAGCGATGAGATTTGTCATCGCCGAGCCGTTGACGGAGACGCTGAACGGCGCGTACTTTCCGTACCAGTTAATTAACTGATATGGAAAGTTGCGGGATGGCTCGCAGTGGACGACGACCGGCTGGACGAGACCTTCGCCGCTCTGGCCAACGCGACACGCCGTGCGATCCTGGCCCGCCTTGCCGAGGGGGAAGCCAGCGTCAACGAGCTCGCGGAGCCCTTCGAGCTGACGCTTCCCGCGATCTCCAAGCACATCAAGGTGTTGGAGCAGGCCGGGCTGGTCGTGCGAAGCCGGCGAGCCCAGTACCGGCCGTGCGCGCTTGACGCCACCCGGCTGGAAGAGATCTCGACCTGGGCCGAGCAGTACCGCCCGGTATGGGAAGCCCGCTTCGACCGGATGGACCGCTACCTCAGACAGCTAACCGACGAGAAGGACGATCAGGATGAGTAACCGCGCCGGTCCAGAAGGGTCGCTGGTGATCGAACGGATCTTCGACGCCCCGGTCGAGGCCGTCTGGGCACTGTGGACCGACCCGGAACAGTTCGCCGCCTGGTACGGCCCGAACGGGGCCAGCATTCCGGTGGCCGACATGGACGTCAGGGTCGGCGGCCTTCGGCGGGTCGGCATGGAGGTGCAGACCCCGAACGGGCCGATGAGCATGTGGTTCACCGGCGAGTACCGGGAGATCGTGGACAACCGGCGCCTCGCCTACACCGAGTCCAGGCTCGCCACGCTCATCGCCACGCGCAACCGACCTGACCCCCGGCCCGACACGGCGCCCCAGATATGCCCGAGGCACGATCACTGGCGTGGTGCCTCGTGCTGCCTTGAGCCGAGCCTGCACACCCGTCGTATCGTCGACGCATGACCTCCATGCTGGGTCCGGAGTTCGCCATCGCTAGCCGTCGGGTGGGGACGAACCAGACACCGCTCGTGGTGGCCGAGATCGGCATCAACCACGAGGGCGACTCCGGCCAAGGCCGCATCGCATGGTCGACGCCGCCATCGACGCCGGGGCGGAGTGCGTCAAGCACCAGACGCCATGTTGTCGAGGACGAGATGATTCCGCAGGCCAAGACGGTCATCCCTGGCAACGCGACGTCTCCATCTACGAGATCGATGGAGCGCTGCGCGCTCAGCGAGGAGGACGAGCGGCGGCTCATGGACCACGCCACGGAACGCGGGGCGATCTTCATCTCCACGCCGTTCTCCCGCGCCGCGGCCGACCGCCTCGCCGAGCTTCGACGTGCCCGCGCTACAAGATCGGCATCGGGTGAGTGCAACAACTATCCCCTGGTGCGACACATCGCCCGCTTGGGCAAGCCGGTCATCGTCTGCACGGGCATGAACAGCCTCGACTCGATCCGGCCCACGTCGAGATCCTGCGCGCGCTGCCGGGGTCCCCTTCGCGCTGCTGCACTGCACGACGCTCTATCCCACGCCGCCCGAGTTGGTGCGCCTGGGCGCCATGCGGGAGTGCGCGACGCCTTCCCCGACGCGGTGATGGGCCTGTCCGACCACACCACCACGATCTACCCCTGCCTGGGCGCGGTGGCGCTGGGCGCCTCGGCATCCTGGAGCGCCACTTCACCGTGGACATGGGCCTGGCCCGGGCCCGACATCCTCGTGTCCATGGACCCGGCCGAGCTGGCCGAGCTCATCGAGGGATCCAGGCTCATCCACACAGCGCTCGGCGGGACCAAGGACGTCCTGGCCGCGGAGCAGCCGACCATCGACTTCGCCTACGCCTCCGTGGTCACCACGGCCGACATCGCGCCCGGCGAGCCCTTCACCGACGAAATCTCTGGGTCAAACGCCCGGGCACGGGCGAGATCAAGGCGGAGGACTACGAGTCCCTGCTGGGCAGCCGCGCAAGCAGGGCCTCGCATCGGATGGCAGGTCGCCTGGTCCGACATCGCGGGTGAATGACCCGAGGGAAAGTTATCTTCCTCACCGGCACCCGCGCCGACTTCGGCAAGCTGAGGACGTCATGCTTGCAGTCCGGACTCCGCACTTGAGGTGCACGTCTTCGTCACCGGCATGCACATGCTGCACCGCTACGGCTACACCGTGCACGAGATCGAACGGCCGGGTTGGCGGGGCTCTACCTGCTGCCGAACCAGATCGACGGGGAACCGATGTAGCAGGTGCTGGCCAACACCGTCGCGGCGGTGTCCCGGTTGGTGCACGCCGAGCGGCCGGACGTGATGGTGGTCCATGGCGACCGCGTCGAGGCGCTGGCCGGTGCCCTCGTCGGTTCGCTGAACAACATCCTTGTCGTGCACATCGAAGGCGGTGAGGTGTCCGGCACCATCGACGAGCCATCCGCCACGCGATCTCCAAGCTCGCGCACGTCCACCTCGTTGCGAACGAGACGGCCCGCAAGCGTCTGTTGCAGATGGGTGAGCAGGACGAGCGGATCATGGTGGTCGGCAGCCCCGAGGTGGACGTCCTCACCTCTCCCAGCCTGCCCTCGGCCGCCGAAGTGTGCGCGCGCTACGGCATCCCCTTCGAGCGCTACGGGGTGCTCGTGTGGCACCCGGTGACCACGGAGCCCGAGCTGCACTGCCAGCACGCGGCGGCCGTCGTGGACGCCGTGCTGGACGACGGAGGCGACTTCGTGGTGATCGACCCGAACAACGACCCGGGCTGCCAGGAGATCCGCGCCGAGCTCGACCGGTTGCGACGTCCCCACTTCGTGCGGTTGCCGTCCATGCGGTTCGAGTACTTCCTCGCTCTCATGCAGCACGCTGACGTGATCATGGGCAACTCGTCGGCCGGTGTGCGGGAGGCACCGGTCCTCGGCACGCCGTCTGTCACGATCGGCTCCCGGCAACGACGGCGGGTCAGCACCCCGTCGGTGCTGGAGGTGGCGACGGAGCGCGGCGCCGTGGTCGCCGCGTTGCGCCGGGCCAGGGCGCTCGGGCGCTGCACGCCGGTGAACGGGTTCGGGACCGCAGGAGCTCGGCAGCGGATCGTGGAGCTGCTCGAAGGTGACGCGATGTGGGAGCTGTCTCGCTACAAGGAGTTCATCGACCAGCCTGATCGCGGAAGCCGTCAGGCGCTGCACTCCCTTCAAGGCCGGCTGCCTCGACGAGCCGGCGAGCCTGCCGCCCCTCGACGCTCGTTCCCCCGATGCTGCCGGACCCACCGCTCCGCCGCGGCGAGATCGGCGACAGTGTCGATGTCGGCCGCACGTTCGGCGGGGATCTGTTGGCCCACCACCGGCGGGATGACGAGCTGCCGCGTGCGCCGGATGTCACCTGCGCCGGCGACGTACACGCCCCCGGTGGGCCGCACCGCGACGGGCAGGTCCTGCCGCGGGGCCTCCAGATCGGCCCAATCACGGACGGGTTCGAGCGCGTCCCCGACCGACAGCAGCGCTTTCAGCGGATGATGCCCGCCGGCTTGAACTGTCTGCACGACCGACCCGACGCCGTGGCGGCCGTAGAGGGCCAGACACTCGGCCACGTCCGCGGGTGTGCGCAGCGGGGAGGTGGGCTGAAGCAACACCACCACCGCCGTGTCCTCCACGCAGGCGGCTTCCAGCGCGTGCAGCACGGCGTCGATGCTGCGGCTCGTGGCGGTCGCCAGCTCGGCGGGCCGGGCGATGTGCTCCGCCCCGGCCCGAGCGCCCGCCGCCGCGATCCGGTCGTCGTCGGTGGTCAGCAACACCCTGTCCACCGCCGACACCGCGCGCGCTGTGGCCACGGCGTGCTCGACCAGCGGACGGCCGAGGAACAACGCGAGGTTCTTCCCCGGCAGGCCGACAGACCCACCCCTGGCGGTCACGACGGCGACGATCGCAGCTACTCCGAGCACATGCTCTCCCTCCGGGGCCTGCCCGGGCCGATCGACGCCGTGCGCTGGACAGTATCGTCCGCTGGATGTCGCTGACCATGCCGAGCGCAGCCGAGGGAGTACGCAAGGTCCTGGGCTCCCTTATCGCAGGGTATGCCACGCACGATCCGCCACGCACGATCACGATCATCGGAAATGCGCCGCTCGGCGCAAGTCCGGAGCGGGTCGCCCTGATCGAGGCCAGCGACCTGGTCGTACGCATGACGAGCTTCGTGCTCGACGCGCCGGGCGCGGTGCCGCGCGGCGGACGCCGTACCGATGTGGTCATGTTGCACCGAGGAGTCGTGGCCGGCCCCGGCACGTTCGCCGACTCCCTGTCGCGCCTCTATCTCCTGGTCGAGCCCGGACGGCTGCACTGGGAGCGTGAGGACCGGCCGGAGTGGTGGCCCGCGGGCGTCAACGCCGTCTCCGTGCCGAATGCCGCATTCACCACTCCCCTGATCGGCATCCTCGGGCTCTCGGCCACCGAGGCCGTGTGGCCGACCACGGGCACGCTCAGCACATACCTGCTCACCGAGCTGTTCCCTGCGGCACGGACGCGCCTGCTCGGCACCACACTGCTCGACGAGCCGGAGCAGACCCGGTTCGACCACCACTGGGGAGACCCGGTTCATGTCACGCCGGAGCACCGGCTGAGCGCCGAGTCACTTCTGCTGCGCCGCTGGCGGGATGAAGAACGGATCGAGGTCGGCCCATGACCGCACGAAGGCGGGTCCGTGCCGCCGCGGCGCTCACACTGGCGCCGGCGTGGACGCGGCTGCGCCCACGCATCGAGAACATCGCGCGCGAGATCGCACGACAAGCCATCTACGCCGATGGCGAGCGGCGGTCCCTGGAGATCCAAGCTGCCCGCTCGGAGGTACGCGACCTGCGGATCCATGTCGAACGGCGCCTCAGCGAGGCACACGCACGACAGGACGACATCGACAACAAGCTCCGGCTGATGGCCGCCCAGCTCGCCGCCGCCGACACCCGGATCGCCGAGCTCGAGCGACCGGCCGTGGACCTGACGGCCAACGGTGCCGAGGTGATCGAGGCCCGCCGACTCATCGAGGAGATCCGCATCGAGCACCGACGCGCACAGAGCCGGCTGGCCGCCGTCGCATTCTACGAGGAGCGGATCTCCCGCCTCGAACGGGACATCAACCGCTGAGCTGCGGCCGGGCACGCCCTGTCGTGTCCGGGACCCCTGGCTTCTCCATGATCGCCTTCAGCACGGCGAGATCCTTGGCGGTGGCGCGGCGCATCGCCCGCGCCACGAAGGGCGCGGCCAGCGACCCGAACCCGCGCGGCGACCCGGTGTTGCGCAAGGTCATCAAGGTGGCGCCGTCGACGGCTTCCCAGGTGTAGGTGGTCTCCATCGGGAACGGCCCTTGCGCGGTGCGCATCACCATCCGCGCCCCAGGAACCAGCTCGGTGATCTCGTACGTGTAGGCGATGCGCCTGCCCAGGAAATGTGCGACGAACGCGACCCGTGAACCCACCTGAGCCGGTGGGGGTGTCTCCCATTCGACCGAGGTGATGTTGGCGTACCACTCGGACGCGTGCGATGGATCGGAGGCGTACGCGGCAACGTCCGCGAGCGGAGCATGGATCACGGTCTCGACCCGGACGTCGACGTTCACGGCTCAGCTCCCGTCTGGAGGGACGTGCTCAACTCCGCGGTCCGCGCGGCGCCGCCGCTTCCGTGCGGGTGGCCGAGGCGAGATCGTCGAGCCCGCTGTGGACGAGCCGCAGACGCGGGTCAGCATCTCGTAGACCAGCTGCGCAGACGCGCGTATCGACTCCTGGACCACGAGCTTCGCCGGATCCGTCTCGCTGATCCCTGATCGGATGACGCAGCGATCGACTCCGCGGCGCGCCGAGCCGCGCCATCACGGCGGCGGCTAGTACGGCCGCCCGCTCGAACAGCACCACCGGATCAAGATCCGTCGGGCCTCCTGATTCAGCCACTGCTCAATTGAGGCACGCCTCAACCAGGTCGGTCAACCTCCCGGTGTCCGCGTCAGGGCGTCGGCGTATGGCAGGTCAACGGTGATGCGGCGCTCGTAGTGCGTGGCTCGGCCATGCGGGATCTCCCCCTTCAGTCGAGCCGGGCGAGCGACAAGAACAGCCGTTCGAGCTCAGCCTCGTTCAGACGCCGGGTGTGGTCGTCGTCTTCGACCATGCACCGCCGCATTCCGGTGGCGATGATCTTGAAGCCGGCGCGGTGCAGTGCGCGGGATGCCGCCGCCAGCTGCGTCACGACGTCTGCGCAGTCCCGACCCACCTCGATCATGCGGATCGCCCCTCCGACCTGACCCTGCACGCGACGGAGACGATCAAGCACCTCCCCGAGCTGGGCCAATTGCACGTCCACCGGCGGTGTCGCCGCGGCCCGGCTCCTCCTCGGCCTCACCCGGTCGCGACAGCACGAGACCACGCCTGCGCGCCTCGGCGACCACGGCCTCGGCGAGCACGGCCAGGATCGGAAACGTCGAAAGCAGCAGGCCGCCGGCGGCGCCGTAAGCCACTCCACGCCAGAGCACCGCCCACGCCAGCGCCAGACCCTCGGGACCGGGGGTGGCAGGTTCGGCGCGGAAGACGAAGAAGCCGAGGATGACCGCGAAAATCAGGCCGAGGACGACGGCCAACCGCCAGCGGCGGCGCACCATCACGCCAAGGCGTCGCCCGACGCCGAGTTCTCCTATCGACCCCGAGGACCTCACCAGCCCCCGGCAGGCGGCGGGGGCCTCGGCGCTCGCGTTCACCCTCGGCGCGGTGCTGCCGCTGCTGGCGATCCTGCTCCCGCTACCCGCCTGGCGCTGGCACTCGTCGCCTCCTGGTGTCGCTGGACAGATGCCACACCGATACCCACCAGGGTATTTCTCGCCAACTCCGCCCCGCGTAGGCCCGGACGGCCTCACCCCGTGCGCTGATGTCCGTCAGCACCGTGGGACCAAGGCCCGCAGCGCGCCAGGCCCCGGTACGCGACGGTGGACGAGATCGAGGAGGAGATCCGATGGGACACGGAGCACCGCGGTGCGCGACGAGGTGCGCGACGACTCTAGGGCGGGACCTTCGACGGGCGATTCCGGATGTGTACCGCGGCTACGCCGCGCTCCACGGGGCCGCTCTTGCGCCTGGCGCACTGGACACCAAGACCAAGGAGCTCCTCGCGCTGGCCATCGGGGTCACCCGGGAGTGCGACGGCTGTATCGCCGCGCACGCCTACGGCGCCGCCCTCAACGGCGCGACAGAAGCCGAGGTCGCCGAGGCGCTGGGGGTGGCGCTGTTGATGAACGGAGGCCCGGCCACGGTGTACGGCCCGCGTGCCTTCGCCGCCTTCCGCGAATTCGCCTCGGCCGAGCCGGTCGCACCCTGACACGCGGGCAGTAGGTGAGCATCGGCTACCCGTGCGCGCGTCACCGCACGGGTAGCCGGATGGTGAAGGTGGCTCCGCCTGCCGGCCCGGAGGCCGCCTCGACGGTGCCCCCGTGCGCGGTCACCAGCTCGCGGACGACCGCCAGGCCGATGCCCGAGCCCGCGACGTCGCGATGGCTCCGTCCCCGCCACAGGCGGTCGAAGACGTGGGGGAGCGCGTCGTCCGGGATCCCTGGGCCGCTGTCGGCGACCTGCACGACCGCCTCGCCGCCGGTGGTGAACACGCGCACGGTCACGCTGTCACCCGCGCGCAGGTAGCGCTCGGCATTGTCGAGGAGGTTGCCCAGTGCCTGGTGCAGCCGGTCGGCGTCAGCCCGCACCACCACACCCTCGGCGAGCTCGGCCCGCGCACGTCGAGGCCGGCCGCCTCCAGCCGCGGTGTGTGCGAGGCCAGCTCCGCACGGGCGAGGGCGGCGAGGTCGACGTCGGCGAGCCGCAGCGACAGTGCGGCCGACTCGGCCGCGGCGAGCTCGGCGAGGTCGTCGACGACCCGGCCGAGTCGAAGGGTCTGGTCGTGCAGGCTGGTCAAGCGGGCCGGATCGGGGTCGGCGAACCCGTCGCGCAGCTCCTCCAGGCCGGCCCGCAACATCGCCAGCGGGGTGCGCAACTCGTGCGCGACGTCCGCGGTCAGGTTGCGCCGGGCCTGCTCGGCTCGGGACACCTCGGCGACCATGGTGTCGAACGCCCGGCCCAGGTCCCCGAGCTCGCCGGGCGCGCGCACCCCGGAGCGGGCGGACCGGTCGCCGCGGGCCATCGCCCGCGCGGCGGTCGCGAGCCGCCCGAGCGGTCGCACGATCTGCCCGCTGACGAACCAGCTCGCGGCCAGGGCCACCGCGAGCGCGACTATCGCGGCGACGCCGATCCATCCCCACGCGACGCCGCGCGCCGACGAGCCTGCGGCCGCGGGGAAGACGAGCTGCACGGCACCCACCACCGTCCCGGCGACGACGACCGGTGCGCTGATCCCGCTCCGGCCCGCACCGGCCCTGCCCGGGCCCGCGCCGCCCGGGCCGGGACCGGAGCCGCCGCCGGGGGATCGCACGGTCTGGCCCGCGGCGTCGCGCACCACCAGTCGGGCTCCCGCTCCTTCGGCCAGGGCCGCGGCCCTGTCCAGGCGCGCTCCGGACCAGCCCGCCGCCTCGGTGTAGGCGATGCCCGCCGCCTCGGCCACCTGGTCCGCGGTCTGCTGCCAGGTCGTCTCCTGGGCCGCGGCGAGACCCCGGTCGGCCGCCACCACCGCGCCGGCGGCCATCACCAGGACCGAGGAGAGCGCGGCGGCCACGAACGCCGCGAGCAGTCGCCAGGCCAGCGGCCCCCAGTCCCGGTCACTGGTCACGGCGCAGGCCCAGGCGGTAGCCGACCCCGTGCACCGTCTCGACGACGGCCGCCCCGTCGGCCCCGAGCTTGTGGCGCAGGTTCTTCACGTGCGAGTCGATGCTGCGCTCGTAGCCGGCGAACTCGTAGCCGCGCACCCGGTTGACCAGCTCGTAGCGCGAGTACGCCCGACCGGGCACGGCCGCCAGGGCGGCCAGCAGGCCGAACTCGGTCGGGGTCAGGTCCAGCGTCGTACCGTCCCAGCTCACCTCGTGGCGGGCCTCGTCGACACGCAACCGCCCGGCCCCGAACGACGACGGCCCCGACACGTCCGACCCGCCGCGGGTCCGGTGCAACACGGCCTGCACGCGCAGGACGACCTCGGGCGGGCTGAACGGCTTGGTCACGTAGTCGTCCGCGCCGAGCTCCAGCCCCCGGATGCGGTCGACCACCTCGCTGCGCGCGGTGAGCACGACGACCGGGACACCGCCGCCGGTGCGGGCCGCCCGCAGCACCTCGATGCCGTCGACATCGGGCAGGCCGAGGTCGAGCACGACGATGTCGGCCGTGTGCTCGTCGAGCATCTGCAGCGCCTGCGCGCCGGACCCGGTGGTCAGTACCGCGAACCCGGCCCGCTCCAGGTATCGGCGGAGCAGCTCGCGGATCTCCCGCTCGTCCTCGACGACGAGAACCGTGCCGACGCCCAAGGTCTCCACATCCCCTCCACATCGACCACATCGTCCCTGCACCAGCGGAGCCGATCCTCGAGGGTGCTCAACCTGAGGAGGACAAGATGAGGACCATCACGAAGGTCGCCACCGCCGGAGCCGGCATGCTGGCCGTCGGTGTGCTCATCGCGGGGCCTGCGCTCGCCGCCGGGCCGGGCGATGGCTACGGTCCCGGGAGCGGCGGAAGGAGCACGAGCCAGAACGGCGGGTACGGGCCGGGCAACGGTGGGTGCCTCCTCGACACGCCCAGCGGCACCCTGACCGCGGCGCAACGCTCGACGCTGCAGGCCAACGCGCAGGAGGAGAAGCTCGCGCACGACCTCTACACCGAGTTCGCCGCCCGCTACGACGACCCCGTCTTCGACCGGATCGCGGCATCGGAGACACGCCACCTCGAGGCCTTCCGGACCCTACTCGCCCGCTACGGCATCGCCGACCCGACCGCCGGGCAGGCTGCGGGCAGGTTCAGCGACCCGACCGTGAAGGCCACCTATGACCGCCTGCTCGCCGAAGGCCTCACCGGCGAGCCCGCCGCCCTCGGAGTCGGCCGGACCGTCGAGACGACCGACATCGCCGACCTGCGGGCCGCCGCCCAGGGCCTGACCGCCCCGGACGTGCAGCGGGTGTACCAGCAGCTGCTGAACGCATCGCAGCAGCACCTGGCCGCGTTCGAGTACCGGCGCTGACGCAGGCGATGGGTGGCCTCTGTCCGCGGTCGCCGGGGCGAAGGACCCGTGCCGGGCGAGGCGGCGACGCACCACGCTGGCAGCCCGAGCCGGAATCCCGGCTCACGTCGATGGAGCTGGCGATGAATGACCGGGACCAAGGCCGTGGCCGCCCGTTCGGCGGCGCCGGACACCTCACCGCTGCTCGACCGGATCCGGCGGGGTGTGATCGGTGAGGGCGAGACGCTGGACGGCCCCTACGGCCTGCGGCGGATCACCTACGCCGACTACACCGCGTCGGGCCGTTCGCTCGACTTCGTCGAGGAGTTCATCCGCGACCACGTCCTGCCCCGCTACGCCAACACCCACACCGAGAGCTCCGGTACCGGGCTGCAGACCACCCGGCTGCGCGAGGAGTCCCGGCGACTGATCCGCGACGCGGTCGGCGGCACCGACGAGGACCTGGTGATCTTCTGCGGCTCCGGGGCGACGGCGGCGGTGAACAAGCTGGTCGCCATCCTGGAGCTGCGCCTCCCGGCCGGGCTGGCCACCCGCTACGGGCTCGTCGAGGCGATCCCGGCCGCCGAGCGGCCGGTGGTGTTCCTCGGGCCCTACGAACACCACTCCAACGAGCTCCCGTGGCGGGAGTCGATCGCGGACGTCGTTGTCATCGACGAGGACGCGCACGGCCACATCGACCTCGACCAGCTGGCTGAGCGGCTCACGCACTACGCAGGCCGCCCGCTGCTCATCGGCAGCTTCAGCGCCGCGTCCAACGTCACCGGCGTGCTCTCCGACGCCGACCGCATCGCGGCGCTGCTGCACGAGCACGGCGCCCTGTCGTTCTGGGACTACGCCGCGGCCGGACCCTACGTGCCGATCCGGATGCGCGAAAGCGCACCCGGGCGCGGTGACCACAAGGACGCCGTGTTCCTGTCCCCGCACAAGTTCGTCGGCGGCCCCCAGACGCCGGGGATCCTCGTGGTGCGCCGGGAGCTGGTCCGCAATGCGGTCCCGACCACCGTGGGCGGCGGCACCGTCGCGTTCGTCGACCCGCTCGGGCACCGCTACCTCGACGACCCGGTCGCCCGCGAGGAGGGCGGCACCCCGGCCATCATCGAGTCCATCCGCGCCGGGCTGGTCTTCGCCGTGAAGGACGCCGTGGGCACCGACTCGATCCGGCAGCGGGAAGAGCAGCTGTGGCAGCACGCCTTCGGCCGGTGGCAGTCCAACCCGAACATCGAGGTCCTCGGCCACCCGCAGGCCCGCCGTCTGTCCATCGTGTCCTTCCGCATCCGGGTCGCCGGACGCTACCTGCACCACAACTACGTCGTGGCGCTGCTCAACGACCTGTTCGGCATCCAGGCCCGCGGCGGCTGCTCCTGCGCAGGCCCCTACGGCCACCGGCTGCTGGCGATCGACCCGGAGCGCTCGCACGCTTACCGGCACGAGATCGGCGTCGGCTGCGAGGGTGTGAAACCCGGCTGGGCGAGGATCAACTTCCACTACCTCGTCTCCGACGCTGTGCGCGACTACCTCACCGACGCCGTGGACCTGCTCGCCCGGTATGGCCACCGGCTGCTGAGCGACTACCGCTTCGACCCGCACACCGGTCTCTGGCGGCACCACACCGGCGCTCGGCGAGCCGCCGCTGCACCTCGCCGACGTCCACTACACCGCGGCCGGTATCACCAGCCCCGAGACGCACTCGACCCTGGGGGAGAGCGCGCTCGCCGACCACCTCCGCGAGGCCCACGCGCTGCTGGCCGGTCGCTCCGAAGACATCCCCGAGGGGGCAACCGGGCTGTCCGCCGAGTTCGAGGCGCTGCGCTGGTTCCACCTACCGCCGCAGTGCCTCGATCCCCCGACCCCTGAGCACCAATGATCGCTACCTGTCCATATCCTCGAAATCCACACCCGCGGCGCGACGCTTGTCGTCGGCCCGAACCCCTCGGCGGCTGGGCGGGCACCCTGGGTATCGCCGTCGCCGTCGCCGCCTGCATCGCAGCGATGATCCGCTACGGAGACGGCTGACTCGTTGACGAACCGGGAACCGCAGCCTAGGCCAGCGAGAGGAAGAGCTTCTCCAGCTTGCCGCGGTCGATGGCGCCCTGCTCGCCCGCCACGATGCACTGCTCCAGCCCGGAGGCAATGATCGCGAACCCGGCCTTGTCCAGCGCCCGCGACACCGCCGCGAGCTGGGTGATCACGTCCTCACAGTCCCGGCCCTCCTGCAGCATCCTGATCACCCCGCCGAGCTGGCCCTCGGCCCGCCGCAGCCGGTTGACCACGGAACCGATCACATCGGTATCGAGCTGCATCCCGACCCTTCCTCCAGATACCCACGGGCGTATCCGCGGCCATGCTCACGGTACGCGGCGAATCCACGACCGTTCGGGCAGCCGAGCACCGGACGCCGGGAACAGCCGCCCCGCCGCTGAGCAGTCCGAACACGACACCGGCCGGCACCACCCAACGCGACGACGACCGCCAGCATCATCGGTCACCTCCGCCGCTCAGCTCGGCGACGACGCCGGGCAGGTCGCAGGACGCCGCGCGGTTCCACGGCATCCGGGCCAGCACCATCCCCATCGCGCAGGTTCCGGTGAGCGCGGCGACGACCAGGCCGGCGCCGAGCAAGGCGGAGAACCACTCCATACCAGGGACGGCCAGGCTGGCGAGCACGCCGAACAGCACCAGGCCGCCGACGATCAACCGCACCTGGCGCTCGATGTCCCAGCGGGGACGGCCGCGGTTGACCGGGGCGCCTGCTCCCTCCCAGCCGCTGAGGCCCTCGCCCAGAACGTGCACACCGGACAGGCCCGTCGCCGCCAGCGCCCGCTCGGCCCGCTCGGCGCGCTGGCCGGACCGGCAGACCAGGACGACGTCGGTGTCGAGGTGGCGGCGCAGTTCGTCGCGGTGCTCGCTCAACAGGTCCAACGGCACGTTGTAGGAGCCCGGGATGTGCACCGCCGCGAATTCCGCAGGCGTGCGGACGTCGATCACGCGGGGCGGGGTCGCCGACCGCATCCATTCGTCCAGACCCACCGCATCCACTCGCGCAGGGTGGTTCATGCGGCACGCCCTCGTAATGAGGTGGCCACCGCGAGACCCGTAGCGAGGGCCCGGTCGAACTCGTCGTCCACCGCGACCACCTCGTGGCCGCGGGCCTGGAGCAACGCGGCGACGACGCCGGCCCGGTAGCCGCCCGCGCAGTGCACCCACACCGGACCCGCCGGGACCTCGTCGAGCCGGTCCAGCAGCTCGTGGATCGGGATGTGGGTCGAGCCGGGGATCCAGGCTGCGGCCCGTTCCTCGTTGCGCCGCACGTCGAGCACGGCGGGGGCATCGGCACCGGCCACTGCCCCCGCCAGCTCGTCGAAGGAGGCCCGACGGTACGCGGCGAGCGGAACGCGGCCTGCCCAGTCGTGCGGGCCGCCGACCGCGGCGACTGCCGGCCGGTCGATCCCGATGCGGACCAGCTCGCGCTGCGCCTCGGCGACCGCGTCGACGGTGGCGCCGAGCAGCGTCACCGGGGTCCCCCAGGGGATCAGCCAGCCCAGGTAGGTCACGAACTGGCCGTCGAGCGGGAAGCTCAGGCTGCCTGCCAGGTGCCCGGCCGCGAACGCGGTGCCGGCACGCAGGTCGACCACCCACTCCCCCGCCTCGATCCGGGCACGCAGCTCGGTGGGATCGGCGAGCGCAGGCGGCGACAGGTCGGGCGCCGCGGGCCCGGCGAGGTTGGCAGGGGCCATGTGGGCGTAGTAGGCAGGGTGCGCGTCCAACCCGGCCAGCAACTCCTCGACGTAGGCGCGCTCGTCTCGCAACAGCACCGGGTTGACCACGCGCTCCCGACCGATCGTGCTGGTGGCGGCATCGCTCTGGGTGGCCGAGCAGAAGCTGCCGAACCCGTGAGTGGGATACACCACGGTGTCGTCGGGCAGCTCGTCGGCCAGCCGCCGCGCGGAGCGCCACTGGGCGCGCACGAGTGCGTCAGTGTGATCGGGACCGAGCAGGTCGGGACGCCCGGTGGACCCGTACAGCAGCGAGCCACCGGTGAACACCGCGACCGGGTGACCGTTGTGCGAGACCGCGTAGGCCAGGTGGGTGTGCGTGTGGCCGGGCGTGTGCAGCACCCGCACGGTCATGGCACCCACCTGCACGACATCGCCGTCCCGCACGCCGATCCGGTCGAAACCAACCGGGTCATCGGCGTTGACCAGGTACGCCGCACCGGCCGCCCGGGCCAGCGCATACCCACCGGTGACGTAGTCGTTGTGGATGTGCGTCTCGACGACGTGCGAGATCCGCACCCCGGCCCGCGCGGCCGCCGCGAACACCCGGTCGACGTCCCGCTGCGGGTCGACCACCAGGGCGACCTCGCCGTCGTGCACCAGGTAGCTGCGATCCCCGAGACCGGGCGTCTCGATCGGCACGACCGCGACCGCTGGAGTCATGAGCCACTCACCTCATATACCTAGGGGGGTATCTGTCGCAACTGTAACACACATGCCCCACCGGGGTATTTCGCTTACAGCTGTCGCCCGCGGAAAGGTGACGCCAGGCGACACCCCGCACCAGCAGACCGCCGACTCTGCGCTCGTCGCCGTCGGACACCGCATCCCGATCGAACGCCACCTCGTCGGCGGCGGCCAGCAGGTAGGGCGCGCCCGTGCGGCGGGCCAGCTCCAGCCCTCGGCGACGTCGTCGTTGTGGATGTGCGTCTCGACGACCGACGCGCGCCGCAGACCCCGCTCGCCCAGCTCGCCGGTCTCGATCACTCCCATGGACGGGCACGTCCGTGGCCTCCCTTGCCGACGCCCCTAAATGACCGTACATTGCAGGATGTACCCGTACCGAAAGATGGGATGCGCCATGGCTGGCGGTGCTCACCCGCTCCAGCGCACCGGCGGCCTGCTGCTGTGGCAGCAGCTGCTCGCGGACCTGCGCCGCCGCCTCGCCGATGGGGAGTTCGCCGCCGCCTTTCCCGGCGAGCTCGCCCTGGTTACCGAATACCAGGTCAGCCGCCAGACCGTGCGCCAGGCACTGCGCCAGCTGCGCGAAGACGGTGTCGTCGTGGCCGCCCGCGGACGGCAACCGCGGGTGACGCCGGTGGAGATCGAACAGCCCGTCGGGGCCTTGTACAGCCTGTTCGCCTCGGTGGAGGCGACCGGGCAGGAGCAGCGCAGCATCGTGCACACCCTCGACATCCGCGCCGACGGCGTGGTCGCCACCCGGCTCGGATTCGAGGAGTCCACTCCGCTCGTGTTCCTGGAACGGCTGCGACTCGCCGGCGGCGAGCCGCTGGCGGTCGACCGGGTCTGGCTGCCGGCATTGGCGCTGCTCGACCTGCCCGTCAACGCCTCCCGCCGCTGGCCAGCCACCCAGGGCGTGGTCGACTTCCGCGTCATCGAACAACCCTGGTTGCGTGAGGTCGTCAAGGACTGGGCCCGCGCCACCCGGCCTTACCTGCAACGGCTGCGGGAGACGCTGCGCGCCTGTCAGACCGCCTCGCACGCCTTGACCGCCGCCGGCAGCCCCGACCCGGCCAGTCTCGGCGCCGGAGAGTTCACCCGCATCCTCGACGCGATCGGCTCCCAGCGGCGAGCCGACGGCTGCTCGTATTCCGCATCGCACCGCAACCTGATGCTCTACCAGTTCTGCCAGGTGATCGAGCACGGCCGCGCCAGCGGGCTGATGGCCGCGGTGCCCGACCCGTTCCGCCCCGCCCGTCGGCACCGGGTCCGCGACGAACCCAACGAGGACGAGCTGGGCAAGGCCCTGCCCGAGACCGTGATCCGCCAGCTCGACGCGCACCTGCACCTGCTGGGCCCCACCGGCCGGGCCGGTGCCCTCACCGGGACCGACCTGCAACTGATGCACCAAACGATCTACCGGATCTTGCGTGACACCGGCCGGCGACCCGGTGAAGTGGTCAGCCTGCGGGTCGGCTGCCTCGAGATCATCGACGGGCAGCACAACCTGATCTACGACAACCACAAGGCCGGTCGGATGCGCCGCCGGCTACCGATCACTACCGAGACCGTCGAGGTGATCAGAACCTGGCAGCGGCGACGGGCCGGGCTGTCCACCCCGTCCAGCCAGCGCCAGTGGCTGTTCCCCAGCCCGCTGCTGCGCGCCCGCCAATCGCGCGGACACATGACCTCGGCCAGCGTGGGCCGGGCGTTCAAAACCTGGGTTACCGAGATCGGCGCCATCGACTCCGAGCTGCTCGGCCCGGATGGCACCCCAGCCCCGTTCGCCCCGTCGCTGATCACCCCGTACGCCCTGCGCCACAGCTACGCCCAACGCCATGCCGATGGCGGGGTGCCGGTTGACGTGCTCAAAGAGCTTATGGATCATGCCGCGGTTGCCACCACGATGGGCTACTACCGGGTCGGGCTGAAACGAAAGCAGCAGGCCATCCGCTCGGTCGGGTCGCTGGCCGTGGACGCGGCGGGCAACCCGGCGCCGTTCACCAGCCCCACCGCCTACCAGCGGGCCTCGGTGGCGGTGCCGTTCGGCAACTGCACCGAGCCGTCCAACGTCAAAGCCGGCGGCGGGGCCTGCCCGATCCGTTTCCAGTGCGCCGGCTGCGGGTTCTACCGACCCGACCCGTCCTACCTGCCCGCCCTCGAGCAGCACATCGCCGCGCTGCGCGCCGACCGCGAAACCGCCCAAGCGATCGGCGCCGCCGCCTACGTCACCGACAACCTCACCGCCGAGATCCGCGCCTTCTCCCACGTCGCCGAGCAGATGCACCGCCGCCTCGCTGAACTCAGCGCCCACGAGCGCGAGGAGGTCGAACACGCCAGCAAGCTGCTGCGCCGGGCACGCGCCGCCCGACAACTTCCCCTGATCGCCCACCCGGCACCCCACGGGGACACCGGATGACCACCGCCGATCGCACCGCTGGGCTGCGGGCGGCCCGGGCCAAAGACAGCCACGACAAACGCCGCCGCGCCCTGGCCGCCATCGACGCCCTGCAAGCCGCCGACACCCCGATCACCGCGGCCGCCGTCGCCCGAGCCGCCGGCGTGTCCACCTGGCTGCTCTACACCGACGGCGTCCGCGAACACCTCGACGCCGCACGCCGCCGCCAGGCCGTGCAGACCAGCAGTCCGCCGCGCACCACCACACCGGGTGACCAGGCGCCGCTCACCCCCGCCGGCCTGCGCACCGACCTCGCGCTCGCCCGAGCCGAGATCCGCCGGCTCCGCGCCGAACACGACAAGCTGCGCCGACGGCTCCGCCTGCAACTCGGTGCCGAAATCGACGGACCAGACCGCGCCGAACTCATCACCCGCGTCGCCGACCTCGAATCACTCACCCGCCGACTACTCACCGAGCGCGACGCCCACACCACCGAAGCCGACCTCGCACAACGACGCATCCGCGAACTCGAAGACGACCTCACCGCCGCCCGGGAAAGCCTCCGCCGCGTGATCAAAACCCAGAACCGGCCACACCCATGACCAACGAAGCAAGCACTCGACTTGCCCCACGTGCCTCACACCTGACAGGCAGCAGAAACGCCCGCAGACCAGGAACTTCTCAAGATCAAGTACAGATAAGTGCCTGTCTCGAATTAACTCGCTGACGGTGGGGTCGGGTTGAGGGTGACGCCGTGGGCTGCGGCGTGGGTGGCGAGTTCGTCGAGGGTTCGGAATCGGGTCCCGGTGGGCGTGATGGTGTGTTTGCGCTGGTCGAGGAGGGTTTTGATGCGGCGTTCGGCTGTGGCGATGGTGCCGTCGACGACGCCGAAGAGCTCGGCGAGGACACGTCGGGGCATCCGGTAGCGGGCGCGCAGGATGGTGATCAGGAGCATGTCGGGCAGGGTGAGTGCGGGTGGGTGTCCGCCGGCGGGTTTGCGCCAGCAGGGGCCGCCGCGCCTGACGTGCAGTTCGGCTTCGCGGTAGGCCTGGTAGGGGAGGACCAGTTCGGCGGTCAGCGTGTCCCAGTCCTGGGTGGAGATGCCGGTGAGCGCGGGTACTGCCCAACTGTTGGCGTCGCGGCGGGCCGGCGAGGCTGGGCTGGCGGTCGGTGGGGTCGGTGGGGTGGGCGGCCGGTGGGGGTCGAGGGTGTAGTTCCAGTTGCCGTGCCAGTCATGGGCGATGAGGGGCAGGGCGGCCATCTGTTCGTCGCTGACCTTCACTCCGAGGGGGTAGGTGCCGGTGTCGAGTTCGGCGTGTACCCGTAGCCCGGTGCGGGTGGTGGTGGCGGCGATGGTGTTGACCACGACTTCGTGGCTGGTCAGCGGCCGGCCACGCCAGTTGTGGGTGATGTGGCTGAACAGCCGGTGCTCGATCTTGTTCCATTTCGAGGTGCCGGGTGGGAAGTGGCAGACGGTGATCACTAGGCCGGTGTTGACCGTCGTTGATCTTGCACATGGTGGCGTCGTTGCTGGTGAGGCTGGTTCGGGCATGAGAGAGCCCCGCCCGGACGGGTTCGGGCGGGGCTTTGGTGGGCAGGCTGTCGCTGTGGTGGTCAGGGTGTCGCGAGCTGGGGGTCGTGGTTGTTCTCGGTGACGGCGGAGCGGGCGCTGGTTTCGTCGACGAGGTTTTTGCCGGCGGCGCAGGCGGCGATGAGCGCGGAGATCGCCAGCCGGTTCACGCTGCGCGGTTTGCCGCGGCTGGCCTGGTGGATCAGCGCGATGGCGTCGTCGGTGAGCAGGGGGTCGGCGCGGCCGGCGAGCTTGACGTGGTGGTGGACGTAGTCGGCGGTTTCCTGGCTGGTCATGCCGGTCATGTGGCGGCGCACGGTGATGCGTTGTTCGAGCGCGGCCAGGGTGCCGAGCTTCATCTTGGTGGCCAGGGTGGGCTGGCCCAGCACGATGGTGGCGAACGGGGATTCGGTGTCGAGCTGGTGGTTGGTCAACAGCCGCAGTGCCTCCAGGGCGTCGTGGCTGAGCAGGTGCCCCTCATCGATACACACGATGGGCACCCGTCCGCGTTCGGCGTGTTCGGCGGCCAGCGCGTCACGGGCTTGGGGCACCAGCGCGGCGTTGTGGAAGCTGGGTTTGCCGCCCAGCGCGGTGACCACGTGGTGATAGATGCCCCTCGCGCCGACGGTGGGGTCGGGGATGTAGATGAGGTGGTAGCGGGCGGGTTCGGCGCGGTCGATCGCGGCGCGGGCGGCGACGGTCTTGCCGACCCCGACCTCGCCGGTGATGACGGTGATGCCGCGGCTGGTGATGCCGTAGGCGATGCGGGCTGCGGCCTGGGCGTGATCGTGGGAGCGGAACAGCATCCCGGGCGCCAGGGCGCGACCGAAGGGCATGGTGGTGAAGCCGAAGAACGATTGGATCTTGTCCAGCATGGGGTCTCCTGGTGTGGTCAGCCGCCGTTGGCGGTGGTGATGGCGGTGGTCACGGCGGTGATGTTGGTGGCGTCCAGGCCGCCGAGGACCTCGCGCAGGGCTACCGGTAGTCCGTGGGCCAGCGAGGCGGCGATGCGCAGCATGTCGGCCTCGGAGGCCGAGCTGGGCAGCTCACCGTGCTGGAGTGCGGTGATCGCGGCGGGCCAGTCGATCCAGGCGCCGATGTGGTGGCCCTCGGCGGTGGTGACGGGGTGGACGAACCGGGTGAAGGCGGCCCGCGCCAGCCAGTGCCGGTGGCTGATCAGCAGGTCGATCGCCGCGGTGTCGGCCAGGCGCCCCCCGGTCGCGTGCGCGCGCAGCAGCCAGGCCAGCGTGTCTGGCTCGGCCGGGCTCACCCCGGCTGCCCGTCCTGGGTCCGGCCGGGTTCGGCGGGCCCCTCGTCGGCCAGGGCCGGGTAGTTGATCAGCTGGCCGACCTCGCGCTGGTGCGCGTCCTCCAGCAGCCGCAGGTAGTCGATCCCGGTGGCCTCGACCGGCGCGGTGGCGTCGGGTTTGACAGCGGGGTGCACGTGACGGCCGATGTGGTGCGGGCGCGCCTGGCCCATGGGCCGGCCCTGGTACTCGATCTCGATGACGGTCAGGTCGAACGGGGTGAACAGCACATCGATGGTGCGGCCCACCAGGGCCGCGTCGACCTCGAAGCGGTTGCCGTGCAACGACACCGTCGCGAACGAGGTCACCTTGCGCTGCTCACGCCACAGAAACGCCCTGCGCAACCGGGCCGGATCCGGTTCGGGCGGCCGGGCGCGGCCCTCGGCGTGGTACCGCTGCGCCGGGGTGGCCTCGGTTTCGGAGTGCACGGCGCGGTGGTACTGCTGGTGCAGCCACACGGTGAACGATCGGTTGAGCTGTTCCAGCGACGTGGGGCTGGTGGGGTCGACCTCGACCAGGAACTGGTCGCGAACGGTGCGATTCCAGCGTTCGATCTTGCCTCGTCCCTGGGGCCGTCCGGGCGCGGAGTGCACCAGCTTGATGTCCAGCACCGCCGCCGACCAGGCCAGCTGGGACGAGGAGTAGGCGCTGCCGTTGTCGCAGTACAGGCGCTGCGGGCAGCCGTGGGTCTTGACCGCGTCGTGCAGCGCAGCCTGCATGCCCAGGGTGTCCTCGCCATGCCCCCAGCGGTGCCCGACCACATAGCGGGAGTGGTCGTCCAGCAGCGCGAACAGCACCGCCCTGCGGCCGTCGATGATCGGGCCGTGCAGCCCGTCGGACACCCACAGCTGGTCGCACTCGGCGGCTTCGAACCGGCCGAACGCCTTCGGCGGGCTGCCGTCGGGGCGGGTGGACAGCTCCAGGCGGGCGAAGTGCCGCTGCAGGGTGCGCGCCGAGGGGGCCCAGCCGTGCTCGGCGGCGATGATCCGGGCGATATGCGCGGCGGTGCGGGCCGGGTGCTCCCGCTTCAGACCCGCCGCCAGCTCCAACACGCCCGGGTCGGTGCGCGGCGCCACCTGCGGTTCGGCCGGGATCAGGGCGTCGAACCCGCCCGAGCGCCAAGCCCGGATCCAGCGGTCCAACGACGCCCGCGACACGGTGACCGGCTCACCGAACGGGCCCAGATGCACCTGGGCGGCCAGCCGGCGCACCAGCTTGCCCCGCTCGGAGGCGGACAGGGCGGGATCGGCCAGCGGCCGGATCAGGGCATACCGGTAGAGCGCGACCTCCCGCGCCCGGTCGGCCCGCGTGGGCTTCTTCCTCGGTGTCGATCTCGGTGTCGATCTCGGTGTCGATGCCATCGGCATCACCCCCATCTCCGGGCGACAGTGACGCCGACGACCGTGGCCGCCCGGCAAGATCGTTTACAGATGCGGGGACGTGTTGATCCACTTCCCGTTCACTGCCGGTGGCCGGGCCGCCAGCAGCCAGCCGCCGGAGCAGGCCGCCACCATCTCCGCCGCCGACACCGTGAACACCTCAGCGCCCAGGGCGCGGCGCACCGCCGCGCACGCCGCGCCGACCTGCCCGACCGCATCGGCCACCGCGTCCCCGGCCGGGACCAGCCGGTCCATGTCGGCGCCGGTGTTGACGTGGCGTTCCAGCCGGGCGAACGCCGCCCGGATCGGCTCGGCATGCGCGGCGAACCGGGACAGCCAGCCCCGCACCGTCGACGCCGGGCGGCTGGCCGCCGTGCAGATCGCCCGCCACCCCCGCCCGGCCGCGCGGGCCAGCAGCGCCGCCCAGATCACCGCCACCACATCCACCCGCCGCCCCAGGCAGAACCGGGGTAACAGCACGTGCGAGCGGCCACAGCCGCCGCGTGAACAGATCACCCGGCGCGGTCGGATCCGCTGAACCAGATCCACGCTCACCCGCACGAACCGCGGCGCCGCATGCCCCCACGGCGCCAGCTGCCGCCCGCACGCCGGGCACGTCAACGCGCCCGACAACAGGCGGCGTTCCACGACCACAGGGTCAGGACCTACGCTGAGCAACCGACCGCCTCCGGGCGCGTTCGAACGGCCCTTCCCGGCAGCAGGCCAACGCGAGCGGGAAGGGCCGTTGGCTTTCAAGATCGCCCGGAACCTATCCGGCTTCGGTCCTCACCCTGACGCCACCCACCAGCCCGACCGCCGCGCGCCGAAGACGTCCTCACCCCCGAAGACGCGACGGACCCTGTCCCCCTCAGCCGGAGCGACGCTCAACACCTGTGCGGGGAAAACCTGCTGATCCCCGACCAGCCACCCCAGTCCCCAGAGGGCTGGGAACGGTGGTATCTGTGGGTGACCAAAAAGGCGATCAAGGCGGACCACCTGGTCCACCACACCGCACCCAACACGCCGCGCGGTGACCGAACACACCTCGTACACGCCACCTGCAGCCGCACCGGCAAACGCACCCGGGCGGTGAACGCAAACACCGTGCTACAACCAACCATCTGAGCCGCCCTCGTGGCTTGCTTGGGCCGTGTGCCGCGATGAGTGGCATGCACGGTCCTGAGGGGGGTGGGGCGCAGCAATGCGCCCCACCTACCCGGCCGGGCGGCCCCCCGCACAGATCCCAGCGTGCGGGACTACCGCACTGGGCTCCTGCCTCAGGTTCTGGCAGCGAAGCGCTCGGCCGGGAAGGGATGTCTCACGCGGGCTGGCGGGAGCCACCTGTTCGCCAGACGGTTCATCCGTCCCCAGGTCAGCCGGGTCTTCTGGCTGCGACGCCGAAGCGCCATGTACCAGTGCCGGGTCACCTGGGTCCGGAAGGCCGCCACCGTGTCGGTATTCCCGGGCACGGCGTAGTAGACGAGGTGCCCTTGCACCACGCTACGTAGCCACGCCCCTTGCTCCGGCACAGGCCGATGTCTGCGACGCGTCAGCTCGATCTTGATCTCGCGTAGCTTCGCCCGCATCCGCTTGGCGATCGTGATGCGCTTGACCCAGAACCGTCCTCGCTTGCCCTTCGCGCAGATGTGCGTCAGGCCCAAGAAGTCGAACGTTTCCGGTTTGCCCAGACCCCGCTTGCGTCGCTTCCAGTCCGCATGGCGACCGAACTCGATCAACCGGGTCTTGTCCGGGTGCAGCTCCAGCCCGAACTTCGCGAACCGCTCGCGAAGCTCCGCCAAGAACTGACACGCATCCTGCTCGGTCTCGAAGCCGACGATGAAGTCGTCCGCCCATCGCACGATGATCACATCACCGCGCCCGGGCTGGCTCCTCCACCAGTCGACCCACAGGTCCAGGACGTAGTGCAGGTACACGTTCGCGAGCAACGGCGACACCGATGCCCCTTGGGGTGACCCTTCGTCGCACTCCGTCCATTCCCCGTCCTCCACGACTCCCACGGTCAACCACTTGTCGATCAACCGCAGAACCCGCTCGTCCGCGATCCGGTGCCGAACAAACTTCCGAAGCCAAGAATGATCAAGCTGGCCAAAGAAGTCGCGGATGTCCGCGTCCAGCACCCAGTTCACCCGCCTGCTCGTGATCGCGACCGTCAACGCGTCCAGCGCGTCATGAGGCTTGCGCCCCGGCCGGAACCCGTAGCTGAAGCCCCGGAAGTCCACCTCGTAGACGGCGTTCAGCACCTCGACGACGGCCCGCTGGACGATCTTGTCCTCCAGCGAGGCGATACCCAACGGACGTTGCCGCCCATCCGCCTTCGGGATGTACACCCGCCTGCTCGGCTTGGCCCGGAACCTGCCCGACTGCACCCGAGCATGCAGGTCCTGGAGGTTGGCCTCCAGGTCCTGCCCGTACTCGGCCCACGTCACCCCGTCCACCCCCGGCGCGGCCTGCGGGCGGATCGCCCAGTAGGCCCTCCGAAGGCGGGGCAGGTCAACGTGGTGCAGCAACGCAGTGAACCGTGCTCCCTTGTCCCTTGCCGCTACTTCCCGCACACGATCCAGCGCATTGGACGCCCCTGGCCCGGCCCTGTGTCCGGGGGGAGTTTTGCTGGCCGTGTTCCCCTTGGCCGACCGCCTTCCCTCCCCCACCTCCGCAGCCCCGGCCGCAGCCGTGACCTTGTTCGGCGGGTTCGCAGGTACTACGCAGTCGTCCGACTTCCCACCCTCGTTCATCCCAGGCGTACCGCCATCGGCGTTCCCTGAACGGCCCACCCGGTGATCAACCAGGTGGGCGAGCGATGGGATCTCCCGGTTCTCGCGCATGGAGGTTCCGTACATGCCCTGGTTCTCTGACCGCGCGGGGTCCGTCGACAGCTCGCGATAGCGCTGCCGCCGGTGTGGCCTTCCACCTCTTGCACAGCGTCGGCACCCCGAACACGTTGATTACGCGGCTCAATAGCCCCAGACCTCCGGAACTTAACTGACGGTCGCAGCTGAGGTTCACAGCCACTTTCTTGATCTTGTGGATGATGGAGCGGTCGCGGAGGATCCAGTACCGGGACTATTGGGCCCGTCGCGCGTTTGGCAGTCGAGTGATCTTCGACCTCAGTTGCGTGTCAATCGCGACGGTGATGGACCTGATGGTGTATGCGGCCTGCTCACCGGTACGGCGTCGGCCCGCTTCGGACCTCATCACTTTTGGGAACAAGTCGATTCCGGAAATGCCAGTTCACGGGCATGATCCTCAGTCGATTCCGGAGGTCTGAGCCCGGCCTGCACGTGCCCCTGTCAACGCTTCGCCACGCCCTCGCGGGTCGTCGACGCATGACTCAGGGTCACCGCGGGTCGCTAGCCCTTCGATGTGGAGCTCTTCCATCTCCTCCTCCATGCCGGTTCATCCCGGCGCTTTCGCAAGATCCACGTCGACGACGACTTCCACACCGCCGGCAAGGGCGCCGCCTGGGGCGCGATCGGCGGCGCGATCGTCGGTTTGCTCTTCCCGCCCACGCTGCTGGCCGGTGCCCTGGTCGGCGCCGGAGCCGGCCTGGGAATCGGTGGCCTGGTGTCACACGGAGAGAAGGCCGAGATCAAGGCGGACGTCGAGGACACCTTGCCGCTCAACAGCTCCGGCATCGTCGCAGTGTTCGACGAGCAGTGGGCCACCGACGTCGACACGGCACTGTCCAAGGCCAACAAGGTCTCGAAGGACCAGGTCGACGGCAAGAACGTGGAAGCGGTCAAGACCGCGGTGGCGAAGAAGTCGAAGGCGTAGCCGGCGCGGGCGTCGGCCCCGCAGACGAGATCGCCCGCTTGGCGGACCTGAAGGCCCGAGGCGCGATCACCGACGAGGACTTCCAGGCCAGAAAGGCCAAGGCGCTATCCAGAGGGTGAGGGTGTCTCACGGTGACCACTTCAGCTGCAAATTCCATAAACGGGGTTCCAGGCGCATCCCCGAATGGCGGGGGCCCGATGTCGGTGAGTCTCCCCCGCGGGTTGGTGGTCATCCTCGGTGCGGCGGGGATCGTTGTGGTCTTCGTCGGGGTACAGGCCATGGCGTGGCTGATCGGGCCCGTCTTCTTGGCGTTGATCATCGTCATCGCCGTGGCTCCGGTGCAGAGCTGGCTGCGGTCCAAGGGCTGGCCGGGGTGGGCGTCGACGCTCGTGGTGGTCCTGGCCGTCTATGCGATCGTGTTCTCGCTGGCCTTGGCGATCATCGTCTCGATCGCTCGGCTGGGGACCGAGCTGCCCAAGTACGCCAGCCAGGGCAGCGATCTGGTCAACTCGGTGCTGGCACAGCTGGCCAAGCTCGGTGTCGGACCCGACGAGATCAAACAGGCGGCCGGCTCGCTGGACATCGGCAAGCTCGCCGGACTGATCGGCGGCCTGCTCGGCTCGGTGGCCGGGTTGGCGACCAACTTCGTGTTCCTGATCGCGGTGCTGTTGTTCCTCAGCGTCGAGTCCAGCGGCTGGCCGGATCGCGATGCCGAGATCGCCGTGGACCGGCCGACGGTGGTGGCGGCGCTGAAGGACTTCGCCCACGGCACCCGCCAGTACCTGGTGGTGACCACCGTGTTCGGGTTCATCGTCGCGGTGCTCGACACGATCGCGCTGTTCATCATGCACATCCCGCTGGCCATCACCTGGGGCATCTTGGCGTTCGTCACCAACTACATCCCCAACGTGGGGTTCATCCTGGGTGTCATCCCGCCCGCGCTGCTCGCGTTGCTGACCGGCGGGCCCGGGCTGATGGTGGCCGTCATCGTCGTCTACAGCGTGCTGAACGTGGTGATCCAGTCGGTGATCCAGCCCCGGTTCATCGGCGACGCCGTCGGGCTGTCGGCGACCATGACGTTCCTGGCACTGGTGTTCTGGGCATGGATGCTCGGTGGCCTGGGGGCGATCCTGGCGATCCCGCTGACGCTGCTGATCAAGGCACTGCTCATCGACATCGACCCGAAGGCGGGCTGGGCCAACTCGCTGGTGCGTTCCACGGACAAGACACCCGACCCGAAGACACAGCCCACCCAGGAGACACCGCCCACCCAGGAGACACCGCCCGCCCAGGCGACACCGCCCGTCTAGGCCCGAGCGGCCGCGGCGCACCGACACGGTGGCCCAGGTGGCCGGATTGACGGCCCGAACCGAGAGCAGGACACCATGACAGATCGCAACGACACGTTGTCCGTCGCTGCGAACGGCGACGACGCTTCCGCCGCGGCGGACTTCGAGACGGCGGACTTCGAGAGGGCCACGGACGAAGGAGGCGTTCTCACGTGAACCTCGCCGCGGTCTTCCCACTGGCGTTCGTGATGATCGCCGGACCGCAACTCCTGAGCGCGATCTTCCTCGCGACCAGCAAGAACTGGCGCAGCAACTCGGCGGCCTACGTTGCGGGCGCGGCCATCTCGGTGACGACGGTCGTCACGCTCGCGTTCCTCCTGAGCACGGGCGCGGCCAAGCAAGGGGCATCGGGCAACACGCTCGACATCATCTTCATGGTCCTCCTCCTCGCCGCCGGGATCCACACCTTCCTCACGCGCAAGACGTCCAAACCGCCGAAATGGATGGGAGAGCTGGAGACGGCGACGCCCAAGCGCTCCTTCCGGCTCGGGTTCCTGCTCCTGGGCGTCTTCCCGACCGACATCCTCACCTCGATCGCCGTCGGCGGCTCGCTCGCGCGGCACGGTGACCCCTGGTGGCACGTGCTGCCGTTCGTGCTGCTGACTCTGCTCTTCATCGCCCTCCCAGCACTGCTCCTGATCATCCTCGGCCAACGGGCCCAGAAGATCCTGCCCAAGGTCAGAGACTGGATGAACGACAACTCCTGGATCATCAGCGAGATCGTCATCGGCCTCTTCATCGCCATCACCGCGAGCAGCCTGGCCGGCTGAGCGCCGGTTCCTGGACCGATCTTCCTTCGCGGCCGCCGGTGTCGGAAGCCGATCACCCCCATGGCTTGGCGGATTGCCGCCGCCTACCGACTGACGCGAAGGAGGCCGCGCCGTGCCAGCTGGCCCAGACACGCCGCGCGGGCGCCGGTTTCTCGGCAAGGACCGGATGGAAGGGTTCAGCGACGGCGTGTTCGCCTTCGCCATCACGGTGCTCGTCCTGAACATCGCGATTCATCCACCGGGCACACCCCTGCAGCAGGTGCTGCAAGCCTGGCCCGACTACCTGGCCTACGTCATCAGCTTCCTGACGATCGGCGGTGCCTGGCTGCTGCACACCGCGTTGACCGACCAGCTCGCGCGGACCGATCCGCTGTTCCTGCGGCTCAACCTGCTCGTCCTGCTCGTGGTGGTCTTCCTGCCGTTCCCGACGAGCCTCGTCGCGACCGGCCTGGATGACAGCAGCGGCGAACGGGTGTACGTCACCCTGTACGGGCTCACGCTGCTGGCAATCCGCCTCCTCGGGGCCGCCCTGGATGCCTACGCCCGGCACGAGCAGCTCTACTCGCCGCGCCAGGACGACCCGGAGCTGCACAGAGACCGGCGGAAACTCCTGCCCGTCGTCATCGCGGATGTGGCCGCAATCCTCATTGGGATCGCCGTTCCGGTACTGGCGGTGGCACTGTATTTCGGTATCGCGGTGTACCTGTTCGTCCCGTTCCGGGAGGCCGCGCGGGTGCTTACCCGGCGCCACAGCACTCGGCGATGAACGCTCGGCCACGGCCGCGTCGGGTTCCGCCCTCCGATGCCGACCGCGCGCGGGGGAGGATCTCCCGTGTGGCCGAAGTAGCGTCGAGGTTCCAGCAGCTGCGCGATCGGCACGGGTGGCTCGACCATCTCGTGCGCGCGGGCGCCCGCTACACCGAGCGGCACGGGAATGCTTATGGGGCCGCGGTGACGTACTTCAGCGTGCTGTCGCTCGTCCCGGTGACGATGGTCGTGTTCGCGGCGGCCGGCTTCTGGATGGGTGGCCGGCCCGAGGTGGTCGAACGACTGAAGAACGAGATCACGGCGGCCTGGCCCGGAGCGCTCGGCGACACGATAAACAGCGTCATCAACCAGGCCATCAGCTCGGCCGCGACGGTCGGCTTCTTCGGCCTGCTCGTCGCGCTCTACGCCGGGATCGGCTGGATGACGAACCTGCGTGATGCGCTGTCGGCGCAGTGGGGACATGTGCCCACGCCGCCGCCGATCGTGAAGCGGGTGCTGTTGGACCTGTTGGCGCTGCTCGGTTTGGGGCTCGCCCTGGCCGTCACGTTCGCGCTCACCGGGCTGCTGTCCGGGTTCGCGGGTCGGTGCTGGCGTTCCTCGGGCTGGCCCAGCGGGCGTGGGCGGAAGCACTGCTCACGCTGTTGGGCGTGCTGATCGGACTCGCCGCCAACTGGCTGATCTTCGCCTGGGTGATCGCCCGGCTCCCGCGCGAGCGTGTGGCCCTGCGCAGCGCGGCCAAGGCCGCCGTGCTGGGTGCGGTGGGGTTCGAGGTGCTCAAGCAGGGGATGGCGATCTATCTCCAGACGATCACCAGGACGCCCAGCGGAGCGGTGTTCGGGTCGACCCTCGGCCTGCTCGTGTTCATCTACTACGCGTCGCGATTCGTGCTGTTCGTGACCGCGTGGGCGGCGACATCGCGGGAGAACCAGAGCCAGGAGCCGGTTGCGGTGCCCCGGCCTGCGGTGATCCGTTCGGAGGTGGTGGTCGCGCCGCGACCGAGCGGCGGCACCGCCGCCGGGTTACTCGGAGCCGGGGCGGTAGCGGGCCTGCTCGGCGCCCTCCTGATCCGCCGTCGCTGTGACTGCGCGCTGCACTTGCCTTCGAATTCCTCAGCGATGTCAGGAGCCAGCACGGCGCCGCAGTAACCGCTCGCCATAGAGCTGCCCTACGATTCACTGGCCAACCCGCCGAACTGGGACGGCACGGGCGAGCTGCTCATCCTCGAGAGGTATCTGCCGACGGGCGCCTGAACTCGGTGTGGGCGTGTTCAGACGGAGATCCGCCCATCTCGATCGAGTCCAGTCCTCCGGCAGCGAGCGTCGCTGTCAGCAGGCTGGTGTGAATACGCGGCCGACGGTATGAGCCTGACAGGCTTCCCACAGCCGGCACACACGAACGCGGTCGACGCTGGCGGCGTGGCCACCGCGATCCTCGAGCACCCGGGGACACTCGAACACCCGGCCGTCCCCGTGCCGAGTGCCGGTGCCGACGGACGCACCGGCATCGGTGGCTCGCGGCGGCGTGGCCTGCAGATCGCGGCCGGCGTCGTCGTCGCACTCGTGCTCGGTACCGAGGCCGTGCTGGCCGCTCCCTATCTGGGCAGCGCGATGGCGGCCGTGACCGGGGCCGCGGACGGGTGGGTGGGCCTGGCGATGCTCGCGACGGCCGGGTCGCTGACCGCCTTCGCGCTGGTGCGCCGCGCGCTGCTGCGAGCGGCCGGCGTCGAGGTCTCGACCGGGTCGGCACTGGCATCGGTCCTGGTGGCCAACGCCTTCCACATGACGCTGCCCGGCGGGGTCGCCTTCTCCACCGGCCACGCCTACCGCTGGATGCAGCGCCACGGTGCCGGCCCGACCGTGGCCGGCTGGAACCTCGCGGTCAGTGGCCTGCTGTCCACGGCCGGCCTGGCGGCGCTGGCCGTCTCGGCCTCGCTGCTCGTCGGGTCGACGAGCTGGACCCGGATGGCGGTCGAGATCATCGGCATCGCCGTGCTCGTGCTCGGTGTCGGCCGTCTGGTCCGGGACCCGAACCGGGCCCTCGCCGCCGCTGAACGCGCGCTGGCCGTGGTGAATCGGCTGCGGCGCCGTCCTCTCGCGGCCGGGGCCGACCGGCTCGCCCGGATCGCGGAGCAGCTGCCGGCGGTGCGGCCGAGCGCCCGCGACTGGACGGCCGCCACCGGCCACGCGCTGCTGAACTGGCTGCTCGACCTCGCCTGCCTGGTCGCATGCGCGCACGCGGTCGGCCTGACCGGCGTCGGCACGACCGCGCTGCTCACCGCGTACGTGGCAGGCATGGCCGCCTCCGGCCTGTCCCTGCTGCCCGGCGGGCTCGGCTCCGTCGACGCAGCACTGGTCCTCGGCCTGGTCGCCGGCGGCAGCCCCGCGACCGTGGCGCTGTCGGCGGTCGTCCTCTACCGCATGATCAGCCTGGTCGGCGTCGTCGCCGCGGGCTGGGTCGTGCACGCCGTGCAGCGCCGCCGGTGACCTGACCGCCGACGTCCGAGAAGTTCTCACCGGATTCTTGCCCACCCTCGCCGCCCAGGGGCCGCCCTGCCCGGACGCAGCCCGTTGAGCAGCGGCGCATCGGTGGGAGCCGGTCGTCTGCTGACTCGTCGCTCGACGGCGAGAAACCGCCGACGCTCAGCCCGGGCGCGTCGTTCCGGGCGATTCCTCCCCGTTGGCGCACTGCCCGAACGCCCAGCTTGTACAACTCTCTGTAGTTGAGTTAGTACTCTGCGTGAACAACAGCGGGCTTCACGGTGACTGCACGGTGGACGCCCGCGGCTCCGTGCAGGAACCGCGGCCCACCGCTGACCGGCGTCGCGCGCGTGCAATCGACTCAGATGGCGAGGAACAGTGCCCGTTCTCGTACCCCGATGGTTGAGCCGGGACGCCAGGCTCGTCATCGTCGCGCGCGCCCTGCGCACGTTCGGCTACGGCTGCACCAGCGTCCTGCTGGCGCAGATGCTGACCGAGGACGGAGACTCCCCGGCGAGCATCGGCGTGCTGCTCGCCGTCGCCGCCTCCGGCTCGGTGTGCGCGAGCATCCTCATGGGCGTCTTCGCCGACCGCTTCGGCCGTCGCCACTCGCTGCTGCTCTCAGCGGGGCTCATGGCCGGCGCGGGGACGGTCTTCGCCGTGTCCGAGTCCTATCCGCTGCTGCTCGCCGCAGCGTTCGTCGGCACCGTGTCGCCGTCGACCAACGACAACACCCCGTTCAGCGGGGTCGAACAGGCGATCCTCGCCCAGACGTGCCCGGACGACCGCCACACCGCACTCTTCGCCCGCTACAACATGACGGCCCTGCTGGCGGGGGCGCTCGGCGGCCTCGCCGCGGCCGGGTTGGCACTGCTCCCCCACGTCGAGCCGGGGGACGCGGCGTTCGCGATCTACGCCGGCATCGCCGTGCTGACCGGCGCCCTCTCCCGCCGGCTCTCCCCGGCGGTCGAGCCGCCCCGCGCACCGTCCCCGCCCGTACCGGTGCGCACGACACGTCACCAGGAGCGCCCCGCCAGGGACCCGCCGCCGGGCCCGCGCTCCGCCTGGCGGCGCTGTTCGCGGTCGACGCCTTCGCCGGCGGGTTGGCCGTGCAAGCCGTCCTGGCCCTCTGGCTCCAGCAGCGGTACGGCGCCTCCACAACCGAGCTGGGCCTGCTGTTCTTCGCCACGAACCTGCTGTCGGCGCTCAGCCAGGCACTGGCTCCCGCGATCGCCGGCCGCCGCGGCCTCCTCCAGACGATGCTCGTGCCGCACTTCGTCTCCAACCTGCTTCTCCTGGCCGTGCCCGTCTCCCCGAGCTTCGGTGTCACCGCGGCCCTGCTGTCGGTGCGCCATTCGCTCTCCAAGATCGACGTGCCCGCCCGGCAGGCGTTCACCGCTGCGGTCGTCACACCGGAGCAACGCACGGCGGCCGCCAGCCTGACGACGGTCGCGCGCAGCGTCGCGGTGTCGGCGAGCCCCCTGACGTCGAGCCTGCTGCTCAGCGGGCCGTTCCTGGCGTGCGGCGGACCGCTGCTGCTCGGTGGCGGCCTGGCCATCGCGTACGACCTGAGCATGTGGTGCAGCTTCCGCGCCGTCCCGCTGCAGGTCGCCGGACCGCCGTCGCTCCGCCCGCAACGGGGACGCCACCGCGCTTCGCGACGCCCTGCCCACGGGCATCGCCCCGTCCAGGGTCCGGCCCTCGGACGGTCTGCGCGGCACCGCTGTCGGCGCGCTCGTGGACCGCGCCCTACCCCGGGCCGATCAGACCCGTCCGCCGGGCGGTGGCCACCGCGCGCGAGCGCGAGGGCTCCTGCAGCTTGCGCAGAACCGCCGACACGTGGTGCGCGACCGTCTTCTCCGACAGGACGAAGCGGGCGGCGATCTCGGCGTTGGACAGACCCTCGGCGAGCGCGAGCAGGACCTCCATCTCACGTTCGGTCAGGCCCGCGGGGTTGGCACGGCTGCCCGCGCGAGGTCCGCGGGGCACCGGGGTACGCCGGCGGCGCAGGTCACGCACGACCGCCGCGTGGGTGGCGGTGGCGCCCAGCGCCTCCAACCCGGTCGTGGCGGCCCGCAGATCGTCGGGATCGTCGGAGGCCGCCCTGGCCAGCGCCGCCCAGAACGGGTTCCCGATGGCGTCCCACGACGCCGCGGCCGCGGCCGCGTCGCCTGCCACCATGAGGGCGAACGGTTCGGCGACGGGCTGCGGCACCGTGCGGCGCTCACCCGCGCAGTGCAGCCACCAGAGCAGCTCCCCGAGGTACCACGGACCGCCCCGCTCGACCGCGAGCGCCCACACCGCGTCGACCCGCCGCCGGACGTCGTCGGGATCGTCGCGGGTCCAGGCCGCCTCGGCCAACCCGGCCGCGCAGATCAGCACCCGCTGCGGCTCGCCCGACGGCTCGGCCACCCTCCACGCCTCGGCCGCTGCCGCCGGGTCCGTGCCGGTGCGGGTCCCGAGCCTGCCCAGCACCATGAGGGCGTTGACACTGCTGACCGTCGCCGCGGACTGGGTGGCGGCGGCGTGCGCGAGCGACCGCGCCTCGGTCCAGCGCCCGGTCTCGAGCAGCAGGATGGACAGGGTCCCGCGCATGTAGGACGTCCACGAGTCGAGGTCCCGGTCGGCGCAGAAGGCGATGCCCGCCACCAGGACGTCCTCCCCCGCGGCGTAACGGCGGTGCTTGACCAGCGTCGCACCCAGGTTGGTGTACGCCCGGGCGACGTGCTCCTGCAGGTCGTGGGCGAGGGCGGTGTCGAGGCTCTCCCGCAGGATGGTCTCGCCGCGCTCGTCGCCGGCGATCATCAGCGCCGTGCCGACGTTGTTCAGCGCGTGGACCTCGGTGTCGACGTCACCGAACGCGCGGGCCAGTTCGATGGCCCGGTTCGCCCCACTCCTCTGCGCCCTCGGTGTCGTCGGCGAGCATCCTCAGCTGGGCCATGTTGCTGTAGGCCATCGCGAGCTCCGTGCTGTCCGGGAGCTGGGACAGCGTCTCGACGGCCTCCTGCGCGTAGCGCTCGGCCTCGGCGTTGCGGAGCCGGTACCAGTACACGCGCGACAGCCAGCGCAGGGCGGATCCGGTGCGGAGCGTGTCGCCGCTCGCGCGGCGCAGCGCGAGCTCGGCCGCGCGGGCGTCGGACGCCTCCGGCAGCTGCCCCGTGAGGTAGCACTCGTAGGACAGCCGTTCCAGCAGGTCGGCGCGGCCGGCGTCGTCCAGGAGATGCCCCCAGCGCAGGGCGGCGCGGTAGTGCTCGGCGGCCTCCCGGCGGGCGCCGAGGGCCGCGGCGAGCGTCGGCCGCCCGCGGCGCGTGGACGATCACGTTCGGGCCGTCGCCCGCGAAGGCGGCATGGTGCGCGAGCCGCCGATCGTCGGGTTTCGGCGAGGCGCGTATCGCGTCGTAGGCGGCACGGTGCAGCGCCCGTCGCCGTCCGGGGAGCGTGCTGGCCGCGACGGCCTCGCGCGCCAGCTCGTGCCGGAACACCGCCTCGGAGCCGCCGTCGCGCAGCACGCCGGCGGTGAGGCACTCGTCGAGCGCGGTCAGCGGCTGCCCCGAGACGGCGGCCAGCACGTCGATCTCCGCGTGGAAGCCGATGACCGCGGCCGCCGCGAGCACCTCACGTGCGGCGGCGGAGAGCTGGGCCGCGCGCGCGAGCACGGCATCCCGGACGGTGGGTGGTACCGCTCCGTCCCCACCGGCGAGCACCTCGGTGACGTAGAAGGCGTTGCCGCCGGTGCGTTCGTAGAGCGCGTCCAGGTCGACGTGCGATCCGCGGGCCAGCTCCGCCACCGCGGCGCGGCTCAGCGGCCGCACGGCGATGCGCCGGACCCGTCGGACGGTCGCGAGCTCACCGAGCAACACCCGAACGGGATGGTCGGCCCCGACCTCGTCGTCGCGGAAGGTCAGCAGCAGCAGGGTGGGGCTGCCCTCGCCGCGCCGGGCGAGGTACCTGATCAGCTCCAGCGTCGCGGCGTCCGCCCAGTGCACGTCCTCGACGAGCCAGACGGTCGGCTCGGTGCCCAGCGCGGCCCGCACCGCCGCGAACAGGCGGACCCGGTCGACGGGTTCGCCCGCGTGAACGGGCACGGTGAGGCCGAGTGCGGCCGCGACGTCCATCAAGGGCCCCAACGGCGCCGCCGTGGTGGCCCCGTCGCAGCCACTGCGCAGCACCCGGCACGGCGCGGTGGCCACGAAGTGGGCGGCGAGGCTGGACTTCCCGGATCCGGCCTCGCCGCCGACCAGCACCGTCGTGCCGACGCCGCCGCGAGCCTCGTCCAGCGCGGCGGACAGCGCGCACAGCTCCTCGGTCCGCTCCAACAGCACGCGCCCAGCTAACCGGAGCCCGGTGACTCTCACCAAACAGACAGACGCGGAGCCTCTCGGACGGGCTACGTCAGCGGTCAGGCCGCCGGTCGCCACCGCAGGACCGAGCACGACGGGGAGCTCCGACAGCCCCCGCAGCACCAGCCCGTCACCGTGCCCCCAGCGCAGCGCAGCGGGTTCGACGGCCAACCGCATCGTGGGGAACCGGCCGTGCAGCGCCGACAGCGCGATCCGCGCCTCCAGCCTGGCCAGTGGCGCACCCAGACAGTGGTGGATGCCGTAGCCGAGGGCGAGGTGCCCGCGGTCGGTGCGGTGGATGTCGAACGACTCCGCGTCGCGGTAGCGCGCGTGATCCCGGTTCGCCGCCGCCAGCGACACGATGACCTGCGCGAAGGCGGGGATGACGACCCCGCCGAGCAGGATCTCCTCGGTCGCGTAGCGGAAGGTCGAGTGCGGCACCGGCGCGTCGAAGCGCATGCACTCCTCGACCGCCCGCGGCACGAGGTCGGGGTCGGCCACGAGGGCGTCGCGCTGCTCGGGGTGGCGCAGCAGGGCGACGGTCCCGTTGCCGATCAGGCTGGTGGTGGTGTCGTGTCCGGCGACGACCAGCTGGAAGATCGTGGAGAGCAGCTCCTGCTCCGTCAGTGCACCGTCGCGCTCCGCGGCGACGACGAGGTCGGTCACCAGGTCCACGCCCGGCTCCGCGCGCTTGCGGTCGAGCAGCGCGGTGAGGTAGCCGGTGATGCCGTCCGAGGCCGCCACGGCCGTGGCCGGCGGCTGCGGTCCGGCGTACGGGGCGAGCAGGTCGGCGAACCAGCGGCGCAGGTCGGCCCGGTCCGGTTCCGGGATCCCGAGCAGCTCGCAGATCACCGTGAACGGCAGCGGGAACGCGAAGCCCGCCACCAGGTCCACCGGCTCGTCCGCACCGCGGGCCGCCAGAGCGGCGAGCAGGTCGTCCACGATCGACCGGATCCGGGGCTCCAGTGCGGCGACCCGCTTCGGGGTGAACGCGGGCATCGCCAGCCGCCGCAGCCGGGTGTGGTCGCGGCGGGTCGACGGCGAGCATGTGGCGGGCGAAGGCGGGCCCGGGCAGGCCCTCGGCGACGACCTCTCCGCTGTGGGCCAGCGCGGCGTGCATGTCCTTGGACAGCCGCGGGTCGTTCAGCGCTGCCTTCGCCTCGTCGTGGCCGACCACCAGCCAGGCGGGGTGCCCGTCGGCGAGCCGCACCTCGTGCACCGGCGCAGCCGAACGAACCTCCGCGAACAGCGGGAACGGGTTGTCGCGGTCGTGGTCACCCCACGAGTTGAGCGCCGGATGGCGCGGGCACGTCTTCATTGATCTCGATCTCCCGGAAGCCGGAGCAGAGTAGGTCGATCACGGCCAGGCGGCCGTCGACGAGGCGGCAGACCGCCGTTTGGGTGCAGACCCAGCGCTGCGCCGGCTGGGTCACGTGCAGCCGGTAGTGGATCAGCAGCTTGTCGGCGACGGGCTCGCCTGCGGACTCGACGACGTCGACGGTGTCGAAGTCGGCGAAGAGCGCGCACAGGAGCGCGGCGACGTTCTCCTGCCCGTGGGCCTCGATCGGGCCTCCGGGCAGCAGGGCGCGCAGTCGCACGGTCTCGGTCAGCAGTGCCGACAGGCGCTGCGGGTCGCGCCGGGCGACGTCCGCGGCGACCTGGGCGGCGACGGGGTGGAGTTCCACGGAGGTTCCTCTCAGCTCGCCCGCCGGTGGGCGAGCGCGTCCAGGTGGGTGACGAGGTGCGCGACCAGCTCGCGGGCGTCCGACGCCGCCCCGTCGATCAGGGTCGACTTGCGGCGACGCAGGAAGGGCAGGCCGATCAGGTAGAGACCGGGAGAGGCGGTGACGCCCCCGTCGTGCACGGGCCTGCCCTTGCGGTCCAGCACGCCTGCGTCGACGAAGGAGAGATCGGGGCGGTAGCCGGTGGCCCAGACGATCGTCTCGATCCCGCCCTCACCCACGCGCGCCGACAGGTCGGTCGTTGCCGGGAGCTCGGTCGGGGCGAACCGCTGCGGCGCCTCGGCGTCGATCCCGGCTCGGTCGGCCCACGCGTCGAGCGTGTCCAGCAGCCGGCCCAGCTTGAGGTCGGCCAGTGCGCAGACGTGGGGCAACGCGCCGGAGAACTGCGCGACGTCGTCCCGGACGCCGACGAACCGCCCGACCAGCCGCACGCCGCGCCGCCGCAGCGCGGTGAGGTCGACCGTCGCCCGCTGTGGCGAGCCGACCAGCTGCATCGACGGCAGGTTGCGCGCCCGCACCAGGTCGGGCTGCGCGTCGTAGCGCTCGTCGAGCACACCGGCCGCGTCCAGCCACCAGAGGATGTCGCGCCCTCGGTAGGTCCGCGGCATCCGCACGTGCTCGCCGACGGCGAGGGTCACCGGCCGCCCCGAACGCCGCAGCTCGTCGGCGATCTGGACGCCGCTCGCCGAGGCACCCACGACCAGCACCCCACCGGGTGGCAGGAGGCCGGGATGGCGGTAGTTCGCGGCAGTGACCGTGGTGATCTCCGTGGGCACCGGCACCGCGGGCACGACCGGCACCGCAGCCGCACCGGTCGCGATCACGACCGTGGCCGCGTTCCAGGTTCCCCGATCGGTCGACACCAGGTAGCCGCGGCCACCCGGGCGGACCGAGGTGACCGTGACCCCGGACCGCACGGGGGCGGCCGACGCCACGGCGTAGTCGTCGAGGAGGCCGACCACCTCGGGCGCAGTCAGGTAGCCGTCCGGGTCGTCGCCGCGGTAGGCGAAGCCCGGGAGCCGGGTCATCCAGTTGGGCGTCAGCAGGCGCAGGGAGTCCCACCGCTGGGTGCGCCACGAGTCGGCCACCTCGCCGCGTTCGAGGACGACGTGCTCGATCGAACGCGCGGCGAGGATGCTGCTGACGGCGAGCCCGCAGTGCCCGGCCCCGATGACCACCGTGGTCGTGTGGTGCATGGCGTCAGGAGACGGTGACCGTGACAGCGGTCGGGTTGGTGAGGATGTCGAAGACGGCCGAGCGCTTCTGCGACTGCGCGACCAGGGCCTCGATGTCGGCCGGCGACGCGTCGGCGTCGATCCGGTAGTCGACGCGCACCCCGCTGAAGCCGTTGCGCACGTCGGGGTCGGCGCCGAGGATGCCCTGGATGTCCATCTCGGCGGTGACCGAGGCCTGCACCGACCGCAGCTGGATCTGGCGCTGCTGCGCGACCGCGGCGATGCCCGCCGTCAGGCAGCCACCCAGCGCCACCAGCACGTACTCGACCGGCGTGATCCCGTTGTCCTGCGCGGCGAACTGCAGCGGGTGGTCGATGTCGAAGGCGAACGTCCTGCTGTGCGTCTGCTCCTCGCCGAAGCCGAAGAAGGTCTGGACGTCGGAGCGGCTGTGGGTGCCGTTGACCCACGACACCGTGGAACGCCACTGAAACTGGGCGGCCTGCGGTGCGTCGGCGAACACCTCCCGGGCCCCGAGCAGAGCCTCGACGTTCACCCCGTTGTCGACAAGTGACGTGGTCATGATGCAAGTCCCCTTCTCGTGACGGGTCAGGAGTTCGCGGTCTCGGGACCGAACTCGGCGGCCACGGTCACCACGACGTCGGCCGGGAAGCCGCCGCGGCGGGCGTGCTCGCGTACGGTCTCGACGTCGTCGGTCTCGTGCAGGCAGTAGATCTTGTCGCCGGCCACGTAGCTGTGCTTCCAGGTGTAGGCGACACCGAGCCCGTCCACGACCTTGTTGGACGTGACGGCGATGTCACGCAGCTGCTCGGGCGTCAGCTCCGAGGCGCCGGGAAGGTTGCGCTCGATGAGGAAGGTAGCCATGGCGGTGCTCCGTTCTCGCTCGGTCGGTGCTTCCGACCTGGGAGAACGGTAGGGGCGCCGATGCCGGCGCCGCTTCGGAAGATCTTCCTATACCGGTGTCGCGGACTGCCTATCTCCGCGTGTGAGGAGGCGATGCCTATGACCGGTGTGACGCCGGGCCCGGGACTCCGAGCCCGGCGACGATCAGGGTCTGAACGGCCTTGACGAGGGTGCCAGCGTAGTAGACACAACGACTGCTTCGCCTCACGCGGCCGAGCCGGAAGAGCGGACTTCCCGACCGCCTGCGCCGTCGCAGCCCGTCGAGGAACTCGCCGTCCAGGACCAGGCCCTCCGGGACCTCGGTGACCTCCGCCATCAGCCCGTCGAGGTGCGGGGTGGCCGCCCGCGGTGAACGAGACCGTCGCATTGCGAACGAGCGGCACCCCTTCACCTTGCCTGGACCAGGGGCCGCGCGGGTTGGCAGGCTTACGGCCTGCACGGCAGGAGGTACACGGGTGGAACTCGGTATCGATCTGGGCACCGCCAACACGGTGGTCAGCGACGCCCGCCGCGGAATCGTCTACGACGAACCGTCGGTCATGCTGCTGTACCGACGCGGTTCCCGACGGGAGCGGGTGCTCGCCGTCGGGAGGGAAGCGGCGGAGCTGCTCGGCCGCGCGCCGTCGGGGTACGTCGCGGTCCGGCCGCTGCAGGACGGCGTGGTCACAGACCTGGAGGTCGCGCGGCTGTACCTGCACTCGGTCCTGCGGAAGGTCGGCAGGCGGGCGTGGACGGCCCGGGTCCGTGCCGTCGTCGGTTCGCCGGTCGGGTCGACCGCGCTGGAACGCCGCGCGCTCATCGAGGCCGCCGAGGAAGCGGGCATCCGCCCGGTGACGGCGCTGGACGAGTCCATCGCCGGTGCCGTCGGCTGCGGCATCGACCCCCTGGAGCGGCGCGTGCACATGGTCGTCGACGTCGGCGGTGGGACGGCCGAGGTGGCGGCGTTCTGCTTCGGCGGGGTGCTCACGCACCGGTCCAGCAAGTTGGCCGGCGACGAGATGACCGTGGCGGTCAGCCGGCTCCTGCGCGAGCAGCACCAGATCCACGTCGGCGAGCTCGGGGCCGAGGACCTCAAGATCCGGGCTGCCGAGCCGGACGCCGGCCCGCTCGTCGTCCAGGGCCGCGACGCCGCCACGGGACGCCCCCGGCTGGCGACGGTGCAGGCCGCGGAGGTGGCCCAGGCGGTTCGGCCGATCACCGACGAGATCATCCACACGCTCGCCACGTGCCTGGACGACCTTCCCCCGCAGGGCGTTGCGGACGTGCTGGCCGAGGGTGTGCTGGTGATCGGCGGAGGCTCGCTGGTCCCTGGCTTCTCCGACGACCTCGAGCGACGCCTCGGCCTGCCGGTGAAGCAGGCCGAGGAGCCGCTGACCTGCGTCGCCGAGGGGGCGGCCCGAGCCCTGCGCAACCGTCCCCTGCTCGCCGCCTACGGCCGGAGCTAGCGGGGCGCTGGTCAGGGGGTCTGCACCGGTCCCGTGGCGAGGACCTCCTCCCGGTGGTCGAGGTAGTGGCGCAGCCCCGTGTCCACCACGTCCTTGGCGCTGTTGGCACCCTGGCCGGGCCCCTGGACGAGCGCGGTCACCACGATCTCGGGGTCGTCGATCGGAGCAGCAGCCGTCATCCAGTTGTCGTAGCTCCCGTCGGTGAGCCCGCCGTCCTGCGCGGTACCGCTCTTGCCGCCGACCGCCGCGGGGAGGTCGGCGAGCCGGACCGCGGTGCCACCGGTGACGGCCGCCCGCATCCCGTCACGGATCGGTCCGAGCGCGCCGGCGAACGGCAGCGGTGTCGCGACCTGCGCCGGAAGGGCCGTGTAGGTGCCCTCCCCCGTCCCGACCGCGAGACCCAGCCGGGGCGTGACCAGCGTCCCGGTCGCGACCGCGGCGGTCCACCGCGCGTTCTGCAGTGGCGTGACCTGCAGGTAGCCCTGACCGATGCCGAGGATGACCGTCGACCCGCCGTACCACGTGCCGCCGCTCGCGTGGACGGAGTCGGGCGTGCCCAGGTACCCGCCTGCTTCGGCCGGCAGGTCGATGCCGGTCCGCCGGCCGACCCCGAGGGCCCGGGCCGTGTCGATCATCGCGTCCGGCCCGAGGGCCACGGCGAGCTTGTAGAAGTAGACGTCGTTGGACATGGCGATCGACTCGGGCATGTTCATCGGGCCCATCGGCTTCCAGTTGCCGAAGGTGTGGCCGCCGTAGGTGAAGTCGGCCCCGGTCGGGATGGCCTGCTTCGGGGCGAAGACCGGGTGGGCCTGGTTCGCGGCGGCCACCACGAGCTTGAACGTCGACCCGGGCGGGGCGACGGCCTGGGTGACGTGGTCGAGCATCGGCGACCCCGGAGCTGCGGCCACGTCCCGGAGCGCGGAGGCGTCCAGCGGCGGCCCGTAGACGTTGTTGTCGAACGACGGCGTGCTCGCGATCGCGAGGATCTGACCTGATCTCGGGTCCATCGCGACCGCCGCGCCGATCCGGCCCGTCGGTCTCGGCTGCGCCCGGACGGCGGCGACCAGGCCGGCGTCGAGCTGCCGCTGCAGACCCAGGTCGATCGAGAGCCGCAGGTCCGCCCCGGGCACGGGCTCCTGCCGGGCCCCGAGCGCCACCGGCACGCCCCGCGGGTCGACGTACAGGCACTGTTGGCCGTTGATCCCGCGCAGCACGGCGTCGTACCGCTGCTCGAGGCCGGCCCGCCCCACGATCTCTCCCGGTGGCAGGTCGGGGATGCGTTCGACGTCCGTGGGGGTGGCGACCCCGGTGAAGCCGAGCACCGGTCCGAGCAACCCACCCGTGGGGTACACCCGTTTCGGATCCGCAGCCACGAAGACCCCGGGGATCCCCGCCGCCGCGATCGCGTCACCGGTGCTGCGCGGGACGTCGGCCACGGGGAGCTCCAGCGTCGTGGCCTCCGCGCGCCCGAGCTGCGCGTGTAGGTCGTCGCTCGGGCCTCCGACGAGCGCGGCGAGGCGGTCGACGTCAGCGGGGTGCGCCCGCAGCAGCGCGGGGACGACGACGACGCGGTCGGTCCCGCTGCCGGTGTCCACCGCGTTCGCGGCGAGCACCGCGCCGTGCCGGTCCGTGATCGCGCCGCGGGCCGCGGGCAGCCGGACGCAGCGCGTCATCTGCTCCTGACCGGCGAGCTGCAGCGCGGGTCCCTCGGTGCTCTGCAGCTGCCATCCGTAGACGCCGAAGAGCACCAGCGCAGCAGACAGCGCGATCGCGGTCGCGCGGACGAGCCGAGGTCGCGGGTTGCGCAGGCGCGGCAGGGCCCACAGCGGCCGGCGGCCGCCGTCGCGGCGAACGGCCAGGACGACGCCGATCGCGGCCAGGTGGACGACCAGCGCGGTGCCGCCGTAGCTGAGCAGCGGGAACGGAACGCCGGCCAGCGGGAGCAACCCGAGATTGCCCCCCACCGACACGACCGTCTCGACGCCCAGGAGGATCGCGAGACCCCCGCCGACCAGGGCACCGTGCGGTGTGCGGGACGTGCGCGCGGCCAGCGCGAGCCGCCATACGAGGAAGAGCGCGAGGAGCACGGCTCCGGCCCCGGCGACCAGCCCCCACTGCCCGACCAGGCTCGCGAGCGCCAGGTCGGTCTCCCGCTCGGGTACGTACTGCGCGCGCAGGAGGCGCAAGGGGTCGTCGGTCCGCCCGAAGAGCGTCCCCGACCCCACCGCGATCTCTGCCTGCCGAACCGCCCAACCGGAGCCGGTCGGGGACTCGTGCGCGCCGACCAGGAAGCTGCCGAGCCGCTCGACCTGGTACGGCCGAAGCAGACCGATCGCCAGCGGCGCCGACACCGCGGCCGCCGCGGCGAGGGGCAGCAGGAACCGCGCCGGCACCCGCCCGATGATCAGCATGGCCCCGGCGAGGACGGCGAGCAGGGTGGTCGTGCTCAGGTCGGGCTGCGCCACGGTCAGCGCGATCGGCACGAGCGCGAGCAGCACGGCCGCCACGAAGCGCTGCCATTCCGGCAGGCTCGACCCGAGCACGCCGGCGAGGACCAGCAGCAGCCCGAGCTTGGCCAGCTCCGACGGCTGGAAGCTGAGCGACCCGACCGCGATCCAGCGGGTGGCGCCGTTCGCCGACGCACCCGCCACGAGCACCCCGGCGAGCAGGGCGACGCTCGCACCGTAGGCCAGCCAGCCGAGGACGCCGAGCAGCCGGACGCGGAACCGCCAGAACGCGATGAGGGCGAGGAGTCCGCCTCCCGCGATCATGGCCTGCCGGACCGCCAGCTCCGGGGTGCCCGTGAGGGCGAGGTTCGCCAACCCGAGCCCGACCAGCGCGAGCGCCGCCGCCACGGCGAGCAGGTCGAAGGCCGCACCCCGGCGGTTTCGGCGCTCCTGCCAGGTCCGTCTGCGCCTGCGGGCCCGCGCCGGAGGCGGTACGGCCGGTCCAGTGATCGACATCTCGGATCCCTCGCGTGGCTCACCCGGACGTACACGAACCGAGGAGGACCGGCGGTGCCGCTGCGACGGCAGGTTGCTCCGTCACCGCGCTCACCGCGACTCCGCCGTACGCCGGCAGAAGAACGGTGTCCACGACAGCGACTTGCTGCGACCCGGCCGGCACCGTGACCGATCCTCCGGGTGCCGAGTCCGTGGCGCCCGTGCAGCGGTCCGTCAGCTCGAACCGCCAGCTCGCAGTTCGCGGATCGGCAGCCGGGACCAGTCGCAAGAACACGCGCACGGTGCACGGGGTTCCTGGCGTGCAGGCGGTGAGCGGGCGCACGTCGATCCCCGCCACGGCTCCGGCAGCGGGCGGCGCAGGCGGGATGACGGGCAGGCCGTCGGGCTGCGTGGCCGCCGACGCGGTCGATCCGGACCGTCCGGCCTCCAGGAGCAGGTGGACGTCAGCGGCGATGTTGTCGCGCAGGAGGACGACCTCGAGCGCGACGACCGCGACGAGCACCGCCACCGACAGCAGCCACGCCCAGACCCGGGTGCGCACCGCCCGTCTCGGGCCGGCCGGCGGCGGCGCTCCCGAAGGAGCCTCGGCCATGCGCTCGGGTCGACCAGCACCGCCCGGTCCCGCAGTTCCGGTGCTCGCCGTCAGCGCCCGCACGAGCGCTCCGAGCTCCGCACGCACGGCTTGCCGGTCGAGGGTGGCACACGCCTCCTCCAGCCGCTGCCGGACCGCTGCCACGCCGGCCACGGGCAGCTCTGCCACTGCGCGGTCGAGCTCGTCGACGAGCCGGGCGTTCACGGGGTTCCCCGGGCCGACCTGAGCGCGGACTGCGCCGGCGAGCTCGCCGAGCAGGGCGGCATCACCCCGCGCGGGAGCACCGGCCCCGACCGCCGGCAAGCCGCCGGCCCGCGGCCCGGGACCGACGGCCACTCGGCCGTCCACGTCGACCGTGATCCGGTCGACCGCAGGCCCGCCGTCGTCCGGATCCCCCTGCTCACGCGCTTGATCGAGTTCGACCACGGCGAGCAGGCCTGCGCCCACCTCCACGGCCTGCGCCGGACTGAGTGCAACCAGCGCGAGCAGCCGGGTCAGCCGCACTTCGGCCGGTCCTCGCCCCCCGCACCGGGGCGGGCTCCCGCTGCTCCGCCCTCGCAGACGGGAGCGCATCCCGCACCGGCTCGGCCAGCTGGACCGCACGGTCGATGGTCAGGTCGGTCATCGCACGTCCCCCGCCTGCGACTCGCTCGAACACGGCCATCCCCCGCGACCGGTCCTGCCCCTCGAATGCTTCCGTCCGGCACCGCGACATGTCACGCGGTCACCGGACGACTCGCCGACGTGACGACATCGTTATGGTGTGCGGCCCGGGCGGGGTCACCCGCGGACCTACCGACGCACGAACCGGACCGGCTCGTGGAGCACGGTTCGGGCGGCTCCGAGGTCGGTCAGCCTCGCGGCGAGGGTGGCGACCGCCAGCCGGCGGGGAAGCGCCTCGGAGAACTTCAGCCCGTCGACCGCGACGTCGTCGACCTCCGCGAGACACACCCGGTCGGCGACGTCGGCCGTCGCCGTGCGCCACATGCCCGGCGTCAGGTCGTTGCGGAGCCGGATCGACACGTCGTCGATCCGCGCTGCGGCGTCCACCAGGTCGGACACGGTGGCGGCCAACGTCGCGTTGGCCCGGAATCCGGCCCAGGTCCACCAGCGCACATCGCCATCGGCGTCGGTGATCACCAGGCCGCCGGGATGCACGGTGGACAACTCGGACGAGCGCAACTTCGCGAGTACGGCCCGCGCCCGCTCCGTCATGCGCACCGGCGGGTCGTCACCGAGCAGCACGTCACGTACCGAGCGGGTCAGGGCGAACGAGCGACCCTCCGGGCCGCCGACGACCCATCGGGCCCGGCCTCCGCGGTCGGCGGGTTCGACGAAGCACCGCCGCCGTCGCCAGTCGACCCAGGTCACGCGCCAGGACCGGCCCGCCAGCAGCAGAAGCCGGGGACCCTCGACGCGGTCGGCTTGCCCACCACCCCGCCCGTGCAGCAGCGAGTCGCCCACCGCCACGTTGATCGGGAATACCCGCACCCGGTCCAGCCGCTGCTCCCCCGCCTCGCGCAGCGCCGCCACCAAGAGCCGGAACCGCGCGATCGACGTCGCGAACGGGTTCTTGTCGCACCCGTGCACCGAGCCGAGCGCGCGGCTGATCAGCTCCCAGTCGTCGGTGTTCGGCTCGCGCCGCCGCCACCGGCGAGGATGCGGCGGAACAGCCCCAGCAGGAAGTGCCCCGACCCGCATGCCGGGTCGATCGTGCGCAGGCCCGCCAGCCCGAACTCCTCGATCGCCGGTGTCAGGGTGAGGTCGAGGATGAACTCCTCGACGAACTCCGGTGTCTGCAGTAGCGCGTAGGTCTTGCGGGCCGACTCGGAGAGGTCCTGGTAGAGGTCGCCCAGGAAGCGGGTGTCCCACCCGTCGAACGCGTACCGCAGCTCACCGCTGTCGTCGCGGCGACGCCAGAACGCGATCAGCTCCGTGGCCGCCTCGTAGGACGGCGTCAGCTCCCACAGCGGGTTGTGCCGCCGGTCGAACAGCCCGGCGGCGGTCGGGTGGGCGTCGGAGAGGTGCTCGATCGCGGCGAGCAGCCAGTCGCGGTCGTTGCGGTTCGGGTGCGCACGGAAGAACTGCTCGTGGCGCTCCTCCGCCTCCTCCAGCCGCTCCCCCGGCCCGGCGAGGAACGCCGGCCCGATCAGCCCGTTGTCCTCGCAGTAGCGCACGAACACTGTCCCCAGCACCCACGCGGCGGCCGCCTGCGTCACCCGGCCTGCGCGCCACTCGGTGAATCCCATGCCGGTGCGCTCCGCCGCGCGGGCCGCGTCGTACTCGGTCTTCAGCGCGTCGGCGAACTCGGGTACCTCCTGAGCGCGGGCGAGGAGGTCGCGCTCCAGCTCGGTCACCTTCGCCCGCAGGTCCTTCGTCAGCTGCCGCCCGACCGCCCGCACCCGCCGCCATCGCCCACCACTTCCCGCGTCCGCCCGCCCGACCTCCGACGCCGCCCACACCGAAGCGGCCCGGCCTCGGATCGTGTCATCCCGATTGTCGAGCCCGGGCAATGGCCACCTCGGTCACTCCGCCGGCTACCGGGAATGCTCAGTCCGCTGCAGCCAGGTGGGGCAGGGCTCGTCGGCGTGGCCGTTGCTCGGCATCCAGCCATTTCGGCGGAATGAATTCCGGTAATCCGTCGCGGATCCGCACGATCCACTCGGTGGAATGGATCTGCCTGTGGTGAACCCGGCAAAGCATGACCAAGTTCGACAACTTCGTCTCACCGCCGTACTCCCACGGCGTCGCGTGATGCACTTCGCACCAAGAAGCCGGGCGACCACACCCGGGATGGGCACATCCGCGATCTCGTGCCGCCACCGCCCGCCGCAGCCCGTCCGGGATCGTGCGGGTCATCCGCCCGACGTCCAGCGGCTGGCCCTTCCCGTTCATCACCACCGGCACCACGGCCGCGTCGCAGCACAACATCCGCAGCGACTCCGCAGCGACCGGCCCACCGAAGTCCAGACACGCCGCACGCGCCCGGTTCTCCAGGTCGTTCAGCCGGATCAGCACGTTCACGTGCGGGCGGTGGCCGCCGGCTTCCGGGACGTCGCCGTGGTCGAGGACATACCCGCACACATCCGCCAGCGCCTCGGCCTGCCGCTCGGCGGTGCTGCGGTCGTCGTGGCCCGTGAGCGGCTTGGCGTGCGCGTCAATCACTGCGGCGATCGCGTCGAACATCGCGGCGTCCTCGAACCGGCCCTTGATCTTCCCGCCGCCGTCCGGGAGCCGGGTCAACAACAGCTCGTTCACCAGCGCGGGCGGCCGGTCGTCGGGCGCCTCGCCGTCCTGATCCAGCAGCTCCACCAGCGCCTTGCCCCACTCGTACAGCTCGTGCGGCGTGTACGAGTCGGCCTTCGATGCCAGCTGTGCCTCGACACCGGCCCACTGCTCCGGACTCAGCCGCCCGGCCGGCTTACCGCCCAGCACCCGAGCGATGATGTCGACATGCCGCAAGCCCGTCCGCCCGGCCGCGAACACCTCCGCCGTCGCCGGTAGCCGGGCGGGCAACCGACTGCCGTCCAGCCCGGTCCGCGGCACGACCTGCTCGGCGGCCACCGTCCGGCGGCGCGCCTCGCCCCGCTCCCAACCGAGCAGATCACTCAACGCCTGCGCCGCCGACTTGTAGCCCTTGTCCGCGAACACACCCTCCCGGTCCAGGCCTGCGACCGTGGCCACCGTGACCTGGTCCAACTGCCGCGCCGTCGCCTCGCACAGCCGCAGCACCGATACCCGCTCGCCCGCCGACCCCGCGTCAGCGACACCGCGCAGCGCATCCACCGCCTGCGCGAACAGGCGCTGCGCGGCAGCGAGCGGGCTCTCGGTCATGCCGGTCATTCTCCCGAGCACCACCGACATTTCCGGGGCCTCCGCCCTCACTGCGACGAAGATTCTTCGACAAAGTTCGCAGGGTCTCGCGGCGGCACAAACTCGACAAATGAACAATGCCGTTCCAGCAGCGCGTCGGCGGCGGAGCGGAATCCCGGCGTCTCAGGTGATCGGCACCAGGCGAGTCGGGCAGCCGAGCAAGGACGGTCCGGATCTCGTCGGCGCTGGCGCGTTCGCGGCCGCGGTAGCCGGCTTCGTCGGCCTGGTGTCGGATCGTGGCAGCCGCGTCGACCGCGCGGCCAGTCAGATGGTGCGGCCCCAGTTGGCGACCCAGTCTGGGCGTCATGGTCGCCGAGATCATAGACGTGCAGCGGCCTTCCAGAGGTACTACCAGGACGTGCACGAAATGATCACGATGGTGACGGTGACCCGCGGGTGGCGGCCTGCTCGCGGATGGTGTCGATCTGCTGGCGGTTGCCGTCGACCAGCGCGACCCAGGTCCGCTCGTGGGCGGGGTCGCGGCGTTCGGCCTCGTCGAACATGGCCGCGATGACCGCGGGGATGTCGTCGGTGAGGTTGGCTGCCAGCCATTTTCCGTCACGACCGGACCCGGCCGCGCGCCGGCCGGGCCTGGGATGGGCGTCGGCGGGTGGGGATGATGTCGGCGACCGTGCGCGGGGCGGGCTCCAGTCGTAGACCGCGACGATCTCGGCCATCCGCTTGCGGCCGTGTTTCTCCCCAGGGGAGAGCCGGGTAGCCAACTTCGCCGACGCCCGCTCTGCGCGCGCCGCGGTGCCGGGTCGCAGGCTGTCCGGGCGCATCACGATGCCCTTGCCGTCGGCCTGCAAACCCAACACCCGGTCCGGTCGAGGATGGGGCCGACGGGCGGCGTAGAACGCCTCGGTGTCCACGGCGGCCGCGCGGGTCAGGCCTTCGACCTGCCGCTTGCCCAGCCGCACCCCGGTCGCCCGTTCGATCGCCGCCCGGGCATCGGCGAACGACCCGCGCGAGGCCTCCACCGCCGCCAACCGCGCCAGCCCCGCCGAGTGCCTGCCCGAGGGCAGGTCGGCTCGGCTGTGTATCCGATCTTCGACGGCCTAGGAGCCTGCTGAATAACAGCGTTTCGCGATCTCGGCAAGTCTCTGACCTGCGGTTCCGATCGCGAACCCTGAAATCTGGGGTTCATCGGGCTCCTATGCTCCAATGACTACCCGGTATTGCGACTACCTACTGCGTTCGCCCGCTGAAAACATGCCTCTGCCTCGGCGTGCCGGCCCAGGGCGGACAGCACCCGGCCGACGTGGTTGAGGTCGGTGGCGACGTGGGGGTGGTCGGCGCCGAGCGCGGCCTCGTGGATGGCCAGGGCACGCTGCTGCAGGGGCAGCGCCTCGGCGTGCCGGCCCAGGACGGACAGCTCCCAGCCGACGTGGTTGAGGTCGGTGGCGACATCGGGGTGGTCGGCGCCGAGCGCGGCCTCGCGGATGGCCAGGGCACGCCGCAGAAGGGGCAGCGCCTCGGCGTGCCGGCCCAGGTCGGACTGCGCCAAGCCGACCTGGTTGAGGTCGGTGGCGACGTCGGGGTCGTCGGCGCCGAGGGCGGCCTCGTGGATGGCCAGGGCACGCTGGATAAGGGGCAGCGCCTGAGCGGGTTGGCCCATCCGCCGTAGGTAGGTGCCGGTGTGGATGAGTAGCCACGCGATGGTGTCCGGATCGCCGGGACGGTCCATGGTCAGGCGCGTGGTGCGTGATGAGGTGGGGCAGTAGCCGGCGGTAGGTCGGCCACGTATCGGGTTGAGTCCACACGTCGTCCGGCAGCGTCGCGCGCAACAACAGCAGGACGGTTTCCAACGGCGCCGGAGCAGTGTCCTGGGCGCCCTGGGTGTGGCGGGTGATGTCCTGGACGAGGCGATGCAGGACCAGTCCGTCGGTGATGCGCCGGGCAAGGGCGTAGTCGAGGACCGCGGCGATCGTGTCCGTCATGGCGAGGGGGTCGGCGGCGACGGCGGCCAGCTGGGTCGGGAGCAGGTCGGGATGGGTGGTGAACAGGTCCAAGGGGATCGGGTCGGGGGCTAGCCAGGCACACAGGTCGAGCAGTTCCACCGCGGCCGGCGTGTGGTCGCGGAGCCGGTCGATCGCCAGGGCCCAGACCGTGGCGACGGTGTGCCGGTAGTCCCCGGCCCCGCCACGAGCCAGCATCTCGCGGGTACGGACATCCAGCAGGGCAAGGTAGTCGGCCAGCGTTTCATGCCGGTCAGATCGAGGTAGGCGGCGGCCTGGTCCAACGCCAGCGGCAGGTCCCCCAACCTGTCGGCGATCCGACCAGCATCCGCCTCGGTCAGATGAGGGCTGCCGCGCCGCAGCAGGCGCACCGCGTCGAGCCGGTCCAGCAGGTCCAGGTCCACGACGCCGCCCAGCTTCGGAATCCGTCCCGCCGGGTAGTGATCAGCACGTGGCCGATCCCGCCCGGCAGCAAAGGCTTGACCTGGTCACGGGTCTCGGCATTATCGAAGATCAACAGCCAGCGGGTCCGCCGCCGCAGCTCCAGCACCACGTTGAGGCGCATCGCGTCGGGGTCGGTCAACTCCGGCAGGCCAAGCGCGCTCTCCCAGCGCGGCGACCTGGCCGGCCATCGCGGTGGCCTGCTCGGTGTTGAACCACCAGACCAGGTCATAGTCGCCCGCGTACCGGTAGGCGTACTCGATCGCCAGTTGGGTCTTGCCGATCCCTCCCATGCCGCGCACAGCCTGCACGGTCATCGTCGCCGCGCCCGCCAACCCGGCCTGCAGGGCGGTCAGATCGCCGACGCGGCCGGTGAAGTTCGGGTTCCGCAACGGCACACTCCAGACCGCGGGCAAGGCCCCCGGGAACGGGGGACGGACCGTGACCGTAGCCGTGAACGCTGTACCCGCCGCCCCAGGAAAGGGCGGCGCGGTCGCAGGTTTTGCCCGGCCCTTGAGGGCGTCCGCGATGGCCGACAGTAGCCGCTGCGTGGCGGTGGCCTCCGCGACGTCGAACACGTCAACACCCACGACCTGTCCCAACAGGCCGGGCCGATCACAATCGGCGACCCGGACCGGGATCAACCGGCGCAGCGCACCGTCCGGATCGCTCGCCCACGCCGACTGCCATTCGGCCGCGGTGAACCGGGACGAGGCCACGTACGCGGAGGACAGGACGGCGATCACGCGGGTGGCGCGGGTCAGGCCGGCCTGCATCCGCTCCGCCCATTTTGTGCCCGGGACGAGGTCCCAGGCCTGCACCAGGACCCGGTAGCCGGCGGCCTCCAACTGCCAGGAGATCCATTCCGCCCATGCGGTGTCCGCGCCGGTGTAGGAGACGAAGAAGTCCCACTCGTCCGTAGCCAGGGAACCACCCGCCGTCACCTGCCGATCATCCCACCAGCACGACGATGACGGCACCCAATCACCGGCAAGATCCAGCCCACGTCTCACCCCACCACAACCGTCACGTCGCAGCGGTGATCCTGGCGTCGAGCCCAGCCGTCAACAGCCCTCACCAGTCGTCGCCGACCGTCCGAGGCAAATGAGCGGAACAATCCACCGGCCCGCGGCGAAAGGCCCAGGTCAGCGCGTTGCAGGCGCAGGTCTGTAAAACCGTCGGCACAGCCTACGTTGGTTCGAACCATCACCTGCGGCCACCAGCCGAAACGGCCCCTGACCAGCCAAGACACTGGTCAGGGATCGTTCGCGTGATGCCCGGGCGCGCACGGTCGGATCCGACCGAATCCGACCGTCCGTGCGATACCGTGCGGACGATGAAGCCGTTCGACGATCACGTCTCGGCCCGGCCTCCTGCATCGAAGGCGCACCCATCCCGACGAGAGCTGCCCTGCGGGCCCCACAGGTGCGCAGACTCGAGCTGGTGAACCAGAACGGTTGATCGAGTGGGCAGCGGACGTGGCGGAGTCAATTAACCCGTAGGGCCGGCCCTGGACGTCCAGCTTCCGTGGCGGGTCGGTGCACAGGCACTCGGTAAAGCCGCCGGTTGCTTTGGCCGACTCGTAAGCGGCCGTCCTGGAAGCGCCTTGAGGGCAGGACAGGACAGGACAGGACAGGACAGGACAGGACAGGACAGGACAGGACAGCCTAGCCTAGCCTAGCCTAGCCTAGGCTAGGCTAGGCCGCGCGGGTTTGTACGCCAGAAGCCGATGAGGCAGGCGCAGTCGTAGGGCGCTACGACGTGCGTGCCACCTGGTTGTCGTACTGGTGACGAATGAGAATCGGGGAGACGCGGAAGTGCCGTGCAGTGGACTCAAGAGCCAGGTCGTCCTGGCTGCCCAGGCGGTCGAGGAACTGCCGGATACCTGCGGCCGGTGCCAGGAGTTCGGCGGCGAAGGCCCGGGCCACCTGCCCGTCATCTCTGTGTGCGGCCGACAACAGGAACGTTCCTTGCCCAGGTCGGGCGAGCGTGTGCCCCAGTGCGGTGGCCTGTGCGAAGCGTCGGCTCAACGTGCTCATCAATGGGTCGCCGAGTACAAGCCCCAACCGGTGATTCTTGGTGGCGGCTACTCCTTGGATACCTGCTGAATCCTCAGCCACGGCGCCTAGCGCTATCCACGGTGACGGATCGAATAGAGTCAGATCCTGGAGGTCGAGTCGGCGTCGCACACTGCGCGCCATCTGGTAACCGGTCTCCCAGACGCGCTCGGGGGCCGATGCCACAGAACCAGCATCCGCTACGGCTGCGTCAAAGGTTCGGAGATCGGACCGCGCCCGACCGGAGGCCCTCTCTGCCACCCGCGCTGCCCGACGCGCCCATCTTGGCCGCCTGCCCGAGTCTTGCCGGGTCGACGCTGTCGAAGAAATCGTCAGCCAACTCGGCGGGGAGTTCCCCGGCCTCCTGGATGATTTCGTCAGCGAGCTGGTCAGACACGTCGAACGGGTCGAGACCCAGCCGGGCGGCCGTTACGCAAAACTCCGTTTCCCCGTCGTCCAAGTGTCCGAGCGCATTCCAGTCTTCGGCGAGGCGTGTCTTGTACAGTCCCGACTCGGCGAGCCGCTCCAGTGTAATCCGACAACCCGCGCAAGCCCGGTCTGCATCACTTGGGCGTTCACATAAGCATGACCGGAAGACATGAACCGCACCGGTCCAAGAACGCTTCCGCGGTCGGCAGACCACTTGATGGAGGTCATCGCACCTTCAGGCACCACCGTGACGTCCGGCCAGGCCATGCCGTTTCCCGCACCGCGCATGTTGTGGTTGCGAAGCCAACTCTGGCGCTGGACGTTGAGCCATGTCCAGTAACGACGGGACGTGGCGGACGGACGCACACTCTTGGTGAGGAACCACCAGTTCGCGACGAGCCACTCCGCCAGTGGGTACAGGGACCCGTACACGCCGCGCCGAAAGGTGGAATCCGACTCCACCTGCGTCACGCAACGATCGTCTACCCAGACCTCGTACCTCGCCCACGTCGCCGCCAGCTCCGGTGTGCTGACGTCGGGTGCATCGAGCCATTCGACCCGTACCTCGAAAGCGCTCACGCCAGCCACTCGGGAGCTTCGTGGTCGTGGATCGGATAGCCCTTGTACTGGCCGAGACCCGAGTTGCTCAGGCGCGCCTCGTAGACCCGGCTTCCGACCCTCACCCATGCGTAACGGGGAAACCCGTTGTCTGTGTCAGCGCTCACGTTGCCTGCCTCAATCGTCTCTTTCAGCCACGATTCGACCTCGGCGAAGTCGAGGCCGCGAGGACAGGCGGTTGCATCACTCCGGAGCTTTCCCGGGCCCGCCGCGGTCAGGTAGTCCTTGTGCTCCGGAGTGCCGAGTGGCTCCGTGAGGTCACAGCGTCATCGTACGGGGCGAGACGCGCCCTGCCGACGACAATCGACGATCTGTCGCCGGCGCCTCGGGCGTGCGTCGAGGCCGAACGAGTTCGGTCGACCTCCTCCGGGTGACGGCGATGAGGTCGCGGGCCATCGACTCCCACCTCGCGCAGGTGCCGGGCCTGGGTGAACCGATCGATCTCCGGCACGTGGATCAACCAGAATCGGTCGTCCCGGATGACTCGCCCGGTGTACTGCTTCGCCTCCGCCACCATCCCTTCCCGAGCTTGTCCTGGCATTCCCGAAAGATGGCCTCGGTCATCTTTTTTTTTTTTTTTTTTTTTTTTTTTTTTTTTTTTTTTTTTTTTTTATATATAAAAAAAAAAAAAAAAAGGATCACGGCTTCGCTCACGCGACAGTGCTCGACGAGCTTCCCAGCCCGTCAAGGAAATCGCTGTCCAGCACCCGGCGCTCGGAGACCTCGGTGACCTCCACCATCAGCCGGTCGAGGTGCGGCGTGACCGCCGCCGAGTCGCCCGGGCACAGCAGCCACAGCCCGTGTGGGGCGGCGGCGGGACTGCGGGCCGCGGCCTGCAGGGCGACGAGCAGCTCCTGGCCCCGCGACCGGCCTCCGGAACTACACGCCGGCCGGTGTGGCAGCGGCGTGGCCGTCGGGACCGTCGCAGGGGTGATCGGTCGGGTAGAAGCGGTGATCCGGCCGGGCCGCCCGGATGTCCTGCTCGTCGCCGTGCTGGTACCAGGCGACGGGATGTCGGGTGCCGAGCTGGCCGAGGGTGTACCGGGTGACCGACGCGCTGGTGATCCGCCAGTCGTCGGACCGGGTCCGGGCGTAGGCCCGGGCCGAGCGCTCGTCGGTGAAGATCACCTCGATGGCGCCGGCGCCCTCGTCGGGACGGGTCGTGTGCACCGCGAACACCGCGACGTCGTGCTGTGTCACTGCGCCGGTCCTTCCGTGAGGTCTCGAAGCGGCCGGCCGTGCAGTACCGGTCGCCGTAGGCATTATTCATCTATTAGCGGTGCATCATGCAAGCCTGGACCTTGACTGATGCCGGGGCTGGTGGGGAGACTCGTGCGAACCGGGAGCGCGCGACGGAGGGAGAACCGATGAAGGTCGGGAAGCTGCTGCGCAACTCGTGCACGAACGGGATCGACTGCCCGAGGATCTATGAGCTGGACGACGGCCGGCTGGCGATCCAGGGCGACCGCGCCGATGCGGCGCTCCTAGCGGAGCTCGGCCTTCCGGCGCGCGAGACGATGGTGATCGTTCCTCGATCCCTGCTTCCCGAGGTGTGACGGTGCTGAGCCTGCCCGAGCTGGGCGAGTTGATCGACGAGCGGCACACGTTCGACCTGCTGCGGGTGCAGACCCTGGACCGCTACGACGTCGGATCCGACGGCGACGACTTCCGGCGGTACGTTGCCGGCGAGGCGGAGCCGACGGCACCGCGGAAGGGGCCGTGGCTTGAACACCTGCGGGCGCTCGTCGACTCCGGCCGCGCCTGGCGCAACGTGCACGTTCTGAGCACGCCGCTGTCGGACTACCTCCGCTACGCCTGCGAGTGGGGCTACGCCTACAACGTGCAGGCCGGGCAGGACGTGAGAATCGTCGAACCGGCCGCTGCCGACCTCATGCACGAGTTGGTCACCGTCGGGGACTTCTGGGTGATCGACCAGAAGTTGGTCGTGCAGATGCAGTACGACGCCGGTGGCAGGTTCGTCGGTGCAGAGCCAGTGTCCGACGACGATCGCGGCGCGTTGTTCCGGACGGTCGCCGGCCTGCTGTGGCGCCAGGCCGAGCCGTTCACCAGTTGGTGGGCAAGGCATCCGCAGTACCACCGAACGAGCGGAGCCGCCTGACCGATGCCGGCTGCACGGACCAGGGTCGGCAGCGACGAGCTGTCTCAACTCCTGGCACGGTTGCGCGACGACGCCGGCCTCTCTGGCGCGGACGCGGCGCGGCGCGCCGGCGACGGCTTCTCCCAGTCGAAGGTGTCGCGGTGGGAGTCGGGACGGCTGACCCCGAGCCCGGAGGATGTCGAGCGTTACGCGCGAGCGCTCGGGGCGTCGTCCCGGGTGCGGCAACGGCTCGTGGCGCTCGCTCGTGATCGGCAAGACCAGCATCGGGCGACCACGCCGGCGCGGGTGGGGGTCAGCCGCGGAGCTGCCCACGAGCAACGGGTACTACGCAACGAGAGCAGTGCCCGGCACATCGCGGTGTTCCACCCGCTGCTCATCCCCGGCGCACTGCAGTCCGAGCCATACGTGCGCGCAGTGTTCTCCTCGGGAGATCTGCCCGCCGACGCCGTGGATGCCCGCACGGCAGCCCGGCTACGGCGCGCCGACCTCCTCGCCGACAACGAGCGCAGGTTCACCTTCCTGCTTACACAGGGCGCGCTGGGCTGGCGTCCGGCGGGCTCACCCGAGGTGATGGCAGCACAGCTCGAACACCTCGTCGACGTGTCGCGGCGCCCGAACGTCCGCCTTGGTGTCATCCCGTGGGGTGCGCCGGCGGCCGTCTTCCCGCCGTGTGGGTTCGATGTCTACGACTCGCGGACCGTGGTTGTCGGTGTGGTCGGTGGCGCGGCCTACTACAACGACCCGGACGACGTTGCCCGGTATGTCGCGATGCTCGACGAACTCGAACAGCTGGCGGTATACGACGAGGCCGTGCGCGACCTCCTGCTGGGGCTGGTCGCCGAGTACCGCCGGAGCACTGCGAACGGATCAGGGGACGAAGCCGGCCCCACCCCGAACGATCCGCGCCCGTGACCGGCTGTCCCACCGGCACCGGTAGCCTGCCGCCCCCGTCGTCGTCTGGCCCGAGCTTGGAGTTGACGACCTGAGCATGGTGCTCGCCGACCCCGTCAATCGCGACGTCGCCACGCCAAAGCCGGCGATGACCTACGGACGAGCCGCGTTGCTCACCGCGGTCGGGCAGTACGCGAGAGCCGCGCTGCACGAGCGCTTCGAGCTCGCCAGGCCCGGTGCATCGCTCCTGGAGATCCAGAAGCTGATGTACCTGCTACAGGAGGCCGGCCAACCCCTGAGGCTCCGGTACGCCAAGGGCCGGTACGGGCCGTACGCCGAGAACCTCAACCCGGTCCTGCAGGCTTTGGAAGGCCACTATATTCGTGGCTACGGCGACCGTAGCCGCGCAGTGTTGGCTCTCGACCCCGTCGAGGTACTGCCAGGAGCGGAGGACGAAGCGCGGGCCTGGCTCGAGTCGAACCGACCCGACGTCAAGGACTCGGTCGACCTCGTCCTCTCCCTCATTCGCGGCTGGGAGAACGCATACGGCATGGAATTGCTCGCGACCGTACTCTTCGCGGCGAGGCAGGACGGCGCGGTCCTGACGGACGCGGAGCGCGCGGTGGGGTACGTCCGCTCGTGGAACCAGCGCAAAGCCTCCACCTTCCCGCAGCAACACGTCGACAAAGCGTGGCATCGACTGAAGTCGTACGACCGGCTGGCCGGCCGAGACTCGTAGGTGGGTTCCGCCTCCGCTTGCAGCTCGGCCCGCTGGACAGCTCGATCAGGTGCCACGTCGTCAGGCGACGTCGGCTGACGCCCTGCGCGCAGTCCGTCGAGGAAGTCGCCGTCCAGCACCAGGCGCTCGGAGACCTCGGTGACCTCCACCATCAGCCCGTCGAGGTGGGGCGTGGCCGCGGCCGAGTCGCCCGGGCACAGCAGCCACAGCCCGTGCGGCGCTGCCGCTGGGCTACGGGCCGCGGCCTGCAGGCCGACGAGCAGCTCCTGCCCACCGGCGGTCGCGTAGCGCCCGACGAGGCCGGCGTCGTGCAGGAACAGCACGGTGCGGTCGTCGCCGTGCTCGGCGAGCCGGTCGCGCACCTGATCCCACGCGGCCCGCACGTACGAGGCGAGCCCGCGGGGCAGGTGCCCGGTCTGGGTGAAGCGGGCGTCCACGGTCAGCACCTTGTCCCAGTCCTGGCCGCGCTCCGCCACGAGCGCGCGCAGCTGCTCCAGGAACACCGCCCCGACGTCGACGGGCCGGACCGGGTATGCCGCCGCGAGCGCCTCGGCGGCGCCGGGCAGGTGGCGGCCGCGCAGAGTGAGCGCAAGGAACCCGCCGCGCTCCACCGCCGAGGTGAGGCGGGCCCGCATCGCCTCGTGGGGGTCGAGCCCGCTGACGAAGCTCCGGCCCAGCGTCGTGCTGCTGACCGACAGCGAACGGCGCGCCACTTCGCGCTCACGCGGGAAGAACCGACCCTGGCCGATGTCGTAGTCCAGCACGAAGCCGGCCTCCTGCAGCGCCTCCTCCACCCGCACGTGCGTGAGCCCGTCCGGCACGAGGATCTCGGGGAAACGCGCGCGTACCCGGCCGAGCAGGTCGTCCACCGTGACACCGACCTTGCGGCGCACACCTGCGCCTGCCTGCGCAGCGCGTAGGGCGGTGACCAGGTCGAGGCCGCGCGGGTAGATCTCCAGCCGGGACGACACCAACGCGTGGTGCGACACCGCGGCGGCCAGTGCCACCAGCCGGGTGTCGGCCAGGGGCGGCAGGCCCTCCGGTGCTTCGACCGCGCGCAGGTCACGGACGACCGCTCCGCGACCCGGCATCGGCTCGGTTCCGGCCAGCTCGTCGGCGCGGCGGCCCAGCTGCTGGGCGTAGTCAGCGAGCTCCGCCGCGCTCGGGGCGTCCGTACCGGGCAGCGACTCCAGGGCGATCAGGACGCTGTCGCCCCGTCGCTGCACGGCCAGGCGCGGGCCGCGGTCGCGGATCTCCTCGTCGTCGGCGTGCAGACCCGACCAGATCTCGGCCTCGACCGCGGCCCGGACGACCGCGGACGCGAAGGCCGCCGCCCGGTCGGGCTCGGCGGTGGCCGTACCGCGGCGGGCGCGCAGGGTGGCGGCCAGCTCGCCGGCCACCGACACCCGGCCGGCGGCGGCGAGCAGCTCCACCAGCTCGTCGCGGACCTGCTCCAGCCACGGAGTCTCCGCCCACTCCTCGAACAGGGCCTTCTGGTGACGCGACACCGACGGCTGCGCCATGCCCAGCCGGCGCGCGAGCTCGGTCTGCGGGATCCAGGGCGGCGGTGTGTCGGGCTCACCGGGCAGGGCGAGCGTCAACCGCGCCACGTCGGCCTTCTTCGAACCCCGCCGCCCGTCGTCGGCAGCAGCAGCGTCACCAGCTCGTCGACCGCGAACGGGGCGTCGTCGCGAACGGCCGCCACCGCGACCGCGAGCTGAGCGGCCCACTGCTTGTGCCGCCGGTTGATCTCCTTGCGGATCACCGCCCCCGCGCCGCGCGCCCGCGCGATCTGATGCAGCGGCACATCCAGCAGCTCGCCGACCGTGGAAGCACCAAAGGACTGGGCCACCGACACGGCCCGGGGCGAGAGCCCGGCGGCCTCCAGCGGGGTGTCGCGCCGGGCGGCCTGCGCGGCGGCCTCCCGGGACTCCTCCAGCGAGCGCGGGTCGAGCCCGACGGTGTCCGGCGTGGTCGCCGGCGCGGCGGCGTCGGACACGATGAACACGTCGCGCCACGCCGCGTGCATCTGCGCCACGGAGTCGAACCGGCGGTCGACGTCGCGGTGCAGGGCCCGCCGGAAGAAGGCGACCAGCTCGTCGCGCAGCGCCGGCTCGAACAGCTCGGCGGCGATCGTCGGCGTCTCGTCCGTAGTGGTGCGCGGGTCCGTGGTGCCGTCACCCCACACGGGCCGCGCGTTGGCGGCCATCTCGTACAGGGTCACCGCGGCCGCGTACCGCTCCACGTGGTCGTCGAACACCGGGCGGCGCGCCGTGCCCAGGAACGGGTCGAGGTAGCCCCGGGTCCCCGCTCCGACGTCGCGCTCGGACGCCTCGGCCAACGAGAAGTCGAGCAGCATGAGCTGCTTGGATCGGTCGGCGCGCTCGTACACGGCGAAGTTGTCGGGCTTGAGGTCGCGGTGGCGCACGCCCCGGGCGGCGAGCTGGTCCAGCGCGGTGAACAGGTCGTTGCCGAAGCGCTCGAGCTGGTGGTAGGTGAGGCGCCCCTCGGCGCGCAGCAGGGTACCGAGGGTGCCGCCCTCGAGGTCCTCGCCGCCCGCATACTGCAGGTCCAGGACGGTCCGCCCGCCGAGCAACCGCGGGCCGTCCAGCCTGCGGACGACGACCCCGCCCCCGACCTCGTCCAGGACCCGCGCCTCGGCGCGCAGCGCGGCGGCCTTGTCCTCGTCGAGCGCGACCTTGAGCACGCGCGCCTCGTGCGCCTCGCCGTCGTCGGTCAGCCGCTCCACCAGCAGGGCTCGCGCCGTCGCCCCCGTGCCGAGCACGCGGCGGACCTCCCAGTCGCCGTCGAGGATCTGCCCGGCGGTCGCTGTCAGCGGGTCCTCCCCCGGCACCGGCTCCCGCTCGGCGACCTCCTCCTCGGTGGTGTCGAGGCGCTGGAGGAACGTCTCCGCCGAGTCGAGGCGCTCGCCGACGTCGCTGCGCGTCGCCGCGAACACGAGCGCGTCGAGCGCGTCGGTGATCGTGTCGTCGACGCCGTAGGGGTGCAGGCCGCCGTCGGCGGCGAGCCGGTCGATCAATGCGCTGCGGCCCGCGGCCGGTGGCCTGCCGGTGAGGACGAGGTACGCGACCGCTCCGAGCCCGAAGACGTCCAGGTCGACCGGGTCGGGGTTGGGCGAGCCGAACTCCGGCGCGAGGTAGACGTCCGCGGCGTCACCGACGTAGTCGGTGCCGAGCGAGGTCACGCCCAGTGTCGGGCTGACCGTCTGCTCGAAGTCGCGCGCGGCGGCCTGCCAGTCGATCACCCGCAGCACGGGGTCCGCCCCGTCCTTGCCGGCCGACACGTAGACCGACCGGGCCGCGAGCGCCCGGTGGTAGAGCGAGCGGCTGTGGGCGTAGCGGACGGCCTCGGCGAGCTGGCGCACGAGGTCGAGCCGGACCTCGCGGGTGAGCCGTTCGCCGTGCACCGCGAGGTAGGAGTCGAGCCGGAGGTCCGCCGGGTCGTGGTGGAACAGGATGGCCGGGCTGCCGTGGTGGTCGCGAATCTGCACCGCCTGCGCGATCCCGCGGTGGGTGATGCCCTGAAGGACCTGGTACTCGCGGCGGGCCGCCCGCTCGACCGCGCGCCGCTGGTCGTCGCTCGCCTGCATCTGGGTGAGGTAGATCCGCACCCGTCCCGTCTCGTGGACGATGTCGCGCCGCTCGGCGGCCCGGTCCTCCCACATCGGACCGGCGTCGAGCAGCTCCGGGGAAAGCGTCCAGTCGTCGCCGAAGCGCAGGTGGGCGACCGACGCCGTGACGCCGATCGCCTTCATCAGATCGGGCAGCTCGCGGGAGAACGCCGGCGTGACGCGCTGGTGCTCGCGCTGGGGCGGCCTGGCGAGCAGGTCCCGCCAGATCCACGGCACCCCGACGGCGGCGTCGTCGCGGCCGTAAACGCGCACGCTCTGCACCTCGTCGAGCCGCGAGCGCAGGCCGGGGTCGGAGAGGAACACGGCCGGCTCGACCCGCGGGATCCGTAGCTTGTGCCGCTTGAGCCGCTGCGCCGCCCACTCCAGGCGTGACTTGAGGTCCTTGCTCTTCAGGTCCGTGAAGTGCAACGGGTTGCGCAGGGTCCTGATCCGGCCCGTCTCGGGCTCGGTGAAACGCCACGTGTCGTCGTGGTTGACCACGCGGCCGGGGTGAGCCTTGAGCTCTACGAGGTAGAGGCCGCCGGGAGTGACGATCAGGAGGTCGCACTCGTGAATCCGGCCGGAGGCCGCAGTGAAGGAGAACGTGGCCCAGGCGCGGTACGGCTCGGCCGCGGGCATCAGGCGTCTTACGTGGTCAAGACCGTCCTGCTCCCAGGGGTAGTCCGACGGGCGCTCCTGGTACCAGCGCTGGGAGGCCGGACGCGACGCGGGAGAGGGCGGCACCGCCTCATCCTCCCCGATCAGGCTCCGGGGTCGTCAGCCGCAGCACCGGGGGCCGTGCCGAGGACGAGGCCTCGCCACAGCAGCGCCGCCCCGCTCGCCGCGGCCGCCCGCCGCCAGTAGCTGTAGAACCCGCGATCACAGATGACAGCGCGGGCGCGGCAGCCGCTGACGGGATGGTCGACGCGTTGCGAAGGGTCAGGTCGTTCCGGCGGCGCGGGCGGTCTCGGCGGCGTTGTCGACGACGGCTTCGGTGCCGTTCGCGGTGCGCGCGACCACCGACTGGGTGGCGCGCTGGGCCTGCTCGGTGACGGCCTCGGAGGCCTTCGTGGTGGCCGACGCCCACTGCTGGGCGAACTCGCGCTGCTTGGCCAAGACCTTCTCGGCGAAGTCGAAGTACTGGTCGACGACGTCCTTCAGGTCGGGCATCTGTGACTGACCGGAGGTCAGCTTGCCCGCGAAGCTCTGCACGGTGTCGGCCCAGGTTTGTACGGCGGTGGTGACCGCCTCCTGGCTGCGTTTGGCGATGTCGACGAACTGGCCGGTGGGCGCGGTCATCGTTCACGTCCTTTCGGTAAGTGGATCGTGGGATAAGCGGGGATCGACGACGTACGCGTCGCTGTTCGCTGCGGCAGGGCATGCTCTACCCCGGCAGGAGAAGCGCCGGGTCTGGGCTTTCATCGAGGACGACGCGGGCTTGACCACCCACGTGCGAGATGCTCCCGACGTCTCTGACCCTACGCCCGTTTCGGCCTTTTCAGCGGCGCACGGGAAGCCGATCTGACGAGTTCGACGTGTGGTGCAGCACTACTGCAGCCGCGGCGTGCGCTCGACACGATGGCAGCCGCATGAACGCGATGACCAGCGAGGATCTCGTCGAGGTGCTGACCGTCCGATGCACGGATCTACGTTATCCAGCCATGGTCCCCTCGGCCGGCCCGTCGGCGAGCAGCTGGCGACGCAGCCGAGTCAGCGTTCGCGTCAGCAGGCGTGACACGTGCATCTGGGAGATTCCCACCAGCTCACCGATCTCCGCCTGGGTCAGTCCGTCGAAGAACCGCAACAACAGGATTCGCCGTTCTCGATCAGGCAGCGCCGCGACCAGCGGGGCAAGGGTTTGGCGGTGCTCGATCAGGTCGAACTCTTCCTCGTGCAGCCCCAGCGCGCTGCTGAACCGGCGTCGATCGCCCGACCCGTCGCCGTTCAGATCCGGTTCGTCGAGGGAGCAGGTACGCCCCGCGCCCTGGGCCGCCAGCCCCTCGATGACAACCTCAAGGTCGACACCGAGCCGCTGGGCAAGCTCGCTCGGTCGGGCAACGCGGCTGGTAGCCGGCAATCAGGTCGCCTCGCAACTGCTCACGATCGGCGTGTCCTTCCGGCAGCGCGGCATGCTTCGCGTGCAGCGGGACCATGTGTTCGTACTCGGTCCGGCGCTCCGCCGGGTCGGGCGGGCCGACCTTCAGGGAAGCACGCACGGCGCTTCCCCGGCCGGGGTTGCGGTGGGCACTCTCCGTCTCGACACCGGCCGTGGACTCGCCGGCCGCGTCATCGAGTGGGAGTGGCGATCACGGGGCCGAGACCCACCACGCAACGGGTGTGCGCGGCGAGGAGTTCCGCACTCTCCCAGGTACGGAACGCCGTGTCAGCGCCGGTGCGGCCGCAACGCGTGCAGATGCCACCCGCCTGCTCGACGACGGCGAGCCGTCGAGCTGCCCAACCGCCGATCCCGACATCCCCGACGTTCTGTTCTGCTCGGACCTCCGCTGCACCCGTCGCTGTCCCGCTGGAGGCGGAGCCGGCGCGTTCCCGAGAATGAATCTCCATCAGCCATCGATCTCTCCGGTTGGTCGTGCACACGCACTGGAGGCGACCGAGGTCTGGGGGCGCTACCCGGGAGACCCCTTTTTGACCGTGGCTCAAACACGCCGGACTTCGCGGACGACACACGCTGTCGCGCCGCATGCGCGTGCTCGCGGCAACCCCGCGGGGTACCGCCGTCGAGCCAGTTCAATCCGCGCAATGACGCTCGTCACGGCTGAATCGGTGCACCGGACCCCTGTGCTTGATCTGGCAGGGTGCTGGTCCGAGGATCAACGGCACGGACTCCTGCTCGGCCAGGTGCGGTGCGGTGGAGAAGCGCCGTTCCCCCCGGGCCGGACTCCGTGCGCGAAGATCGGGCCCTCACGCACAGCACGCCGCGGAGGCACCTCGTCGTGGGCCTGCGTCCGCCTCCGCCGGAGCCGGACGCCGAGGCCATCAACACGACATGCAGTGCACGTTGGATCCCGGACGATCGCGCGACAGGCGGGCGGTACTCCTCGGGGTACCGCCCGCCCGCACGTCGAATCTCGCCTGCGCAGCGCCTATCTGGGCCCGCCGACTCGGCGCGGATGTGAGACACTCCACCCGTCAACCGCTCGAGACCCCGGCGACCCGTGTCGATACCACCGGGCGGTGCCATGGAATCCCAGCGCGAGCAGCCTCCACCTTCGGCTCGTCACATGACGGTCGCGATCTGCGACCGTCATGTGACGGTCGCGATCTGCGACCGCTGTGGGGATGTCATCGTCGGGGACGCGGGATGCCGATGCACAACCCCCTACGACGAGCCCGCGTTTCGCCGGCGTCACCGGGATGCAGTCGCACGAGCCCGAGCGACGGCGTCCGACCGCGGGCGGCGCCGGAGCTCGAACCCGGCAGCCTGAACCGACCGGTAGCCGGGGGGTCACAGCCGGTGGACCGCTCGGCGCATGTCCCGCGCGCTGCGGTAGCCGTCAGATCGAGCCGGAGTAATGTCGACGGTCGCATCACCGGGACCCCGTGATGAGTACGGCATTTCTTGTTCGTCTCGTGGTTGGTGGTCCGGTCATGTCGTCTGATGCCCATGGTCCTCGTTCGGCGGAGGTGTTCCGGACGTTCGTGGCCGAGCTGGCCACGTCTCGACAGGGCGCCGACGTGGTCGATCGTCTTCGACAGGGACACCAGCCTGACCAGCACGGTTGGTGCAGCCATCCTGCCCACGCCCACCGGTGGGAGCGGTATCCCTGCGCGGTGGTGCGCCTCGCGACCCTCGTCGGGGACGTCGAGGGACACGCACGGTTGGAGCAGGCAAGGAACGAGCGGGCGGGTCCGTCTCGTGAGGCCGGCTGCGGTGGTGTCGTCGCCTGACGGAGACATCGACCGCCGGGGCCGAAGGCCCGGAGATCCGTGCAGGATGGCGCCTCGATCAGGCCGGTCGACCTCTGCCGAGGGTCGCGGACAGAGAGGAGGCTGAACGCAGGCGGGACCACCCCGGTGAACAGCCCGCCCACGAGGAGCAACCGACCATGGACACCATCGCGATCCGCGAGGAGACACGCACGCTGGGGCGGGAACTGCGCCGGGCGATACCCGACACCTACCGTGCCTTCGGCCAACTGCACAGCACCGCGCTCGCGCCGGGCGCACTGAGCACCAGCACGAAGGAGCTCATCGCGCTCGCCATTTCCGTGACCCGTGAGTGCGACGGCTGCATCGTGGCGCACGCCGAGGGGGCCGCCCGCAGCGGCGCGACGGCCGCCGAGGTCGCCGAGACCATGGGGGTGGCCATCCTCATGAACGGCGGCACGGCCACCATGTACGGCCCCCGCGCCTACCAGGCTTTTCAGGACTTCACCGCGGCCAAGGAGTCCACCGCGGCCACAGGACGTCACGGCGGCGCGGATCTGAGCACGACCGCCCGGTCGCTCGCTCACCCGGCCAGTGCCGTCTCCACGACGCGCACGGCGTCGCTCAGGCTGTCGCCGAGATGGATGCCGGGAATGCGGTGGCGGGTGGAGGTCGAGATGAACGCGTTGCCGGCGTAGAACGTCGGCACTCCGAGCGCGGCCACGGTTCGTACGGCCTCCATGGCGGAGCGTCGGCCCATCGACAGGTGCGACACGACGACCACCGCTGCCGGTCTCACCCGTTCGACGGTGGCGACCACGGCCGGGACGGGGGTCCGGGCGCCGAGCACGCAACACCGTCGGCCCGCGTGGGCGAGGAGCGCGCCCAGTGCCTCCATTCCCAAGGTATGGGAGTCGCGTGGTCCGCACGCCAGGACGACGGGCGCGAGTCGCCGCGGCTCCGGCGCGAATGCCGTGATCTTCCCGAGCCAGTTGCGCACGGCTTCGGTCGCGAGGTGCTCGTGGCCGACGCCGCACCGTCCGGTCTCCCACCACCGCCCGACCCGGCGCATGGCCGGCATCACGACCTCGTCGATCGTCGGACCGAGGCCGAGCTCGTCCGTGGCGTCGTCCAGGCTCGTTCGGATCCGTCCGGGCTCCATCGCCTGCGCGGCGTCGAGGAAGGCGTCGATGAAGCGGCGAGCCGGCTCAGCCGGCTGCAGCAGGAGCCGCGCGCTGGCTGCGGCGTCCGCGGCCCGCTTGCCTCGGGCGATCTCGTCGCGCATGAGCCGGAGCTCGTCGATCGCCACCATGGTGTACCGGCGGTGGCCGCCGCTCGTGCGCGACGTCGTCGGGAGGTCGTAGCGCCGCTCCCACGACCGCAACGTGGACACCGGGACCGTCAACAGGCTGCTCGCCTGCTGGATGGTCATGAGACAGCTGCTCGGACCCGTCGACACCGGGTCCTCGGTGATCACGGCAGATCATCCGGGGGTGTGCCGACCGACGCTCTTCACCGCGCTCATGGTGCTCAGATGCAGCCGACCGGGCAAGGGTCACACGGGCGGCTTTGCGTAGGTTCCGGCCTTGTGCCGCACCACGGGTACGCGGAGTGTTGCGACGTCAGAGCGCCCCGACATCGACATCCGGAGGTACCAGCAATTGATCACCGCGGGAGTGCCGGGCGCGAAGGTGTCGATGACAGGGCTGTCCGCTCCCCCACGGACACGGGACCGGCCCGCTGACCGATGCGCGCGCCGGTCCCGTTCCAGCGAGGAGCGGCGACCGGGATCCGCTCTGCACGGAGCGCCGGACCGACCAGCCGCGGCAAGCAGAGCGAAGTGAGGAACGGGATGAGCGGCGGCGCCACGCAGTCGTGGATCATGAGCCGGATCTGCGCGGCACTCGACCAGGCCGACGTCGCTCGGGCAACCGTGAACGACCTCGACGACCACGTCCTGGTCGGTGCGACCATCCAGCTGGCAGAAGATCTCGAGGCTTTCGCCCTCAGTCTCGCCGGTCGGTTGTCCGAACTCGGCGAACTCCCCGGAGCAGGCGACCGGGTGTCGCAGCGCGGTCGTTCCTCGGCGTAGGCCCCGCGCCCGCCGCAGCACGCGGCCAGTACCGGAACCCGGCGCCGTGAGCGCCGGTCAGGTCCCCGTCTGCCACAAGCTTCTGATCTTTGCGGCCTCCGCGCTGTGCCCGAGCGGCCGGAGGCCGTACAGGTCTTCGATCGTGCGCAGCAGCCGGTAATGGTCGGTTCTCTCCGTCACCGGGCCGGGCATCACGCGTTCGCCGACCGCGACGGTGGCGATGTGGTTGTCGCGATCACCGTCCGCCTCCGACTCGTCGAACGTCAGGATCAGCAGGCTGTTGTGGGTGCGGGCCCACCGCGCGTAGGGGTCGATGTTCTGCGCGAGCCAGTGATCGCCGTCCTTGACGGAACAGTCGTGCATGTCGTGGCAGAGATTGGGGACGACGAAGGAGACTGTCGGCAGCTTCGAGAAATCGGTGGGCATGTCCGACATCGGCCTGCCGGCCTCCGCCGGGACGTCGCCGAAGTCCGTCCACGGGCTGTGCTTGCGTGCGTAGCCCCCGGCCCGGCATCCGGTGAATCCCGGAGAGGGAAGGTCCTCGGCGTAACCGACGAAACTGTAACCGGCCGCCCCGAGCTCGCCGGCGAGACTCGGGGCGCGAAACTCCTGGGGGCACGCGTCGTCGGTGACGCCCTGGGTGTCGCCGGAGAACAGTGCGAGATAGTTCGGCTGGCTCGGGTGCGTCTCGGCGTGCATGTCCGTCAGCGACACCCCTGTCTCGGCAAGCGACCCGAGATAGGAGCCGGAACCGACGACGTCCTGCGCGTCCTTGTTCTCCAGGATCACGACGACGACGTGGTCGGGCCGGCTCGGCGTCGAGGCGAGAACCGACACCGTCGGCTGCCCGCCGTCCGTGGGCTGCGGGCCGGGATCGGCTTTTCCCGCGCACGCGGGCGCCATTGCGAGCATACCGAGCGTTGTCAGGAAAGTGATGATCCTGACACGCTGTCGACCCATCCGTCGCACCGTCCGTTTCCCCGTTTCTCAGCTCACCGACCAGCGCACCGCGCCGCGGCCCGGGCCCGTCCGCCCAGGTGGCGGCACGTGACGGCGGTCGCTGGTCGAGCACTGTATGCCTGCATCATGGTTATCACGTAATGGCGGCAGGCGGCCCGCAGAACCATCCAAGAATTCTCCAAAGGAGAAGCGAGATCCTTGACGGTGTGCCGTCACGTCGTAGGTGGATTGGCGCTGCCGTCGCGTCGGTACTCCTCGTCGCCGTCGGCGCGAGCGTGGGGCTGGGTTCCCACCCGCCGGTTCGGATCAGCGACCTCACGGCGGTCGCCCGGTCGGCGGCGACCTCGGGCGAGCAGCGTCCGGAGGACCTCGCCACGGTCGCGTTCGGGCAGCAGTACGTTTTTCCGTCGGGCGTCGGCGTCGCCGTCGCGGCGCCGGTGGGGCAGGTTCCCCCCGGCGGTGGACGCGGCACGCCGATCGTCGTCGTCCGCACGACGGTGCTGAATCACGCTGCGACGCCCTACGACATGGACGCGGTTCTCGGACCGTCGGCCAGCTACGACGGTCGAGAGGTCGAGCGCCTCACCGACTCGCGGTACGGCGTGTCGGGTGTCGGCGGCGTCGTGCCGCCCGGGCACCACTCGGTCTACGAGACGACGTTCCCCGCCGGGAGTGGACGCCTGACGCTGCAGTACCGGGTGGGTCTCGAGTTCGAAGCGGTGCAGTTCGGCGATCCCGTGCGCTCCGACCGGGTCGTCGGCGGCCACCCGTGAGGCCGGGAGGAGTTCGGAGGCCCCGGGTCCGCAGCCGAGGCGTGGTCCGTCAGGTCGCACTGTTGATCGCGTTCTGTGTGCTTGCTGGGGTGTTGGTGGCGGGGATGGCGTTTCCGGGTGCGTTGGCGGTGGGGATGGTGTCCAACGAGGCCGGGGACAGTGTGAACAGTGTGTCGACGGATCTGGCGACGGGGCAGTTGCCGCAGACGTCGACGATCACGGATTCGGCGGGGGCGCCGATTGCGTATCTGTTCGATCAGAATCGTGATCCGGTGGCGGCGGATCGGATTTCCCCGGCGATGAAGGCGGCGATCGTGGCGGTGGAGGATCGCCGGTTCTATCAGCATCAGGGGGTGGATTGGCAGGGCACGATCCGGGCGGTGGTGGCGAACTCGGCCTCGGGTGATGTGGTGCAGGGTGCCTCGACGTTGACCCAGCAGTATGTGAAGAACTATCTGTTGTATGTGGAGGCGCAGACCGAGGCGGAGCGGTTGAAGGCGACCGAGCAGACCCCGGCCCGGAAGTTGCGGGAGGCGCGGATCGCGTTGCAGATGGAGCGGTCGTTGTCGAAGGAGGACATCCTGGCCCGCTACCTGAACATCGTGTTCTGGGGCAACGGCGCCTACGGGGTGTCCGCGGCGGCACGCACCTATTTCAACACCACCGCCGACCAGCTCACGGTGGCCCAGGCGGCGTTGCTGGCCGGGATGGTGCGCTCGACCACCCAGTTCGACCCGGTGGCCAATCCGGTGGCGGCGTTGGACCGGCGCAATCTGGTGATCATCCAGATGCAGGAGCAGGGGATGATCGACGCGGCGCAGGCGCAGCAGGCGTTGGCCCAGCCGTTGGGGATCGTCGACCCGTTGGGGGCGCGGCGCAACGGGTGCATCGGGGCGGGGGATGCCGGGTTCTTCTGCAAGTACGTCACCGACTACCTGGCCGAGGCCGGGTTGCCGATGACCCAGATCCTGCGCGGCGGCTACACCATCAAGACCACCCTGGACCGCGACGTGATGGAGAAGATGAAGGCCTCGCTCAACGCCGAGGTCCCCGCCGATGCGGCGAACGTGGCCGACGTGATGGCCATCGTCGCCCCCGGCCAGGACCACCATCGGGTGTTGGCGATGGGCTCATCGCGCACGTTCGGGCTCGACGCCGGCAAACAGGAGACCAGCTACGGGCTGCCCTATGAGCCGGTCAACCTGGGCGCCGGGTCGGTGTACAAGATCTTCACCACGGCCACCGCCATGGAGAAGGGGGTCGGTATCAACTACGTGATGGCGGTGCCCCCCTCCGGCTACGCCTCACCGATCTACGTCGACGGCAACGGCCGCCCGATCCCGGTGGCGAACGCCGGCAACTACGCCGATCACCTGTCGGTCACCGATGCGCTGGCGCAGTCGCCGAACACGGCGTTCATCAAGCTCGAGGAGTTCACCGGCGTCCCCGACGTGGTCGACATGGCGGTGCGGCTGGGCATGAAGTCGTTGGCCACCACCCCGTTCGTCGACCCCAACACCGGGCGGCGCACCGACCGGTCGATCGCCGAGGTCACCAAAGCCCAGAAACAGGCCTCCTTCACCCTGGGGGTGTCCCCGACCAGCGTGCTGGAACTGTCCAACGTCGGGGCGACGCTGGCCTCGCGGCGGGAAGTGGTGCCCACCCAGCCCGATCGATGCAGGTCACCGACGCCAACGGCCAACCCGTGCCGGTCACCGAGGCCCCCGTGCGACCAGGCCGTGGAACCCGGGCTGGCGAACACCCTGCTGACCGCGTTGAGCAAGGACGACCAGCCCGGCGGTACGTCGGCGGCTGCCGCCGCGCAGGTGGGTTGGAACCGGCCGGTCGCCGCGAAGACCGGGACCACCCAACAACACAAGTCGGCCGCATTCGTCGGTGTCGTCCCGCAGATGTCCGGAGCGGTGATCACGTTCGACAACTCCAACTCCCCCCGCCCGCTCTGCGACGGCGCCGGAGCCCCGTTCCCCTGCCGCGACGGGAACATCTTCGGCGGGAAGACCCCCGCGGAAACCTGGTACGGGGCGATGAAGCCCCTGCTCGGAGGGCCAGCCGGTGCAGCCGCTGCCGCCGACCGACCCCCGCTACACCGAAGGCGGCGCCGAAACCAAGGTCCCCAACGTCGTCGGCCGCGCCCAGAACGACGCCCGCGCCATCCTGGAGCGCGCCGGCTGGAAAGTGTCCACCCGCACCGTGGACAACCGCGCCGACCGCGGCACCGTCGTCGGACAAAACCCCAACGGCACCGCCCTACCCGGCGAAACCATCCTCCTCCAGATCAGCACCGGCGAAGTACCCCCACCGCCACCACCTCCGGGATCACCCTCCTCCGGCGGCTGACCGGCGTCGCCCCCGGCGTCTAGCGGTTGCCGTCGTTCCGACGACGGTTCTTCATCGAGGCTGGATCAGGTTGGCGCTCGTGTTCGCCACGGGGACAGTCGCCGTCCCTCCGCGGACGGCCCTTCATCGAGGCATCTCGGAGTCGGACACGGCACACGCGAGCGCGCGGTCGCCGTCTCTCCTTGCACGACCCGCTTGTCTGGGCATGCCTTCTATCGCTGCGCGAGCCGCGCCCGGACGGCGTCCTCGTCCGTGACGGCGGCTTCCCACATCCGGTCGTACAGCGCCTCGTACAGCCCCACCGACTCCGGATCGGTCACCTCCTGGCCGCCGTGGATCAGCTCGGCTTCGACTGAAGCGGGCGACCCGTCCGCCGGGTACGTGATGACGAAGTTGTGCCACGGCACGGCGCCCGCGTAGCCCGCGGGCAGGATGCCGATGCGGACAGCGTCGAGGTCGAGAGCGGCGGCGAGCTGCGCCAACTGCGGGCCGAGCACACCCCGGGCCGGCTCCCACGACAGCACGTGCTCCGCGATCAAGAAATCGAACCGCCGGCCCGCCTCGCGAAGGACCGCTTGACGGACGATACGCCTGGCCAGAGCTTCGGTGTGGTCGACGCGCCCCGAGATGTCGGCGAGGGGGATTACGTGCCTCACGTAGTCGGCGGTCTGCAGCAGCCCGGGCAATACGGTCGGGTGGAAGCTACGGACGACCGCCGCCATCGTCTCGCGCGCACGCTCCTGGTCCTGCAGGTGCCGATCGTCGGCGAGCTGGTCCGCCCAGGTCCGGTCGACGTGGGCGGCCTCGGTGAGGGCGAGGACACGCTCGCGGACGTCCGGCCGCGCGGACGTCGTCCGGAGCCATGCCTGTACCACCGGCCGGGGCAGGAGCCGTGTGCCGTTCTCGGCTCGCGACACGAGGCTCTGCGAGACGGACAGCCGCGCGGCCAGCGCGCGCTGGTTGATGCCCGCCAGCGTGCGCGCCGCCTCCAGCTCGGCGCCGAGCTGACGTCGGACACGGGAGGGCTCAGGCACGTGCACGGTTGCGGTCCGCGAGGAACACGTTGAGCGGGCGAGCCCGTTCGATCAACTGCGCTCGAGCCTCGATGAGCCGGCGGAGGCCGGCGTTGTCGCTCACGAGCTCGGTTCCGACGAACGCGCCTTCCGCCGTGTACCTCATGAGCGCGCCATGTGCGGAATCCATGTCGTGATCGAACAACCAGAAGTCAGCCAGATCGCGCGCTTCGACGGGCAGGTCTCGGCGCCGAACGACCAACATCCGGTCGCCTGCCGCTTGCGATTCGACGTAGGCGAGCAGCGAGAACTGCTGGTACTCGCTCAGCGGGTCGTCGAGAACGGACACCCGCACCCAGCTCTTACCGGCGATAGTCGTCGTCGCGATGCGCGCGAGCCACGGCGAGGTCCGCACGCTGCGCTCGGGGCGAGGTCGGCCGAGCCGCCAGGCCGTGAGGCGGTCGGCCTCTTCCCCACCGACGTCATAGAAGGGACGTGACTCGTAGCGGAACGCCGAGCGGGCGAATGAGTCGAACAGCGCCCCGAGGGTCACGGACGCAGCTGCGCCTTCAGGACGGCCCAGGTGGGAGCGTCGATCTCGATGTCGACCTCTCGGGACGGATCGGCGGGGTCTGCGCCCGCGGCACGACCGGCGCCGTCCTCCCAGATGGTTGGACACGTCCCGTCGTTGCAGCCGTTGGCGTGCGCGACCACGGTCCACTCGTCCACGAAGGCCTCCTGATGCCCAATGATGCCACACGAGTCCACTCATCATCGTGGTGCCTGCTTCGTTCGTCAACGTCGAACGAGAGCAGGCCGGGCGGCAGGTGTGGCCCTGCACGACGTTCGTCGCGGCCAAGGCGGCCGCCGCCGGCAGGCGCCACCGAGTTGCGCCCGATGAACCGGATGATCCGTCTGAGCGGGACGTGGTCGTGGTGCGCAGGACCATGACGTCGCGACCGCGGTCAGGAGCGGGCCGGTGTTCGGCGCCAACGTGACGTGACAGCGCCCGTCGCGACGCTGCCGTCGCCGTCGCACGGATCACGGCCGGGGACGAGTTCGGCCCCTCGTCGACAAGACCTACTGGTGCCCGCCCAGCATGAACTCGCGCGGCGACACCGAGAGGCTGCTGACCAGGTACTCGATGCTCAACTCACCCGACCGGTGCCCCGCGGCCTCGGGCGGCGCCAGCCCCAGCCGGTCCACCGCGCGGTGCAGGGCGAGCAGCGGTACCCGGAGCCCGGCCTCGGACCTGCGCATCTGCCAGGAGATCCAGATCGGGATCCGGCGGACGTCGCTGTCCGGGACGACCGGGAGCGCGGGGCCCGCCACCAGCTGGTAGTCCCCGGCCCGCCCGACCAGCCGCTCGGTGTGCTCCCGCGTGGGTGGGCCGACCGGCTCGGCCCCGGCCGGCAGCACCGCGGCGACGATGCGCGGCAGCGCCTCGGCCAGGCCGTCGCTGGTCGCGCGCAGGTCGGCGATGTCGCCGTTCACCGCCGCGAGACGGGCCCGCGACGCGCCGCTGACCGCCAGCTGCACGTTCAGGAACGCCAGCTCGTCGAGCGGGGTCATCGAGCAGCCCAGCACGCCGATCTGCGGATACTGCCCCAGGAAGGACAGGATCGCGTGCGTCGTACCCGGGCGGGCGGGGCCGACGAACGTGACGGGCAGGCAGCCGTCGGCGGCATTCCCGGCCCTGTGCAGGTCGGCGTCGCGCCGGTACCGCCCCCGCGCCAGCTTCCGGTTGTGCGGATGGACCAGGAACCAGTTGCCGGTCCGGTAACCCGGGCGGGTGTCGCCGAGCCAGAACCCCAGGCCCCGGTCCTCGCAGTGACGGGCGAGCCGGTCCGCGATCTGGAGGCGGACGTCCGCGCGGGGCCGGTCCAGCGCGATCCGGAACCGGATCGCGATCGAGGCCGACCGCGCCGGGTCGACCCTCCGGCCGCCCACGTCGGCGGACTCCTGGAAGGAGTTGGTCGGCGGGAGCTGGGCCGGGCACTGCAGGCTGAGCAGGGGCGCGTCGGCAGCGTGCAGCGCCGTCTCGGCGACGTGCCGGAGCGTGTCGAGAACCACCAGCCCGTGCCGCAGCAGCATCCGCCTCGGCTCGTCCTCGATCGCGATGACCCCGTCGATCAGCTGGGAGGACTCGTGCTGGAAGGTGAGGTTCGGTCGCTCGAAGCCGCGGAAGGTCGCGTGGTCGTCGCCGGCGCCGTCGAGCCGGACCGAGGCGCCGGCCTGCCGGTACGCCTGGCCGGGCGTGTCGGCGATCCGGGTTCCGACCACCAGGCCCACGCCGTTGGCGCCGGAGGAGAGCGTCTCGGCGAAGCCGTGACCGGCCGGGTCCCGCGCGACGATCCCGGCCAGCCCGCCGGGTCGGTCCACCAGGTGGTGGATCTCGAACTCGACCTGCATCGACGGCTCGTGCAGCACCCGGTAACCGGCGCGGGCGAGGTCGGCCAGCTCATGGGCGGTGGCCGACGGGGTGTCGACCATCCCGCCCACCGTCGAGCCGGTCACCGGGCACCGCCGAGCACGGAGAAGAACCGGGCGTCCGCCCGAACGCGGCCGACGTCGGCGTCGGCGAGCCACTGCGGGGCGCCCAGCCGGACCAGCTCGGCCGTCTCACTCATCGAGCGCCGCCGGTACAGCAGCAGGCTGGCGGCGGCGAGCGGGAGCACGACCATCGTCGCGAACGCCAGCTGCACCCACCCGCCGGAGAGCCCGCTCGCGACCGTGGCGGCCACGATGGCGATCACGGCGATGCACAGGTTCGCCACCGCCCGCGGGAGCGCGCGCAGGCGCCCGGAGATGGACCTCTTGTCGGCCAGGCCGAGGCGGGTGTAGAGGAAGCCGGGTACGAGCAGCAGGACGCTGATGACCGCGCCGGCGTCGGCGATCGTGCCCAGCCGGGCGCGGCTGGCGGCACCGAACGGCCAGGGGTCGCCGGCGAGGAACGCCGCGAACAGGAACCCGACGACCGCGACGAGCACCGCGTACTCGCACACCCTCCGGGGACCGGCGGCGGTCGTGTCGCGCAGGAGCATGCCGGCCCGGATCTCGACCGGGGCACCGGCGGTCGCCGTCGGTGTCGAGCAGCCGTGCCAGGAGGCGTGGGCGCGGCTGGGGCTCGGGTCGTTCTCCAACGCGACGGACGAGTAGAGCTCCTCGGCGAAGAGCTCGTCGGCCGCCGCGGCCAACTGCTCGGGCTGCAGTGCCGGATGGCGCAGGACGGAGCTGTCCACCGCGCCGTCCGGACCGGCCGTTCCCTCCCCGGAGACGGCGACGTGGCCCAGCTCGGAGCTGACCACCATCCGGCCCGGCGGTACGGCGATCCCGGCCTGCGCGGCCTCCCACCGACGCCGGCGGACGAGGTCGGCCAGGGACCGCAGCGTCGTCTGCATCTGCAGCTCGAGGATCTTGAACGCCGCGCGGCCGGTCGGCGCGCGCCGCTCGTTCTCCAGCCGCTGCGCGAGGACGAGCAGGTCCGCCCGCAGGGCCGCGGCGGTGCGCGCGTCGGTGTCCGTGCTGAGGTACATGCGGGCGATGTCCACGCCCGGCTCGGCGTCGACGACCAGGTGATACGCCGGGATCGACGAGGAGATGCTGCTGCGGTACTCGAGGTGGTAGCCCTCGGCGCTGGACCGGAGCAGCCGCGCGAACCGGTGGCCGGCGTCCTCCTCCGACGTCACGTGCAGCGGGGTCTCGTAGGTGAGCACGTGCTCGTCCCGCGCGGGGTCGAGGGCGACGATGAGCAGGTCGTTGTCCAGCGCGACGTCCAGCAGCTCGAAGAACTCGGCGAGCACGTGCTCGTGCTTGTCCAGCACGGCCAGTGCGATGGACCGGTACCGCGCGCCCTGACCGGCGACGACCCCCTCCGCCCGCGGTCGCGGCGATTCCGAGGGCGGACGGTGGCGTTCGGTCACCAGGACGTCGATCGCGTGCTGCAGCAACCATTCCGCCTCGGGCACCCGGTGCAGCAGCAGATGCAGCTCGGAGTCGGTCGTCGTGCCGGGCAGGCTGTCCAGGATCCCGTGCAGCAGGCGGAAGAGGCCGGAGGCGAGCAGCCGCCCGCACTCGTTCTGGGTGAGCCGCGGCAGGCGGGCGCCGGTGGGATCCCAGATGACGACCGGCGCGGTGCTGCGGCGGGCGATGCGGGCCACCGGGACCCACACCCGGTCCCCGCTGTCGCGGTCCTCGCGGCGGCTCCCGTTGCGCAGGTCCCGGGACTGCATCGTGGCCCGGCGCTGCCCCTCGTCCAGCATCGCCAGGCTGATGTCGATCTCGGTCGTGCGGCGCGCGACCCGGTGGTCGGTGACGGTCAGCGTCTCGCTGAGGCGCCGGATGTGGTTGAGGCGGAGGGCGGAATCCAGGAACGACAGCCCGATCGCGGCACCGACGGTGTTCTGGCGCGGCGGAGCGCCCGGCACCGACACGCTCATGATGGCGTGGCGCAGCGCGGTGCTGCTGTCCACGGGCCTCACCTCCCGCAAGGAAGAGGTTGCGTCACCGGCCACGCGTACAGGTCGCGGCGGTCGCCGCCGAAGTTACCGTCCGCGATCGGGGGTCCCAAGGACCTGCTACCGCGCCGTCCGGCACCTGGTCCTTCACCTCGTCGTAGCCGACCTTGGCGGGCGCGTCCGTCGGGGCGTAGATCACGCGGATCACACCTGTCGGGAACACCTCCGTCGCCGTCACCTTCAGGTGGTAGGGCGCGTCGCCGTCGTCGAAGAGCCTGCGGCCCTTGCGTGCCGCCACCGGGTGCACCAGCAGGCGCAGCTCGTCGACCAGGCCTGCGGCGAGCAGCTGCTGCACCACGGAGATCGACCCGGGGATCAGGACGCCCGTGACGTCCGGATCGGCCTTGAGTGCGGCGACGGCCTCGACGAGGTCGCCGTCGATCAGCTCGGAGTTGCGCCAGGAGAACTCGAGCGGCTGGCGCGAGGCGACCACCTTGCGCGTGTCGCCGAGCCGCTTGGCGAACGGTGCGTCGTCCCCGCCCGCGGCCTCGCGGTCGGGCCACGCCCCGGCGAAGCTGTCGTAGGTCTCGCGGCCGAGGAGCAGCACGTCGGAGGTGTCGTAGTCCTCGCCCACGGCGCGGCCCATGTTCTCGTCGAAGTAGGGGAAGTGCCAGTCGAGGTCGATCTCGGCCACACCGTCGGCCGAGATGAACAGGGTCGAGACGACCTTCGCCATCGTCGTGATCCCTTCGCGTCGCGTGCTGCCGGTCGGTAGACCGGGCGGGGCACCCGAAGGTCATCGGCCGCAGTGGGACCTCTCCGCCCCCGATTCCGTCTCAGGGTCAACCCTCGTTTTCCTCGGGAGATCCCCTGAACTCGCTCCGCCCCGGGCACAATCGCTGCGGTCCGGCCGTTGACGCGGACGAGATCGACGGCGAAGAGAGGACCCGATGTCGTCACCCTACGAGCCCTACCAGCCCCACACCGCCTCACGCCGGCCGCGACACCGTCCGGGAGCAGCCGCATCGCGGCGATCCTCGCCCACCTGTCGGCGCCGATCGCGGCGCTGCTGAGCGCCGGATCGCTGAGCCTGCTCGGGCCGCTGCTCGTGTGGCTGTGGAAGAAGGACGACCCGTACACCCGCAAGGCGGCCGCCGGGGCCTTCAACTTCAACCTGACGTTCTGGCTGCTCTACCTGGTCAGCTGGCTGCTGATCCTCACGGTCGTCGGCGCGGTCATCGGCATCCCGCTGATCATCGTGCTGTTCCTGGTCTCCGCGTGGTGCCACATCAAGGGCGCCATCCGGGCGGCCGACGACCGGCCCTACGACTACCCCTTCCAGATCCGCGTGCTGTCCTGAGCGTCGGCCCGGTGTGTAACGGAAGCGGTGCCCGGCGCCACTGGGACGTATGACGTCCTCGCAACCTCGATCCGGTCGCCGTCGCCTGACGTGGACGCTCCTCGTCACCGCGGCGGTGGCCGCGGTCGTCGCCGCCCTGGTCTTCGAGCCCTGGAAGCTCGTCGTCGACGAGCGCGTGCAGGAGGCGGCGCCGAGCTCGGCTCCGGCCCTCTCGGCCGGGGCCGAGCCCGTGGCCACCGCGCCGGTCGTGCTCGCCCGCGGCACGTTCATCAGCCATGAGCACGACAGCAGCGGGTCGGTCGCCGTCCTGCGGCTCCCCGACGGCTCCCGCGTCCTGCGCCTGGAAGACCTGCGGACCAGCAACGGCCCGCTGCTCAAGGTCTGGCTGTCCGACGCCCCGGTGATCGAGGGAACCGCTGGCTGGCGGGTGTTCGACGACGGCCGGCACGTCGACCTCGGCGATCTCAAGGGCAACATCGGCAGCTCGAACTACCCGATCCCCGCCGACGTCGACCTCGCCGCACTGACCGGTGTGAGCATCTGGTGCGCCCGGTTCCACGTGTCGTTCGCGGCGGCCCAGCTGCGTCCTGTCACGTGAGGGCGTGCTCTGCAGGGGCTTCTCGTGGATGACGAGGTGTCGACGTCCCCGGGCTGCTGGCGCGCTCAGACAGGCCCATCCGGGCGTCGAGGTCGGCCTCCGCGAGGGCATCGCCGCGGACATGCTTCACTTCCTCGCCGCGGACGAGCTCGACGCCGCTTCTGCATGCCGGCCGGCGAGGTTCCCGACGGGCTCGCCGTCGAACGGCTGAGCCAGGACGAGGTGATTGCCGCCTTCGCCCCCGACCGCGTACGCCGGCAGGCCACTGCACCTCGCCCTCGAGAGTGGCGACCCGTTCCTCCTGCGCATGCTCGGCTCGGGCTTCGCCGCCGCGATTCTTCCGCGGTCGCTATCTCACCCCGTGCACACCGCCGCTACTCGCGGAATCGGGTCAGAGCCGGGAAGCCGATCTTGCGTAGTCAGCAAGGCTGCGTGACGACCCTCTGGCGCCTGGACGGTGAGCGGATTCCGATGAGATGCGGAAGCGCCTTCCGCCGCGGCGCCTGCGACGCGTCCACCCATGTCGGAGGAATGAACTCGGGTAGCCCGTCCCGGATCCGGACGATCCACTCCGTGGAATGGATCTCGCGATGATGCACCTTGCAGATCATCACGAGGTTGTCGAGCCTGGTCTCGCCGCCGTTCTCCCATTCCAGAATGTGATGGATCTCCGTCCATGACGGCGGCCGATCACACCCCGGGTGGGCACAACCGTTGTCGCGGGCGGCGACCGCCCGGCGCAACCCGTCGGGAATCGTTCGCGTCGCCCGGCCGACGTCGAGCGGCTGACCCTGGCCGTCCAGCACGATCGGAACGACGGCGGCATCACAGCACAGCATCCGCAACGACGCCGCAGCGACCGGCCCGCCGAAGTCCAGGCACGCCGCGCGGGCCCGATTCTCCAGGTCCTCCAACCGGATCAGCACGTTCACATGCGGGCGATGCCCACCGCACTCGGGAACATCACCGTGGTCGAGGACGTAACCGCACAGGTCGGCCAGCGCCTCGGCGTGGCGCTGCCCCGCGGGCCGCAGGTCGTCCTTGGTGAGCGGCTTCGCGTAGGCGTCGATCACGGTGGCGATGGCGTCGAACATGGCCGCGTCGTCGAACCGGCCCGAAAGCTTTCCGCCCCCGTCCCGCAACCGCCGCACCACGAGTTCGTTCACCTGTACAGGCGGCTTGTCGTCGGGCTCCTCCCCGTCCCGATCCAGCACCTCCACCAGGTTCTTTCCCCAGCGGTACAACTCGGAGGGGGTGTACTCGCCGGCTTTGTCCGCGAGCGCGGCCTCCGTGCCCGCTCGCTGGTCGGGCGACAACCGCCCCGCAGCTGTCGTGGTGAGCACCCGAGCGATCGCCTCGACGTGCCGCAAGCTCGCCTTCCCGGTGGCGAACACCTCGGCTGTCGCCGGTAAGCGAGCCGGCAATACCGTGCCGTCCAGGCCAGTCCGAGCCGCCACGTGTTCGGCCGCGACGACCCGGCGATGCGCCTCACACCGCTCCCAGCCGAGCAGATCACCGAGTGCGCCCGGCGTGCTCCGGTATCCGCGCTCGGCGAAGACACCGCGGCGGTCCAGCGCCGCAATCGTGTCGACGGTGACCCGATCCAACTGTCGTGTCGCGCCTTCACACAGAGTCAGCAGCGACACCAACTCGTGGTCCGCGCCGCTTTGCGCAACCGCCGCCACCGCACTCATCGCCTGCGCGAGGAGGCGATGCGCGTCGGCGAGCGGGCTCTCGGTCACACGCTTATGGTCGCGCGCCCCACCGACAATTCCCGGTCTCGCGGGGGTGCCCGCGGAAAGAATCTTGACGGAATCCGTCCGTTCCTTCGTGCCGCACCGCGGCGAGATCAACCCGCGAGTCGTCGACCCGCAGCCGACGCGGCCGTCGCGGTCGACCGCCGGGGGTCAGACCCCGCCGGCGAGCTCGACGACCGTCGCCACCTGCGCCACCCGCTCGGTGGGCGAGCCGCCGAGCGGGGTCACGTTGAGTGTCGTCACGCCCGCGGCGGCGAACGCGGCCAGCCGCTCCGCCACGTGCCCGCGTGGGCCGACCAGCGCCATGGCGTCGAGCATCTCCGTCGGCACCGCCTCGGCCGCCGCCTCCTTCTTGCCGTCCAGGTAGAGGTCCTGGATCCGCCGGGCCTCGTTCTCCCAGCCGTAGCCGCGGACGACGTCGTTGTAGAAGTTGCGACCGCGCGCGCCCATGCCGCCCGCGTAGAGCGCCACGAAGGGCCGGAGGTCGTCGAGGGCCTTCCGCGCGCGGTCCGCGTCGTCGGTGACGCACAAGGTCGCCGAGGCCACCACGTCGAGGGGGCCGAGGACGGGGTCGCGCCGGGCCCGGCCCGCGTCGAGCGCGGACCCCCACAGCACACCCGCCCGCTCCGGCACGTACAGGATCGGCAGCCAGCCCTCGGCGATCTCGGCGGCCAGCGCGACGTTGCGCGGCCCCAGGGCGGCGAGCACGATCGGGATCCGCTCGCGGACCGGATGGTTGATCAGCCGCAGCGGCTTCCCCAGGCCCGTGCCCTCCTCCGGCGGCAGCGGGATGCGGTAGTGACCGCCGTCGTGCTCGACGCGCTCGCGCCGCCACACCGCCCGGCAGATCTCGACGATCTCGCGCGTGCGGGCCACCGGTGCGTCGTAGCGGACGCCGTGGAACCCCTCGACGACCTGCGGGTTCGAGGCGCCCAGCCCGAGGGTGAACCGCCCGCCGGAGACGAAGTCGAGCCCCGCTGCGGTCATCGCCGTCAGCGTCGGGGTGCGCGTGTAGATCTGCAGGACCCCCGCGGCGATCTCCATGCGCGAGGTGCGGGCGGCGAGGTACCCGAGCTGGCTGACGGCGTCGAAGCTGTAGGCCTCCGGCACCCAGACGATGCCCAGCCCGGCGCGCTCGTGATCGGCGAGCTCGGCCACCGCCTCGGTGAAGCCCCCGCTGTAGCTCAGCATCATCCCGATGCGCACGTCGGGTCACGATAGGTGCTCGAGGCCGGTGGCGTCGCGGGGCACGTCGGCGCCGCGCCGCCGGGCGCACCTCACACCGCGCGGCGTTGCGACCGCTTGGACACGTAGCGGCGGATCTTCTCGTGGGTGCCGCAGTCGCCCATCGCACACCAGCGGCGGCTGCCGTTGCGGGAGCGGTCGAGGAAGAGCCACGGGCAGCCCGCGCAGCGCTTGAGCCGCGCCAGGTCGTCGGCGCTGCGCAGCAGCCGGTGGGCGGCGTCGGCGACCGGCCACACCGGGGCGTCGAGCGCGGTCCCGTCCCACTCGGGGGACAGATCGTCGGCCACGTGCATGCGGGCGAGGGCGTCGACGGCGAACGGCCGCAGGCGCGCCCACGCCTCGTCCACCGGACGTCCGTCGACGACCGCGCCGAACGTGTCGTTGAGCGCGTCGCGCAGCGCGGCGGCGCGGCGCACCACAGCGGCGGCCTCGGCCGGCCGAGCCTCGGCGACCGCGCGCAGGCTCGGGGAGGCGAGGCCGCGCCCGACCGCCCAGTGGAGCAGCGCCGGGTAGTCGGCGACGTGGTCCCACCGCTGCGGGCCGAGCGGGTCGTCCACCGTGTTGGCGAAGTCCAGCGCGAGGTGGCCACCGAGCACGGGAAGCGGCCGGATCCCCGGAGGGCGCGGCGGTTCGGCGAGAGTTTCCATCGTCGGCCAGTTTACCGGTTGCAGGCGGCGCAGGCCGCTGCTTATGTTGCCGGTATGCGCCCTTATGCTGGTAACACTTCATGGCTCGGGATCACGGTGCTGTGCGTCGCGCAGTTCGTGGTGGTGCTGGATGTGACGATCGTCGCCACCGCGCTGCCCGCGATCGGCGCCGACCTGGGCGTGTCAGGTGGCACGGCTGGGCGCAGTGGTGACCGCCTACACCGTCGCGATGGCCGGGCTGCTGCTCCTGGGCGGCCGGATCGCCGACGTCGCCGGTGCCGCGCCGATGTTCCGGCTGGCTCTCCTCGGCTTTGCCGTGACCTCGGCGGCCTGCGCCGCGGCCCCGTCGTCGACCGTGCTGATCGTCGCGCGGATCGCCCAGGGCGCGGCGGCCGCGCTGCTGTCCCCCTCCGCCCTCGCGGTGCTGCAGGCCCTGACCCGCGACGACGGGGCGGCCCGCCGTCGTGCGCTGGGCTGGTGGACGGCCGCGGCGGCCGGTGGCGGCGCGAGCGGCTGGGTGCTGGGCGGCGTGCTGCTGGAGCTCGCCGGGTGGCGGTGGGCGTTCGCGATCAACGTGCCGATCGGGCTGCTCGCCGTGCTGGTGGCTCGGGGGCTGCCGTCGAGCAGCGACCGGGAGCGAACGGAGGACCGCGGGCTGGACGCGTCGAGCGCGGCGGTGGTGACCGTCGCGATCGCCGCCGCACTGCTGGGACTGTCGACGGTCGCCGAGCGGCCTGCCGGGTGGGCCGGCTGGGCGCTGCTCGCCGGCGCCGCGGTCCTGTCCGCCGTGTTCGTCCGCCACGAGCGGCGCACCGCACGTCCGCTGCTGCCCGGCCACCTGGTGGCGCAGCCCGGTGTGCGGGGCGGCAACCTCACCGCGGCCGCGCTGACCGCGTGCACGTCACCGGCGATGCTGACCGTCGTCTGGTACGTGCAGGGGCAGCTCGGGCTTCCGCCGGCCCGCGGCGCGCTCCTGTTCCCCGTGTTCAACACCGCGGTCGTGGCCGGGGCACTGGCCGGGCCCCGGCTGCTGTCGAGGTGGGGCACCCGCACCCTGCTGCTGGCCGGCTTCGCCGCCGTCACGGCCGGCACGCTCGTCCTCCTCACCCTTCCCGACCGCGGTCTGCCGCTGGTCACCCTGCTCGGCTCGTTCGTACTCACGGGTGGGGGCCTGGGCGTCGCCTCGCTGGCCTCGACCGCGGCCGGGACGGCCGACGTGGCCCCCGACGACCAGGGCGTGGCCGCCGGGCTGCTGGCCTCCAGCGCGCAGCTCGGCACGGCGGTCGGCGTGGCCGTCACCACGCCGCTGGTCGCGGGGGTGATCTCGGGCGGCTACCGGCTCGGGTTCCTGGCGGCCACCGTCGTGGCCGTCGCGGGAGCCGCGGCGAGCCTGACCGTGTCGCCGCCTTCCGCGCGCGACCCCGTACGTCAGCGACCCAGCGAGGCGTAGAGCTCCGCGTGCCGGCGCGCCGCCTGATCCCAGCTGTGCTCCGCGCAGTGCCGCCGCGCGCCGTCGGTCAGCGCGTCGCGCAACGCGGTGTCGTCGAGCAGCCGCGCGATCCCGGCGGCCAGGTCGTCGGTCTGCAGTGTGACGTCGCGCAGGTCGGAGAACCACGTCGTCGGCGTGGTGAGCACCGGCACCCCGCTGGCGAGCCCCACCCGCACCGCCCCGCTCACCGCGGCGAAGCGTGGCTGCGCGTACGGGAACACGAGGACGTCGGCCTCCGCGGCGAGCCTGCGGGCGATCTCCTCCTCCTCGAGGAACTCCGCGACCCGGCGCACCGTCACCGGCAGGCGCAACCCCGCGAGCCACTCGTCCGCCCACGCCGCGCGCGTGGATCCGATCAGCAGGAGTTCGACGTCCCCGACGGCGGCGGCCGCCTCGAGGAGCGCGGAGAGGCCCTTGTGCGGCTCGAGGAAGCCGAACGTCCCGACCACACGGCCGCGGCGGACCTTCCGCCGCGGGAACCAGGTCGGGCACCCGTGCGGGATCAGCTCGACCCGCCGGCCCGGCCACCGGGCCGACAGCAGCGCCGCTCCTTCGGCGGAGTGCGCGACCAGCGCCGCGACCTCGCCCTCCCAGTCGTCCGCCTGCCCGCGCACGGTGTGCTCGGTGACCACGAACGGGACGCCGGACTCCCGCGCGCGGCGGCCGGCGTCGCCGACCCGCTCGGGAGCGACGAGCGAGTGCTCGTGCTGCAGGTGCAGCACCCGGGCGGACTCGTCGGGCTCGGCGGCGTGCGTCACCGGGAGGCCGAGCCGGTGCATCGCCATGACGAGCGCGTCGGCGTACTGCGCGACCCCGCAGCGGGTCCCGACCGACGGGGTCCACATCGTCGTCGGCCGGGATACAGTCGGCCCGCACTGTGGGGCACGGCCCGGGACGGGGACGGTGGAGATCGCCACCCCGCACCGTTCACCCGCGCGGCCCGCGGCCGATCTCGCCACGGGGTTTTTCGATCCGTTCGCTCGGCATTTCGTACCTACCGCATACGGTGAGGTGAAGACCACATCTCGCTATCGTGAACCGGGACCGTCCCTGAACCCGATCCCGGGAAGGAGCAGGCCGTTGGCCCCCGCGCCGTCCGCCGGAGATCCCGCGGTCCTGCCGGAGCTCACCGGCGACCAGGCTCGCCGATTGCTGGACGCGGTCGTCGGGGTCGCCAGCGACCTGAGCCTGCCCGACGTGCTCCGCCGTATCGTCGAGTCGGCGACGCGGCTCGGCGGCGCCCGCTACGGCGCCCTCGGCGTGCTCGACGAGGGCGGCGACGAGCTCGGCGAGTTCCTCGTGACCGGGCTGGACGCGGAGGCGCAGCGCACGATCGGGACCCACCCCACGGGCAAGGGCGTGCTCGGGCTGCTCATCGCGCAACCGGAGTCGGTGCGTCTGCCCGACATCCGCCTGCACCCGCGGTCGTACGGCTTCCCGCCGAACCACCCGCCGATGCACAGCTTCCTCGGTGTGCCGATCCGGGTCGGCGGTGTCGTGTTCGGCAACCTCTACCTGGCCGACAAGGTCGACGCGCCCGAGTTCACCAGCGGAGACGAGCAGGTGGTCGTCGCGCTCGCCGCCGCGGCCGGCGTCGCGGTGGAGAAGGCCCGCCTGTACCGGGACAGCAGGCGGCGCGAGCAGTGGCTGGAGGCGGCGAACGCGATCACGCCGGCGCTGCTGGCCGAGCGGGGCCCGGACGAGGTGCTCGACCGGATCGCGCGGCAGGCACGGACGGTCACCGACGCCGAACTGGCGGTCGTGGCCCTGCCCGCGCGGGACGGCGAGGGCTGGGTGATCAGGGCGGCAACGGGCGTCGACGCGCACCGGCTGGTCGGCCGGCTGATCGACGGCACGCACCCCGTCGTCGCCGAGGCCCTCAAGCGCCCCGAGACGCTGCGCCGCACCGATCCCGACGTGGCGCTCGCGCTGCTCGGCCGCAGCTCCCCCGCGGTGCTGGTGGTTCCGGTCGCGCTGGGCTCCGATCCGCTGGCCCTGCTCGTCGTCGCCGGTCAGGGGCCGTTCCACGACGTCGACCGGCCCGCCGCGAGCGCCTTCGGCAACCAGGCGGCGCTCGCGCTCGAGGTGGCCCGCGCGCAGGACGACCAGCGGCGGCTCGCGCTGTTCGAGGAGCGCGACCGGATCGCCCGCGATCTGCACGACTCGGTCATCCAGCGGCTGTTCGGCACCGGCCTGCGGATGCAGGGGCTGCGCGAGCTCGTCACCCAGCCGTCGGTCGAGCAGCAGCTCGGCGAGTTCGTCGACGACCTCGACACGACGATCCGCGACATCCGCCGCACGATCTTCGACCTGCGCGACACCCCCGAGCCGGGCCCGGTGAGCCTGCGCGCGCAACTGCTGCAGACCGTCCGTGACGCCGCGCGGACGCTGCATGTCGACCCGCGCATCACGTTCACCGGCCCGCTGGACACGAAGGTGCCCGACGAGGTCCGCGACGACGTGCTGGCCACCCTGCGGGAAGCGCTGTCGAACGCCGCCCGGCACGCCGAGGCGGGCCAGGTGCACGTCGAGGTGACAGTCACCGAACCGGAGCCCGGCGCGTGGCTGCTGGAGCTGAGCGTCCGCGACGACGGCCGCGGCATCCGGGTGGGTTCCCGCGCGGGCGGGGGGCTGGCCAACATGGGTGACCGTGCCTCACGCTGGGGCGGCAGGTGCCTGGTCGAACCGAACGCGGACGGCGGCACGCACGTCTACTGGAGCGTGCCCCTGCCGGCGGAGCCCGGCACCCTGGCCGACGAACCCGTGGAGGTGGCCCGATGAGGGAGACCCCGGTGCGCGAGACGGGTGGCGCCACGGCGGTGACGCGCCTGATCAGGTGCTTCCTCGTCGACGACCACGAGGTCGTCCGCCGGGGCGTCGCCGAGATGCTCGGCCACGCGGGCGACATCGAGATCGTGGGTGAGGCGGCGACGGCCGCGCAGGCGCTCGCCCGCATCCGCGCCGTCCGGCCGGACGTCGTCGTGATCGACGTCCGCCTGCCCGACGGCGACGGCCCGTCGGTGTGCCGGGAGCTGCGCACGACCCTGGTCCCGGCGCCCGCGTTCCTGTTCTTCACCAGCTACACCGACCACGCGGCCGCTGTTCGCCGCGGTCGACGCCGGCGCGGCGGGCTTCCTGCTCAAGGAGGTGAACCGGCTCGGGCTGGTGGAGGCGGTGCGGCGGGTCGCGGCGGGCGGGTCGATGCTCGACCCGCGGCTGATGCCCGCGGTGCTCGACCGGCTGCGGCACGGCCGCCCCGAGCCCGGGCACGACCTGTCCGACTCCTGCCCCGTCGACCCGCGGGCGAGCACGTTGACCGCGCGCGAGCACCTGATCCTGGAGCTGATCAGCGAGGGCCTCACGAACCGCCAGATCGGCATCCGGCTGCACCTGGCGGAGAAGACGGTCAAGAACAACGTCACGACGCTGCTGCGCAAACTCGGTTTCAGTCGCCGGACGGAGGCGGCCGCCTACGCCGCGCGACACCCCACGGACTGACACTCTCGCTGGGCAGGAACGGGCCGGGTCGAACGTCCCGGGCCGCCGGGTCGTCGGGCCCTGGATCATGAACCGTCCAGGGACGGACCCTTCTCCGGAGAATGCGTCCCGGGATCGGGACGCCCGGCGACGGAGAGACGACCTTGGACGCCCTGACCCTCGCGCGATGGCAGTTCGGCATCGTGACCGTCTACCACTTCCTCTTCGTCCCGATCACGCTCGGGCTCTCGGTGCTCGTCGCCCTGATGCAGACGGCCTGGTACCGCACCGGCAACGCCAAGTACCTGGCCATGACGAAGTTCTGGGGGAAGATCTTCCTCATCAACTTCGCCATGGGCGTGGTGACCGGCATCGTCCAGGAGTTCCAGTTCGGGATGAACTGGAGCCAGTACTCCCGCTTCGTCGGCGACGTCTTCGGCGCGCCGCTCGCGATCGAGGGGCTCATCGCGTTCTTCCTCGAAGCCACGTTCGTCGGCCTGTGGATCTTCGGGTGGGACCGGCTGCCGAAGCGCGTCCACCTCATGACGATCTGGGCGGTCGCCGTCGCGACCAACCTCTCGGCGTTCTTCATCCTCGCGGCGAACTCGTGGATGCAGCACCCGGTCGGGTTCCGGATCAACCCGGAGCGCGGGCGTGCGGAGCTGACGAGCCTGTGGGACGTGCTGAACAACCTCACCACCCGCGTGACGTTCCCGCACGTGCTCACCGCCGCCTTCCTCACGGCGGCCGCGCTGGTCATCGGGATCAGCGCCTGGCACCTGTACCGCCGCCAGCACGTCGAGGTCATGCGCGAGTCGCTGAAGATGGGCTTCGTCGTCGCGCTGATCTTCGGGGTCGGCGTCGCGGTCACCGGCGACATCCAGGCCAAGGTCATGACCGAGCAGCAGCCGATGAAGATGGCCGCCGCGGAGGCGATCTGGGACACCCAGGAGTCGGCGTCGTTCTCGATCTTCACCGTCGGCACGCCGGACGGGCAGAGCGAGCTCTTCTCGGTGCGCGTGCCGTACCTGCTGTCGTTCATGGCGACCGGGGACCCCAACGGCGTGGTCGAGGGGATCAACGACGTCCAGCGCCAGTCCGAGGAGCGGTTCGGCCCCGGCGACTACCGCCCGATCATCCCCGTGACGTACTGGACCTTCCGGTACATGATCGGCTTCGGCGTCGTGACGGCGGCGCTGGCGCTGCTCGGCCTGTTCATGATGCGCGGCGGGCGCAACCCGGCGGAGAAGAAGTGGTTCTACCGCATCGCCCTGTGGACGATCCCGTTCCCGCTGATCGCCAACTCGTTCGGCTGGATCTTCACCGAGATGGGCCGCCAGCCCTGGGTGGTCTACAGCCAGATGCTGACCAGCGACGGCGTCTCCCCGCTGGTCGGTCCGGGCCTCGTGCTCACCTCGATGGTCGTGCTGACCCTGCTCTACCTGGCGCTCGCCGTCGTCGAGGTCGCCCTGATCGTCCGCTACGCGAAGGCCGGGCCGCCCGACACCGAGGCGGAGGCCAAGGCACCGATCGAGCCGCCGGAGCGCGACGCCGGACGCAGCGACGACGACCGACGACCTTCCCGCGGACGACGAGCAGGCCGAGCGCCCGCTGACGTTCGCCTACTGAAAGGAGCCTGCGATGACACTCCCCGAGTTCTGGTTCTCCCTCGTCGGGTTCCTGTTCTGCGGCTACTTCCTGCTGGAGGGCTTCGACTTCGGCGTCGGCATGCTGCTGCCGGTGCTGGGCCGCCGCGACGACGTCGACCGCCGCGTCCTGATCAACACGATCGGGCCGGTGTGGGACATGAACGAGACGTGGCTGATCGTGGCGGGGGCCTCGCTGTTCGCCGCGTTCCCCTACTGGTACGCGACCCTGTTCAGCGGCTTCTACCTGCCGCTGCTGCTGATCCTCGCCGCGCTGATCCTGCGCGGGGTGGCGTTCGAGTACCGCGGCAAGGTCGACGACCCGGCGTGGCGGCAGCGCTGGGACATCGCCATCGTGATCGGCTCGGCGCTCCCGGCGCTCCTGTGGGGCGTCGCGTTCGCCAACATCGTCCAGGGCGTGCCGATCAACGCCGACGGCAACTTCACCGGCAACCTGTTCACGCTGCTCAACCCCTACGGCCTGCTCGGCGGCCTGGCCGTCGTCGCGCTGTGCTGCACGTACGGGGCGATCTTCGTGGCGCTCAAGACCACCGGCGACATCCGCGTCGAGGCGCGGGCGCTCGCCGGCCGGATCGGCGTCGCGGCGGTCGTGCTCGGTGCGACGTTCCTCGTCTGGACGATGCTGGTGCACAGCGCCGCGCTGGTCTGGGTGTTCGGGCTGCTGACCGCGCTGGCGCTGCTCGGCGGGCTGTACGCGAACCTCAAGGGCCGCGAAGGGTGGGCGTTCGGACTGCTCGGCGCGACGATGGTCGGCGTGGTGGCGACGCTGTTCGCCGCGCTCTTCCCGGACGTCATGCCCTCGACGACCGACCCGGCCTACAGCCTCACGATCGAGAACGCCAGCTCGACCCCCTACACGCTGACGATCATGTCGTGGATCGCGCTGTGCACCCTGCCGCTGGTGCTGGTGTACCAGGCGTGGACGTACTGGGTCTTCCGCAAGCGCATCGGCCGCGGGCACATCCCGACGACCCCGCAGCACGGCGCGGCGCGGGTGCTGCCGTAGCCGCGTCCCGGCTCGGCGCGCCCGCCCGCACCGGGACACGCCGTGAGTAGGACTGCCGCACCGTGGACCGCGCACCCCGACCGCGCGCACCCCGGCCGCGGCGGCGCACCGCGAGTCGGACCGCCGCACCTGTTGAGCGGGGTGTGCCGGTTCGACGGGGCGTGCGACAGCCGGCAGGTGTGCGACCGCCCGCCCGGCCGGGCCCGTCACACCCCGGCCGTGCCATCACACCCCGTCGAGGGGCGCGCGTCGACCATGGGCGTGGCCGCTGGTTCGGTGCGCTGCGGGGAACCGCGTCGGGTCAGCTGTCGGAGCTGTCGGAGCTGTCGGAGCTGGACCTCGGCTGTCCGAGCTCTCGTGCTCGACGAGTCTGCTGCTCGACGATCTTCGCTGCTTCGCACTCGTCTTCGTGCTCGAGCTCTCGCTGCTCGACGTCTTGCTGCTCGACGTCGGTCGCTGCTCGACTCGGTCGTGCTCGACTCGGTGGTGCTCGTCTCGCTGCTCGACGACGTGACCACCGGCTCTTCGACCTTGGTGGTCGTGTCGTCGTGGAGGTCGTGGTCGACGGGCTGGTCGTGGTGCTCGTCGTTGTAGGAGTCTTCGTGGGGTCGTCGACGGCGTGGTCGTGGTCGTGACGGGTGCCGGAGTCGTGCTCGTCGGCGTCGTGCTCGTCGGCGTCGTGGTCGTGCTCGTCGGCGTCGACGACGTGCTGGTCGACGTGGGGGTCGTCGCGGTCACCGTGGTCGTCACGACCGTGTCCGCGTCCGACGCGGACGCGACCGGACCGCTGACCGCCGGTGCCGGCGCGGCCAGGGCGGCGGCCGCGGCGGGGTCGAGCGCCCCGTTCGCCGGGGCCGGGACCTGCGCCGGCGGCGTCGGAAGGGTGCTGGGCACCGGGCCCGTGCCGTCGGGGATCACGGAGACGCCGGCGCCGTAGGCCGCGGCCCAGCGCAGGACGAGCGCCCCGTAGGCGTCCGAGCGGTTGTAGCGCAGCAGGGCGGCGCGTTGGGCGGCCGGCTGGGACAGGTCGCCGCCGCCGGCGCAGAGGAAGTTGGCGGCGGCGGCGGCCGCGTCGAAGACGTTGTGCGGCGACGCGACGCCGTCGTTGTTGCCGTCCTTCGCGAACGTCTTCCACGTGCCGGGGATGAACTGCATGGGCCCGACGGCGCGGTCGAAGGCGGTGTCGCCGTCGAGGGCGCCGCCGTCGGTGTCGCGGATCATGGCGGTGCCGACGGTGGCCCCGTCGAGGCGGGGGCCGAGGATGCGGCCGTGGGTGGTGCCCGCGGCGTCGACCCGGCCGCCGGCGGCGTTCCCGGACTCGACGCGCCCGATGCCGGCGATGAGCGTCCAGGGCAGGTGGCACGACGGGTTGGCGGCGGCTGCGGCGGCCTTGTAGGCGGCGAGCACCGTGCTCGGGATGCCGGTGCCGTCGGCGGCCGTCGGCGGGACGATCGCGGCGGCGGTCGTCGTGCCCGGCGTGCTCGTCGCGGTCGCCATGGGGAGCGTCGGGGTGGCGGCCGCGACCGCGGTGGGGCCGGCGACCTCGGCGGCCGCGAACGGGCCGAGCGGCGTGACGGAGAGCGACGAGACCGGCTCGGTCTGGGCGACGGTGCCGACGGCGAGCGCCGGACCGGTCGGTCCGAAGGCCGCGAAGGCGACCACGGACAGTGCACCGAACGCCCGCCCGGCACGGCGATGCATCACCCTGGAGGGCCTTCCGCGACTCACAAGGTCAGCATTCCGGTAGCGGGGCGTGATCGTCGACCCCAATCGGTGTGCGCTCCCACTCCCCAATGGAGGGGGTGGCGGCGCGTTGGACTGGACGGGGCAGTATTCGGAGCGTGTCTTCCCAGCGTTACGGGTCCGCGGCGCCCTTCGCCGACGAATGCGCCGCGGCGGCCGCCCGGCTCGACGGGATCGCCCGCACCACACCGCTCGAACCCAACCCTCGGCTGTCCGACGCCACCGGTGCGCACGTGTGGCTCAAGCGGGAAGACCTGCAGGTAGGACGCTCGTACAAGCTGCGCGGCGCGTACAACCTGCTCGCCCAGCTCGGCCCGGCGGAGCGGGCGGCCGGCGCGGTGTGCGCGAGCGCGGGCAACCACGGGCAGGGTGTCGCCTACGCCTGCCGACGGCTGGGGATGCGCGGGCGCGTGCACGTGCCGCGCACCACGCCGCGCCAGAAGCGTGAGCGGATCACCGCGCTGGGTGGCGACGACGTCGAGCTGATCGTGGACGGTGACACCTACGACGAGGCCGCCGCGGCGGCGGCCGACCACGCCGCGGGCACGGGCGCGACGATGGTGCCGGCCTTCGACGACCGGCGCACGATCGTCGGGCAGGGCACCGTCGGCCTGGAGATCCTGGACCAGCTCGGCCGGGCACCGGACGTCGTCGTGGTGCCGGTCGGCGGCGGCGGGCTGCTCGCCGGGGTGGCGACGGTGCTCCGCGAGCGGCATCCGGGCATCCGCGTGATCGGGGTGGAGCCGGCCGGGGCGGCCAGCATGACCGCCGCCCTCCGGGCCGGGGCGCCGGTGACGCTGCCCGAGCTCGACTCGTTCGTCGACGGCGCCGCTGTGCGCCGGGTGGGCGAGGTCACGATGCCGATGGTGCGCGACAGCGGTGCCGCGCTGCTGACGGTGCCCGAGGGCCGGGTGTGCACCGAGATGCTCGACCTCTACCAGGTGGACGGGATCATCGCCGAGCCCGCCGGCGCGATGGCGTCGGCGGCGCTGGGCGAGGAGGTCCCGGTCGAGCCGGGCTCGACGGTGGTGTGCCTGCTCTCCGGCGGCAACAACGACGTGAGCCGCTACGCCGAGGTCGTCGAGCGCTCGCTCGTGCACCGCGGGCTCAAGCACTACTTCCTGGTGGAGTTCCCGCAGGAGCCGGGGGCGCTGCGGCGGTTCCTGGACGAGGTGCTCGGGCCCGACGACGACATCGTGCTCTTCGAGTACGTCAAGCGGGACAACCGGGAGACGGGGGCAGCGCTGGTCGGCATCGAGATCAGCAGCCGGGAGGGCTACGAGCCGCTGTGGGGGCGGATGAAGGCGAGCCCGCTGAAGATCCAGCTCGTGGCGCCGGGCAGCACGGCGTACCGGTTCCTCATCTGACGCCCCGGCGCGACGTCAGAACAACTTCCCCGCGTCCCGGGCGGCGGCGTGGGCCGCGCGGCGGCCGGTGTCGGCGTCCGCCGTGGCGAGGTCGGGGCGGAACTCGATCGCGGTGAGGTCGTCGATGCCCGTCCAGCGCAGCCAGTCGTCGAGGAACGGGCGCTGGAAGTCGGCACCGAACGCGGGGCCGCGACCCGGGCCGTACACGGCGCTCGTGTAGATCACCGCCGCCTTCTTGTCCTTCAGCAGGCCGGTGTAGCCGCGCTCCGGGTCGAAGCCGAAGACGAGGCCGGGCTGGGAGATGACGTCGATGAACTGCTTGAGGATGTACGGCACGCCCGCGTTCCACATGGGGACGCTGAACAGGTAGCGGTCGGCGGCGTCGAAGCGGCGGAACGTGTCGATCGCCCTCTGCCAGGCCCGGGCCTCGTCGCCCTGCGGGTCGGCCCCGGCGAACACGGCCATCTTCGCGGCGGCCGCGGCGGGCCCGAACTCGGGCAGCGTGCCGTCCCAGAGGTCCCACTCGACGATCTCGTCGTCGGGGTGGGTGTCGCGGTAGGCGTCGAGGAAGGTCGCCGCGATCGCGCGCGACTCGGAGGCGGCGCCGCGGGGCGAGGCGGAGAGGTGCAGCAGGGTGCTCATGGCCGGATCCCTTCATTTGTGTGCGTACGCACATATCACCACCTCTCCGCTTCGCCTGTCAAGGTGCGTGCGCACGCACTTTTTTGGTAGGCTCGCGGCATGACCGCCGACCGACGAGCAGGTGCGGGCCTGGGCGTCCGTCCTGCGTGTGCACGCCGCTGTGGTTCCCCGGCTGGAACGCGAGCTCGCGGCCGTCGGGATGCCACTGTCCTGGTACGACGTCCTGCTGGAGCTCAACTCGGCCCCCGACCGCCGCCTGCGGATGACCGAGCTCGGCGCCCGCGCGGTGCTCAGCCGCGAGCGGGTGAGCCGGGTCGTCGACGAGCTCGAACGGGCCGGACTGGTCCGGCGCGAGCGCAACCCCGACGACGGTCGGTCGCTGCTCGCGGTGATCACCGACGAGGGCCGCGCCCGCCTCCGCGCGGCAGCTCCGACCTACCTGGCCGGCATCGAGCGGCACTTCGGCGCCCACCTCGACCGGACGAGGCGCGAACGGTGGCGACCGCGCTGTTCCGGGTCGTCGAGGCCGCCGAGCAGCAGGCCTCCCTCACCGCCCGCACCCGCCGCTGACGGGGGGATGAGGCCGGGGCCTTGCGCGAGACGCGACGGTCCGGCCAAGTCCCCCGGCCTCATCCCTCCGGAGCGAGTCGGCACCTTTGCCACCGCGAGTCGGCACGTTCGCCGCGCGCGAGTCGGCACCTTCGACAGCGCAAGGGGGTCGCGGCGAGGCTTGCGTCACGAGGACGGCCAGGTGACGGGCCGCCGACGACCCGGCACACTGAACCGGTCCAGCATGCAGTCGGACGGGGGTGACCGGTGCGGAAGTCGTCGCCCCAGGCGCCCCCGGCGACGGCCGTCGCCCCGCGGCGCCCGGGAGTGCTCCGCGAGCTGCGGGCCTGGCCGACGGTGCTGCTCGTGGCGTTCTGCCTGTTCGTCGGCGTGCCGGTCACCGTCGCGCTGACGCCCGAGCAGGACGTCGTCGCGCTCGGCCAGCACCTGTCCGTCGGCGCCCGGACGCCCGACCCTGAGCCTCTCCGGGCCGGCGCAGCTGGTGCAGATCGGCAACACCGAGCTCGACATGCCCCGCCTGCGGATCCACGGCCCGCTGCGTCCCCGCCTCACCATGGGCCCCGTCCAGCGCAACGCCGCGGCCGCGCAGGTCTTCGACCCGCTCACCAGCGCGCAGGCCCAGGCGCAGGCGATCGACAACGTCGCCCGCGGCTTCCTGCGGTGGTACCTGTCGGGCGGCCTCGGCCTGATGGTCTTCGCCCTCGCCGCGGCCGCCGGTGCGGGCTGCCTGCGGATGCTCGCGGTGCTGCGCGCCCGTAGCCGGGCGGGCGAGGACGCCGGGCCGCACGTCGCCGCGGAGATCTGGCACCACCTCAGCGGCGCGATCGCGCGCATGACCGCCATCGCCGTCGCGGCCTCCGCACTGGCCTGGGTCGCGGCCGGCGGCTGCGCCTACACCGGGACGGTGCACGGGCTGCAGCAGGTCGGCTCGCTCACCGACCTCGTCGGTTCGTCGTCGCTGTCCCCCGAACCCGCCGGTCCGGCGGTCACCGGCTTCACCGGCGCGGTGATCGGCGACTCGCGCGCGGTCCGGGTCGGCGGCCCGCCGGTGCCGGACCCGTCGCCCGCCGACGCCGCCTGCGGCCGCAGCACCGACTCCCTGGCCGCCGAGCTCGGCAACCTGCTCGCGGTGCCCGTACTGAGCCTCGCCTGCCCGAGCGCGACGACCTCCGCGGGCCTGCTCGGGCCCCAGGAGCGGGGCGGGCTGCTGCTGCCCCCGCAGGTCGGCGTGCTCAAGCAGGTGCAGGGGCTGCGGTTCGTCGCGGTCGCGATCGGGCCGAACGACCTGGGCTGGTCCGACCTCGTCACCTACTGCTACGCCGTCGAGAACTGCGCCGACAACCTCAGCCAGGGCGAGTTCGACTATCGCCTCGCCGCGTTCGACCGCGACTACGGCGCCCTGCTCGCCGAGCTGGCCGCACTGCCCGGGCAGCCGCAGGTGGTCGTCATGACCTCGTACGACGCGCTGCCGGCCACTGCGGACCTGGCCTGTGCGGACCTCCGGGGCCCCGCGGGAGCGGCCGGCCTGACGACGGCCGAGGTCGACCTGCTCGACGCCCGCAACGACCAGCTCAACGCGATCCTCGTCGCGGGCGCGCAGAAGTACGGCTTCGGCGTCGCCCGCCCGCACCTGGCGCCGCTGTGCACGCCGGAACCGGCGGCCGCGTCGACCGGGCCCGACCTGCAGGGCCTGACCGACCCGTTCCCCTTCCACCCGACCGGCACCGGATCGCTGCGCACCGCCGCGGCCGTCGCGCGCCTCATCGCCCCGGATCCCGACGGCAACTGAGTCCAGTCCCGCCGGCGGCGCGCGCCGTGTCCGACGCTGCGGGTAGCCGCGCGCAGGCTCCCCGACCGGTGGGCCCCAGGTGGCTGCGGTCGTGACATCGGGTGAACCCGACCGTGCGGGTGCCCGTCGGCCCGGGCGATCACGCGCAGTACGCTCGATCCGGCCTCATCGTGGAGCGCCGCCGCGGCGCGACCCCGGCAGCCGCTGCGGCGCAGGGTCTCCGCGGCCTCTCCGCGGCCGCTGCTGCGCCGTCGAATCCGTAGGTATCGTCTCGAGGAGGACCAGGGGGTGACCAGCGTGGACGAGCACGGCACCCCGACACCGGCGACGCCGTCGCTCCGCCATCCCCGTGCCCCCCATCCGCCGCACCGGAACGCGCCGGCGGCCGGGCCGCGCCCCTGCGGGAAGCCCCCGCAGGCGGCTGCCGCCCCGCCCGCGCCCGGGCACCGCGGTCCGGGCGGTCCGCCGCGGCCGCGCGGGCCCCCGCCGCGTCCGGCCCGGGTGAGGTGCCCGGCGCTCCCCCGCCCGTGACCGGCGGTCCCCCGCCGACCGGCGGAAGCCCGCCGAGACCCGCCGCGCGGCTCGGCTCCGGCGGCCCCGCGCCGGTGGGCTCGCCCGTGCCGCCACCCGGGCGCGGCGCACCACGCCCTCCGGGCCGCACCCGGCCGCCCCGCAGCCGCCCGGTGCTCGACGACCGGCCCACGGCGCCCGTTCCCCAGGCCCGACCGAACGGCGTTCCCCGCACGAAGCGCGCCGTCGTCGACGAGCGCAGCCGCGCGGCGGCGCAGCGGCCGCCCGTCCAGCACCCGCCCGTCCGCTACCACGGGCCGACCCCGGAGGAACTGCGGCTCGACGCGGCCGGTCGGTCCCACTCCCGCCGCTTCTCCACCCTCGGCCCCGCGCTGCTCACGACGCTGCTGTCGACGCTCGTCCCCGGTGCGGGCCACCTCGCCCTCCGGCGGTACCGGACCGGCGCGGCGATCATGGCGGCCTTCGTGCTCGGCCTCCTCACGCTGCTGGTGCTGACGCTGCGCGCGGACCGGTCCGACCTCATCGGCACCCTGCTCTCGTCCCGCACCCTGGTGGGTGGCGCGATCGGCCTGCTCGTCGCCGCACTGGCCTGGATGGCCGTCATCGTCCGGACGTACCTGCTCGCCCGGCCGACGGGCCTGCGGACCGGGCAACGCCTGCTCGGCGCGGGGGCCGTGGCCGTGCTGTGCCTCACCGTCGCCGCTCCGCTCGGGTTCGGCGCCGAGCTCGCCAACTCCCAGCGGCAGCTGCTCGAACGGCTGTTCCCGTCGCTGAGCGGCGGCACCCCCGCCGCGGAGGCGATCGGCAAGGCTCGGCTGAACGTGCTGCTGGTCGGCAGCGACGCCGGGCCGGACCGGCGGGGCACCCGGACGGACACGATGATGGTCGCGAGCGTGGACACGCACACCGGGCGCACGATCCTCTTCGGGCTGCCCCGCAACCTGCAGCGCGTGCCGTTCCCGCTGGGATCGCCGATGGCCCGGGAGTTCCCCCAGGGCTTCCACAACCCCTCGGACCCGCTCTCCGGCGACTACCTGCTCAACGCCGTCTACGCCTACGCCCACAGCTACCCGCAGGTCGCGCCCGCCGGGCCCACCACCGACCCGGGGCTGAACCTGCTGCACTCGACGGTCGAGACCATGCTGGGCCTGAAGCTCGACTACTACGTCGAGGTGAACATGGCCGGCTTCGCCGCGATCATCGACGCGCTGGGCGGCCTGAACGTGGACGTCGGCCCGGAGCCGCTGCCGGTCGGCGGGATCACGCCCACCGGGCGGCACGTGAAACCGGACCGCTACATCCCCGCCGGCCCGCAGCACCTCGACGGCACGGACACGCTCGCCGTGGCCCGCTCGCGGACGAACAGCGACGACTACACGCGGATGGGCCGGCAGCGCTGCCTGCTCCAGTACGTCCTGCAGCAGAAGAGCCCGGCGAACCTGCTGGCGAACTTCCAGGACGTCGCCGCGGCCACGACGGACAGCGTGTCGACCAACATCCCCCAGCAGGTCCTTCCGGCGCTGGTCAAGGTGGCCGACGGCGCCGGAAGCGTGGCTCTGGAGAGCGTGTCGTTCGACCCGAACCTGGCCGATCCGAACGAGGCGGACGGCCGGTTCGACACCTCCCGCCCGGACGTCGCGTTCATGAAGAAGGTCGTGCGCGACACCATCGCCGGGCCGCCGCCGACGGCCGCTCCCCGGGCCGCCCCGACCAGCGCCCCGTCGAGCAAACCGCCGTCCGCGTCCGCCAAGAGCCGGGCGGCGGCGGACGAGGACGCCCCGACATCGGGCCGCCCGGAGCCGACGGCGGGCGCCACCTCCCTCGCGCAATCGTGCTGAATCAGGTGTGAATGACGGCCCCGCGACACACCCGACCGGGGGCCGTCCGCGCGGCGCCGGACGAATCTGTCAGGCTCTGCGGGGAAGATGACCTGCGGTGACGCCCACCCGGGGCGGTCACAGGAAGGGAGACGAACCATGGCTCTGCCCACGCTGACCCCCGAACAGCGCCAGGAGGCGCTGAAGAAGGCGGCCGCGGCCCGCACCGCCCGCAAGGAGCTCCGCGACGCCATCGCGCGCGGCGACGAGACGATCCCGGCCGTGCTCGGCCGCGCGAAGACGGACGCGGTCGTCGGCAAGACCAAGGTCGCGGACCTGCTCAAGAGCCTGCCGGGCTACGGCCCCGCCAAGGTGTCGGCGCTGCTGGAGCAGACCGGCATCGACGCGTCGCGGCGCGCCGCGGGCCTGGGTGACCGCCAGAAGCAGGCGCTCCTCGACGCCCTGGCCTGACCACCGTCCGACGAACGGCACGGTCGTCGACCTCCCGGCGCCGGCGGTGCCGCTCGTCAGTCGTGCCGTGACCGGTGGCCCGGGTGTCGCGTGGCTGATCGCGACCCCGGGCACACCGGCGCGGCACGGATCCCCGATCGGAAGGCCAGCGCGATGAGGATCGACGAACCCGGCTCGGACACCCTCGACTCCGCGGACCCCGCGGACGTCGCGGAGCAGCACGCCGAGCTGGACGACGACGGGTTCGACGACGACCGCGGCGGCGGCGCCGACCTGCCGTGGGAGGCGGACCCCGCGGACGTCGCCGAGCAGGGGCGCACCGTCCCGTACGACGACGAGCGCTGACCGGCTGACGGGTACCGGGGAGCGGTGACGCTCACCCGGTACCCGCCGGTCATCGCCCGTCGCGGTCCGGTGCCGCCGTCGGGCTCGGGCTCGCGCGCCCCGGGCCGGGGCAGGAACCGGCCCGTCCGCGCGGCGTAGGCGTCGTAGGCCTCGCCGTGGCGCCGGGCCAGCCCCGGCTCCCGCACGCCCCGGACCTGGATCTGCACCGCCGCCACCACCAGCACCGCGGCGAGCACGCCGACCAGCGTCGGCACCATGAGCAGCAGCCCGGCCGTGGCCAGCACGATGCCGGTCAACCCCGGGTTCCGGACCCGGGCGTGCAGGCCGTGGGTCGCCGTCACCGGGTCCACGCCCCGCTCCTGCAGCACCACCCGGGAGCGCTGTGCCGCGATCAGCAGCGCGGTGCCCAGCAGCACCACCGCGGCCCCGCCCGCGACCCAGCCCGGCTCGTCGAACAGCGCGATCGGCTGCACGACGTCCGTCGCGACCAGCAGCGGGGCACCGAGCCCGAGCAGCACGGCGACGGCGAACAGGGCGCGGGCCCACCATCCCGGCGTGCCCAACCGCCACGCCGGCCGGCCGCCGACGGCGCCCACGCGCCGCATCCGGCGGCGGCCCAGCATCCCCAGCAGCACGGTGACGAGGCCGAGCCCGAGCGCGATCCACCCGGCGAGGTGGTGGTTGAGCGCCCCGGCGATCACGTCGATCGGCGAGACCCGGTTGAGCTGTGCGGAGGCGTCGACGAGCAGCCAGATGCCGAACAGGAAGAACAGGCCCGAGGCGCCGTACGTGATGGCGCGCTCCGGCAGGTGCCTGCCCAGCAGGCGGCCGACGAGGATCGCCAGCGCGTCCGCCGCGACCATGCCCAGCGTCGAGCCGAGCCAGGTGCCGAACCAGCCGTAGCGGGTGGCGAGGGTGATCGTGGCGAGCATGGTCTTGTCGCCCAGCTCGGCGAGGAAGAACGCCACCGACGCCGCGACCACCGCCGAGCCGGTCGAGCGCTCGGCCTTGGCCTGCTCGTCGTCGGTCAGCGTGTCGCCCCGCAGCGTCCATGCGCCGAAGCCGAAGAACGCGATCGCCGCCACCAACGCGATCCAGCCCGTCGGCAGGGCCGAGCCGAGGCCGTAACCGACCGCGACGGAGACGGCGTGCACGACCGCGGTCGCGATCGTGATGCCGATGAGCACCGGGTAGCGGGCGGTAGCGGGTGGCGAAGGTCAGCGCCATGAGCTGGGACTTGTCGCCGAGCTCGGCGACGAACACCACGCCGAAGCTGACCGCGAACGCGATCAGGACGCCGTCCATGTGGGAGTGCTCCTCAAGACGGGGGATGAGACCGGGGCCTGATGCCCAACCGCCGCATGCCTGCGGTGATGCCCGGTCTCATCCTTCCGGTGGAGGCCGGACCGGTGGGCTCCGATCCGGCACGCGTGGGCGAACCAGATCGAAGGTCTCGCTCGCCCGACCGGAATCGGGCCGTGCGGCCGGGCTTGCGCCAGTGTGTCGACCGCAACGTTGGGAGCTACTCCCCCTCGTCCGAGCCAGGATAGCGGGCCGGCCGCCGACGGGCCGGGCGGGACGGGGCCGCTCGTACATCGAACGTCAAGGACTGACGTCGAACTCCCAGCGACGTCACAGGTTCCTCCCAGGTGGCGGGCGGAATCTGGAGCCATCAGCGAGCTTGGGAGCGAATCGATGGCACCGCGCGGTCGCGCCGGGTCGGACTCCTCCGGGCCGGATTCCGCTGGGTCGTCTGGGCCGACCGAGCGCAGTGAGGGAGTGCGATGAACGACGAGCAGCGCGACGGCAGCCGGCACGACGAGCAGGCCCCGGTCGGCGGAGGCGCCCGCCGGCCCCGGCTACCCCCCGAACGCGCCTTACCCGAACCCCGGCTACGGCGGCTACGGCCCGGCGCCCGGCTGGGGCGGCACGGCGACGGCCGAGCGCCACACCGATCCCTACCCCACCGCCACCCTCCCCGCCGAGCGCCCGAAGCGCAGCCGCGGCATGACCGGCGTGGTCACGGCCGCGCTGATCGCCGGGCTGGTCGGCGGCGGCGCCGGCTTCGGCGGTGCCTACGCCCTGCTCGACAACCAGGCCCGCACCAGTAGCCAGCTCCCCCGCCCTCGGGTCGGTGCCCGCCACCACCGGGACCGCGCCCGCGTCGAACGGGACGGTCGCCGGCGCCGCCGCGGCCGCCGCGCCGAGCACCGTCGACATCCGCGTCGTGACGTCCCAGGGCGTCGCCGAGGGCAGCGGCGTCATCCTCACCGCGGATGGCGCGGTGCTCACCAACAACCACGTCGTGTCCGGTTCGAACGGCACCATCAGCGTCACGCTCGCCGACGGCTCCGAGCACACGGCCACGGTCGTCGGCACCTCACCCAGCTACGACCTCGCCGTGCTCCGCATGCAGAACGTCTCGGGGCTGACGGCGGCGACGCTCGGCCGCAGCGCGGACCTGCAGGTCGGCCAGCAGGTGGTCGCGATCGGCTCCCCCCAGGGCCTGACCGGCACCGTCACCGCCGGCATCGTCAGCGCGCTCAACCGGACGGTCGGCGTCCAGGGCGAAGACGGCTCGGCGGTGGTCTACAACGGCCTGCAGACCGACGCGCCGATCAACCAGGGCAACTCGGGCGGCCCGCTGGTGAACCTGGACGGGCAGGTCATCGGGATCAACTCGGCCATCGCGACGGCCGGCCAGAGCAGCGGCAGCATCGGTCTCGGGTTCACGATCCCGATCGACCAGGCCCGCCGCGTCGCCCAGGAGATCCTGGACACCGGCAGCGCGACCAAGCCGGTCCTCGGCGTGCAGGGCGGCCAGCAGAGCACGCAGCAGGAGCAGGCCGCGGGCGGGGCCACGATCGCCGCGGTGCAGGACGGGTCGGCCGCCGCCACGGCCGGGTTGAAGGCCGGTGACGTCGTCACCAAGGTCGGCGACGCGCGGGTGGAGGACTTCTCGGACCTCGTCGCGCGGATCGGCTCCTACGCCCCCGGTGACAAGGTCACGCTGACCGTCGAGAGCGGTGGCGCGGAGCGCACGGTGGACGTGACGCTCGGCAGCACCAAGGACGAGGCGCCGACGACGAGCACGAGCCCGAGCAGCAGCAACTCACCGTTCGGCCAGAGCCCGTTCGGACAGCAGAGCCCGTTCGGACAGCAGAGCCCCTTCGGCCGGCAGCAGAACCCGTTCGGTCGCTGACCCGCCGCAACTGACCCCGGTTGCGGCGCCCGCAGCGTCCCCTCCGCTGCGGGCCCGTGAGGCCCGGCGCCCCGTGCGCCGGGCCTCGCGGTGTTCCGCGGGTCAGAGCGGACCGACGCCGTCTGGTGGGCGGCCCGGTTTCACGTGAAACGGACCGGCTGCCCCGTCGACTCCAGCACCGCCATCCACAGGTCGCCGCGCGGGTCGACCTGGTTGCGCCGGCTCACGGCCAGTGCCATCGGCAGGTGCACGAACCGCCGCCGCCAGCGGCCCACCACCATCTCGGTGCGGCCCGACATCGCGGCGTGCACCGCGGCCTGCGACAGCCGCACGCAGTAGACGCTGTCGTAGGGGTTCGCCGGCACGCTGCGGATGGCGTAGCTGGGGTCGATGTAGCGGATGGAGGTCTCGACCCCCTCCTTCTCGAAGTGCTCGATCAGCCGGGTGCGCAGGAACGGGCCGATGTCGCGCAGCTTCGTGTTGCCCGATGCGTCGTTCCCGCCGTGGCCGCCCTCCAGGAGGTCCTGACCGGCCCCCTCGGCGACCACCACGACCGCGTTGCCGCGCTCGGCCACGCGCTGGCGCACGTGCTCCAGCAGCCCGTGCGGGCCGTCGAGGACGAACGGCACCTCGGGGATGAGCACGACGTCGGCGTCGCTGCGGGCGAGCGCGGCGTAGCAGGCGATGAAGCCGGAGTGCCGGCCCATCAGCCGGACGAGCCCGACGCCGTTCGCCGTCGACTTCGCCTCCACGCGAGCGGCTCGGATCGCGTCGCTGGCCAGGCTGAACGCCGTCTGGAAGCCGAAGCTCTGGTCGATGAGCGGGATGTCGTTGTCGATGGTCTTGGGGATGCCGACGACGGCGATCCGCAGGCCCCGCTCCGTGATCACCCGCACGATCTGCATCGCGCCGCGCATCGACCCGTCGCCGCCGATGACGAACAGCATGTTGATGTTGAGCCGCTCGAGGCAGTCGACGATCTCCTCGGGGTCCTGGTGACCGCGCGAGGTGCCCAGGACGGTGCCGCCGTCGACGGAGATGTCCCGCACGGACTCGGGGCTCAGCTCGATGACGTCATGGCCGTATGCGGGGATGAACCCCTGATAGCCGTTCTGGATGCCGATCACGCGGCGGACCTTGTAGTGGTAGGTCAGGTTGCGCACCAGCCCGGCGATCACGTCGTTGAGGCCTGGGCAGAGCCCCCC
>CAWADQ010000017.1:0-28487 GCA_963780835.1 uncultured Actinomycetota bacterium | reverse complement strand
ACCTCTGCCGACGGGGGACGAGGCAAGTAGTCAGCACTCGCCGTTTCCGCAGGACCGCAGGGCCGCGCTCCGGCAGACTCCGGTCCACGCTGCTTGCCGACCAGAAGGGACCGCGGTCTCGGCCATGCCCGACAGCTCGGACTTCCGCTCGCCGTATCGGCACGGCTTCCTCCGCGTCGCCGCCGCCACGCTGCGCACCGTCATCGCCGACCCCGCGGCCAACGCCGCCGCCGTCCTGGCGACGGCCCGCGAGTGTGCCGACGAGGGCGTCGGGCTCGTCATCTACCCGGAACTCACGCTCACCGGCTACTCGATCGAGGACATCCTTCTGCAGGACACCCTGCTCGACGCGGCCGAGGCCGCGCTGGCCGAGGTCGTCGCGGCGTCGGCGGACCTCCTGCCGGTGCTCGTCGTCGGCCTGCCCGTCCGCGGCCGCAACCGGATCCACAACGTCGCCGCGGTCGTGCATCGCGGGCGGCTGCTCGGCGTCGCACCCAAGTCGTACCTGCCGACCTACCGGGAGTTCTACGAGCGCCGCCAGGTCGGGCCGGGCGACGACCTGCACGGCACGATCCACCTGGCGGGCGCCGAGGTGCCGTTCGGGCCGGACCTGCTGTTCACCGCCGAGGACGTGCCCGGGTTCGTCCTGCACGTCGAGATCTGCGAGGACATGTGGGTGCCGGTGCCGCCCAGCGCGACGGCGGCGCTGGCCGGGGCGACCGTGCTGGCGAACCTGTCCGGCAGCCCGATCACCATCGGGCGCGCGGAGTCGCGCGGCCTGCTGGCGCGGTCTGCGTCGGCACGGTGCCTGGCGGCGTACGTCTACGCGGCGGCCGGCGAGGGCGAGTCGTCCACGGACCTCGCCTGGGACGGCCAGACGATGATCTGGGAGAACGGCACCCTGCTCGCCGACACCGAGCGGTTCCCGAGGGGCCCGCGACACTCGGTCGCCGACGTCGACCTCGACCTCCTGCGTGCCGAGCGGCTGCGGATGGGGACCTTCGACGACAACCGCCGCGCCTTCGCCGAGCGCACCGACGGCTTCCGGACCGTCCCGTTCCGGCTCGACCCGCCCGGCGGTGATCTGGGGCTCCGGCGCGAGCTGGAGCGGTTCCCCTTCGTGCCGGCCGACCCGTCGCGGCTGGAGCAGGACTGCTACGAGGGCTACAGCATCCAGGTCGCGGGCCTGGAGCAGCGGATGCGGGCGATCGGGCAACCCAAGCTCGTCATCGGGGTCTCCGGCGGGCTCGACTCGACCCACGCGCTGATCGTCGCCGCGAACGCGATGGACCGCGAGAACCGCCCGCGCAGCGACATCATCGGGCTCACCCTTCCCGGGTTCGCCACCGGCACCCGGACCAAGGGCAACGCCCTGCGGCTGATGGAGTCCCTCGGGATCACCTACGAGGAGCTCGACATCACCGAGACCGCGCGGCTGATGCTGCGCAACCTCGGCCACCCGTTCTCCGCGGGCGAGCCGCTGTACGACGTCACGTTCGAGAACGTGCAGGCCGGGCTGCGCACCGACTACCTGTTCCGCGCCGCCAACCAGCGCGGCGGGATCGTGCTGGGCACCGGCGACCTGTCGGAGCTGGCGCTCGGCTGGTGCACCTACGGCGTGGGCGACCAGATGTCGCACTACAACGTCAACGGCGGTGTGCCGAAGACGCTGATCCAGCACCTGATCCGCTGGGTGACGAACACCAAGCAGTTCGACGCCGAGGTCAACGAGGTGCTGCTCGACGTCCTCGACACGGAGATCACCCCCGAGCTCGTTCCCACCGGCGAGGACGAGGAGGTGCAGAGCAGCGAGGCGAAGGTCGGCCCCTACTCGCTGCAGGACTTCACCCTCTTCCACGTGCTGCGCTACGGCTTCCGCCCGAGCAAGATCGCGTTCCTGGCGTGGCACGCCTGGCGCGATGCCGAGGCCGGCGCCTGGCCGCCCGGGTTCCCCGCCGACAAACGCCCGTCGTACACGCTCGCGGAGATCAAACACTGGCTCGGGGTCTTCGCGCAGCGGTTCTACGAGTTCAGCCAGTTCAAGCGCTCCGCGCTGCCCAACGGGCCGAAGGTCAGCCACGGCGGGTCCCTCTCACCGCGCGGTGACTGGCGGGCCCCGTCGGACCTGCCGGCACGCATCTGGCTGGAGGAGATCCGCACCCAGGTGCCGGACGCCTGACGCAGTAACCGATCCGGCCACGACGCCTCCACCCCGCGCTTCGCGCGTGCGGCCGCCCCGCGCCGGATCACGCCGTGATCTCCGTCCCAGCGACCCCCGTTCACGGCACGGCAGGTGTCACGCTTTGCCCGTCATCACCTGACGACCCGGGGACCCGAGGAGGGCCTCGAGGGAGGTAGGACAACGATGTCTGACGGCAGCTTCCGCGCGCCCACGACCCCTGACCGATCTCATGCGGACGAGGTCACGCCGCCGTACCGTTCTGGGCCCCCGGCCTCGGCGACCGGCAGGCCCAAGCGGACGCGGATCCACCACCTGCGCGAACTCAAGGAGCGCGGCGAGCGCTGGCCGATGCTCACCGCCTACGACGTCTACACCGCCGAGATCTTCGACGAGGCCGGGATCCCCGTGCTGCTCGTCGGCGACTCTGCCGCCAACAACGTCTACGGGTACGCCAACACCCTGCCCGTGACGGTCGACGAGATGGTACCGCTGGTCAAGGCCGTGGTACGCGGGACGAAGAACGCGCTCGTCGTCGCGGACCTGCCCTTCGGCAGCTACCAGATCGGCCCCGAGCAGGCCCTGACCACGGCCTTCCGGTTCATGAAGGAAGGCGGGGCGCACGCCGTCAAGCTCGAGGGCGGGGCGCGGTTCGTGCCGCAGGTCGAGGCCCTCGCGGGATCCGGCATCCCGGTGATGGCCCACCTCGGGTTCACCCCCCAGAGCGAGCACGCACTCGGCGGGTTCCGGATCCAGGGCCGCGGCGACGCGGGTGAGCACCTGATCGAGGACGCGCTGGCGCTGCAGGCGGCGGGGGCGTTCGCGGTGGTGCTGGAGATGGTGCCCGCGGACGTCGCCAAGCGCGTGACGGGCGAGCTGGTGATCCCGACGATCGGTATCGGCGCCGGCCCGGACTGCGACGCGCAGGTGCTGGTCTGGTCCGACATGGCAGGGATGAACCGCGGCCGCAAGCCGAAGTTCGTCAAGCCGTACGCCGACATGGGCTCGATCCTGCTGGACGCCGCCCAGCGGTACGCCGCGGAGGTCCGCGGCGGGGAGTATCCGGACGCGGATCACTCCTACAGCTGACGCCCGGGTCCCGGGCGCGGCACCCGCGCCGCGCCCGGGTTCCGCCCAACGTGCCGACTCGCGACCACGAACGTACCGACTCGCGACCGCGAACGTGCCGACTCGCGGGGTCAGGGGCGCGACGGGGAAGAGCGGGAACGGTGGAGGCCCGCGACGGACTCGCCGGCCTCGTAGCGGGCGAGCATCGCGCGCGCCGGGGAGTCGTCGCGGTCGAAGCGGTCGCGCAGGGACCGCAGCCGGGCGATGTCGGCCGGGCGGTCGGCGACGGCCGCGGCCGCGGCGTCGAGTGCCTGCTCCGCGCCGGCCCGCAGCGCCGCGTCCGCGTACCCCATCCGGGCCGCGTGCCGGTGCAGGGTCGCGTCCGGGGTGGTCAGGCGCTGCGCCAGGGTGGTGTCCAGGACGAGCCCGGTCAGCAGGCTCAGCAGCTCGCCGTAGAGCGCGGGCTCCGGGCAGGAGTCGAACGCCTTGAACTCGAGACGGCCCACCTCGGCCGGCAGCCGGGCGAGTTGGGTGAGCGACGGGTCGGACGGCACCTGCGGCACCCCCTCGGCGAGGAACACCAGCACCGCGGGCCGGGCCCCCGTGCGCACGGCCGTGCGGGCCGACAGGCCGCCCCACGGCCCCCCGTCGCGGAACGGCGACGAGAACGACAGAGGCACCAGGTACGGACTCAGCGCGGTCAGCTTGCGGGCCGCGTCGACCAGCTCGTCCGGGGTCGACCCCGCCCACGAGAGGTTCAGGTCGGGCCCGTAGGTGACCATGTGCAGGTGCGCCGTCCGCTCCTCCGGCGAGCCCAGCCGGTGCACCCGCTCCCACACGTTGAACGCCGGCTCCACCACGTACTCCGAGCGCACCGGGTTGAACCCGATCGCGGTGACGCCCAGCCCGCGCGCGGCCGCGGCGTCGTCGAGCCGCCGCTGGTCGACGCAGAGCGCGGCGGTGGCCGCCTCGATCGACGGATGGATCCGTGTGCGGATCTCCAGGCCCTTCGGGTCGCAGCGCAGCAGCGTGCCGTGCTCGTCGAAGCGCTCGTAGCCCTCGACGTACCAGCGCTTGCGCTTGATCCCGACGTCGCCGACGCGCAGGTCGGCCAGGTCGGCCGGGTCCTCGGGCAGCACGTCGACGATGTCCTGCAGCTCGTCGAAGGCCGTGTTCGTGAAGTCGGCGAACGTCCCGTCAGGGCGCAGCAGCGCGGACTCGTGCTCGATCCCGTACCGGAACAAGGCCGTGCGCTCCGGCACCGCTGCACCCCCGACCGCTCGACGAACGCGAAGTGAGGCTTACCTTGCCAAACAGCGCGGTCACCCGACAGTGGTGAAGGCGATGCGACCCGTGACGGGGTCGGCCTCCACCAGCCGGACCCGTGCCGTCTCCCCCAGCCGCAGCGCTCCGGTGCACCGCGCCAGCACGGGCGGGACGTGCAGGTACACCTCGCCGGGCGCCGTGTCGGTCGACGCCCGCAGGACGACCACATCGAACTCCGCCCCGACCCGGTCCGCGAGCAGCGCGGCCTCCGTCCGGTCCACGCACGCCCGGCCCACCGCACCGGCGACGGCGTCGGACGCCGCCATCGTCCCGGGCAGGGTGGGCAGGGCCGCGCGCAGCCAGTCGGGCACGGCCGCACCGGCCGTCACGGCGAGGCACACCTCCGTGCCGAACCGGTCGACGAGCCGCCGCAGCGGCGCCGTGACGTGCGCGTACGTGGCGCCGATCCCGGCGTGGCCGGGGTCGGCGGGCGGCGGCGCACCGGCGGCGGTGTCGAACGCGGTGTAGCCGGCGCCGCGCAGCAGCGACGTGGCGGCCCGGCGCAGAGCCAGCGCGGCGGGGGTGTCGCGCGGCAGCGCGGACAGCAGCTCGGCCGGGGTCTGCGCCGCGGGCCAGTGGATCCCGAGCCCACGGGCCACCGCCCGCAGTGCCGTGACGGCCTCGGGCCCCGCTGCGGGCAGGGTGCGCAGGACGCCGATCCCGGCGTCGAGCATGAGCCGCGCGGCCGTGGTGCCGGTGAGCAGCGAGATCTCCGCGTTCCAGTCCTCGACGGGAGGGCGCTGCCGGACCCGGACGGTCCATCCGTCGTCCGTCGTTCCACCTGTGGTGGGCGCGCGCACGACCTCCTGCTCGGGCAGCTCCAGCTCGATCGCCCCGCGGCGCACGGCCAGGGCGCGGCGCAGCGGCCCGACCTCCGGGAGCGCCGCGATCGCCGGATGGATCCTCCCTGCGTCGACGGAGGCCTGCACGCCGGCGTAGTCGAGGCGGGCCCGCGACCGGACCACCGCCCGGCGTACCTCGACCGACACCGGCTCGCCCGCGCCGTCCAGGTCGATCCGCCACAGCACGGCCGCACGCGGGCCGTCGGGCAGCAGGCTCGCGGCGTCCTCGGAGAGCACGGGCGGGTGCAGCGGCACCGAGCCGTCGGGCAGGTACACCGTCTGCCCGCGCCGGCGCACCTCGGTGTCCAGCGCCGCGCCCGGCACCACGACGGCACCGAGATCGGCGATGGCGTAGTGCACGCGGAAGCCTGCGTCGTCCCCGGAGCCGCGCCGGACGACGCCGACGGCCTGGTCGAGGTCCTTGGACCCCGGCGGGTCGATCGTCACCAGCTCGACGTCCGTGGCGTCGACCCGGTCCGGCTCCGCAGCGGGGCGCGCGGCAGCCGCCGCGGCGGCCTCGGCGAGCACCGCGGGCGGGAATCCGTCGGGGAGGCCGAACTCGGCGCGCACCGCGCCGAAGTCGGGCTCGCTCACCGCACTCCTCGCTTCGCTCGGTCGGCCCAGAGGGTTCAACACAGCGCGCGGCGCTGTGACACTGATTCGCTCGCACGCTCGCTCATAGCCACGACGGCAGTGCCGGGGGCCGTTTCCCCTCGGCGGTACGCAGGTCACGCCCCTTCGACCGGCCGAGCAGCCACGCCACGAGCTCCGCGGCGGGCCCCCGTACCTCGAGCGGCCCCCCGTCCGATCCCGCGGGCATCTCCCCCACCGTCCACGTCCGCGGCTCGTCGGTGGGTGCGAGCAGCAGCCGCGGGAACTCCGGGCGGGCGCCCATCGTCACGGCGGCATCGGTGAGGAGCTCGCGCAGCATCGGCCGGGGCAGGTCGCTGAACGAGGCGCCGGCGTCGAGGTCGATGGCGTGGATCCACACCTCGCGGGCCCGCAGCCACAGCACGTCCGAGGCCAGGATCCGGCGCCCCCGGAAGTCCACGCGCGCCGACCAGGCCTCCTCGGGCATCCCCCGGACGGCCGCGGCGAGCCGGTCCGACGACGCGACGAGGTCGGCGCGGATCTCCGCAGGCGAGCGCTTGGCACCGGCCTCGATGTCCGCGTTGCGCTGCTCGGTGCTGCTGTAGGGCGGGGTCGGGACACCGGTGCGGGCCCAGGTCAGCAGGTTGATCAGCGCGTCGGCGTTGCGGGCGACGTGGGTCAGCACGTGCGCCCGGGTCCAGTTGGGCAGCGACGACGGCTTGGCGAACGCCTCGTCACCCATCCGGGTCAGCATCCCCCGCAGGTACGCGGCGCCGTCGGCGGCCCAGGGCAGCGCCTGCTCGTGCGTGGGGGTCATGGTCGTCTCCCCGGGACGGCGGTTTCGGCCCGGCACACGTTGCGGCAGCTGCCGATCCCGGCGATCGCGGTCACCATCGTCGCGCCGTCGGTGAGGTAGCGCGGGGGCTTGCGGGCGTGGCCCACTCCCCCGGGCGTCCCGGTGGCGATGACGTCGCCCGGGTTGAGGGTGAGGATCGTCGAGAGGTAGGCGACGAGATCGGCGACGCCGAACACGAGCTGGCCCGTGTCCGAACGCTGCCTGGTCTCCCCGTCGATCTCGGTGCTGATCTCCCAGCTGCCCGCGGGCAGCTCGTCCGGCGTGACCAGGCACGGCCCGAGCGGGGTGGTGTGCTCGAACGTCTTGCCCTGCAGGAACTCGGAGGTGCGGAACTGCCAGTCGCGCACGCTCACGTCGTTGAGCACGGTGTAGCCGGCGACCGCGGCCAGTGCCTGCTCCGGGGAGGCGTGCCGGACCGGCCTGCCGATCACGACGGCGAGCTCGGCCTCGTAGTCGACGGCGTCCGACACCGACGGCAGCACGATGTCGTCATAGGCACCCACGAGCGCCGGGGCGAACTTGGCGAAGATCGTCGGGTAGGCGGGCGGCTCGTTGCCCATCTCGGCGATGTGGTCGCGATAGTTCTGCCCGACGCAGAGGATCTTCTCCGGTGCGGGCACGAGCGGCGCGTAGTCCAGCCCGTCGACCGGGTGCGCGGGACCGGCGGCGGCCTCGGCGTGCGCTGCCCAGTCGGTGCGCTCCAGGAGCGCGCGGACGTCCGCGTCGCCGGTCTCGACGGCCTGCGTCGCGTCGACGCGGACGGCGCGGGTGCCGGTCGCGGTGCGGATCGTCGCGAGCCTCACCGGTCACCACCGGGGCGGGTGGGGGTGGAGACGGTCGGCAGCGGTGGCACGGTCACGTCCCGCAGTCTGCCTCCGCCGCACAGCACGACGTCCACCGGGCACCGCTGGCCGGAAGGTTCAGATCGTCCCCTCGTCCGCCGGCGCGCCGGCGCCGCGCACGGGCAGCCCGGCGAACACCGCGGGCGGCTCGCGCCACGGGTCGGCCGCGCGACCGGCCCGCGCGTCACGGATCGCCCGCCACACCCGCTCGGGCGTGCACGGCAGGTCGATGTGGCGCACCCCGAGCGGGGCCAGCGCGTCGACCACCGCGTTCTGCACGGCCGGGGTGGACCCGATCGTCGCCGACTCGCCGATGCCCTTGGCGCCGAGCGCGTTGAGCGGCGTCGGCGTCTCGGTGTTGGCGGTCTCGAACGTGATCAGGTCTGCGGCGCTGGGGAGGTGGTAGTCGACCAGCGTGCCGGTGAGCGGCTGCCCGTCGGCGTCGAACCGGACCTCCTCGTACAGCGCCTGCGCGATGCCCTGCGCCAGGCCGCCGTGCTGCTGGCCGGTGACCAGGAGCGGGTTGAGGATGCGGCCGCAGTCGTCGACGGCGACGTGGCGCACCGGGGTGACCCGGCCCGTCTCGGTGTCGACCTCGACGACGGCGACGTGCGCGCCGAACGGGAAGGTCGGGCCGTCCTGCACCGAGTCGAGCGCCGCGGTGATGTCCGCACCGGCCGCCACCTGCACCCAGGTGACGGTCGCGGCCGGCACACCGCGCACCCCGAACTCGCCGGCGTCGGTGAGCTCGATGTCGTCGACGGCCGCCTCCAGCAGCTCCGCCGCCCGCTCGCGGGCCTGCTCGAGCACCTTCCCGGCCGCCGCGTGCACGGCACTGCCGCCGAGCTGCAGCGAGCGCGATCCGCCGGTGCCCCCGCCGCGCGGCACGAGCGCGGTGTCGGACTGGACGAACGTGATCTTCTCGAGCGGGATCCCGAGCCGGTCGGCGACGAGCATCGAGAACGCCGTCGGGTGGCCCTGGCCGTGCCCGGACGTCCCGGCGGCGATGGTGGCGGTGCCGTCGGCGTGCACGGTGACCGAACCGAACTCCCCGCCGCCGCCCGCCGTGATCTCGACGTACACGCTGACCCCGATGCCGAGCTGCACCCGGTCGCCCCCCGCCCGCCGGGCGGCCTGCTCCGCGCGCAGCCGGTCGTAGCCGGCGATCTCCAGTGCCTCCCGCAGCGGACGGTCGTAGTCGCCGACGTCGTAGGTGACCCCGGACAGCGTGCGGAACGGGAAGCGCTCCGGTGCGAGCAGGTTGCGGCGGCGGATCTCGACGGGGTCCAGGCCCAGCTCCGCCGCGGCCAGGTCCATCATCCGCTCGAGGTGCGCCGCGGCCTCGGGCCGCCCGGCGCCGCGGAAGGCGCCCATCGGTGTGGTGTTGGTCAGCACCGCCGCCGCGTCGTAGGCGATCGCCGGGATGTCGTAGGTGCCCTGCGCCATCATGAAGGTGGGGCCCAGGGCCAGGGCACCGCCGAAGCCGGCGTACGCGCCGGCGTCGCCCAGCACGCGGGCCCGCAGGCCGGTGATGCGGCCGTCGCGCCGCAGGCCCAGCTCGTACCAGGCCACCTGGCCGCGCCCGTGCGGCATCGACACGAGGTTCTCCGAGCGGGTGTCGACCCACCGCGTCGGACGGCCCAGGGCGCGGGCGACCCCGATCGCGACGGTGTGCTCGGCGAGCACACCGGCCTTGCCGCCGAACGCGCCGCCGACGTGCGGGGCGATGACCCGCACCTGCTCCTCGGGCAGGTCGAACAGCCCGGCGGCCTGGGTGCGGAAGCCGTGCGGCATCTGGGTGGAGACCCAGATGGTGAGGCTGCCGGATCGGTCACCGTCCGGCTCGGGGGCCACCGCGATGGCGTTGCCCTCCATCGGCACCACCGCGACCCGCTGGTTGACCAGGCGCGCCCGGACGACGACGTCCGCGCCGTCCAGCGGGTCGGGCCCGTCGGGGGCGCGCAGGCCGGCGGCCACGTTCGAGCCGAGGTCGGGGAACTGCAGCGGCGCGCCGGGTGCCACGGCCTCCTCGACGTCGACGGCGGCGGGCAGCGGCGTGTAGTCGACCTCCACGAGGTCCGCGGCGTCGGCGGCGGCCGCCGCGCTCTCGGCGACGACCACCGCGACGGCCTCGCCGACGAACCGCACCCGGTCGGTCGCCAGCGGTGGCCGCGGCAGCTGGGGGTTCACGGTGAACAAGCCGTGGTGGGCGGGAAGGTGCAGGTCCGCGGCGGTGAACACGGCGACGACGCCCGGAGCCGCCGCTGCCGCGGCCGTGTCGATCCCGGCCAGCTCGGCGTGCGCCATCGGCGACCGCACGAAGTGCAGGTGCAGGGCGCCGGGCAGCGCGAGGTTGCCGACGTAGGTCGCCCGCCCCGTGATCAGTTCCGGGTCCTCGACCCGCCGGACCGCCGTTCCGAGAATGGATCCCGCCACCTCGGCGAGGCTACGCGTCCTGGGATCACCGCCCCGCGGAGCAAGGCGGAGATCACGGTGGCCCGCGGTGGCCCGGGTCACCACGCTCGACGGGGATCGCCCCGTATCGTCACGGAGTGCCCGAGTTCCACCACACCGACGTGCTGCCCCTGGGCCCCGACGCCACCGAGTACCGCCGTCTCGACCTCCCGGCAGGCGACCTGGTCGACGTCCCCGCACTCGGCCGCCAGTTCCTCCAGGTCCCGCCCGCGACGCTGACCGCGCTGGTGCGCACCGCCGTCCGCGACATCTCCCACCTGCTGCGCCCGTCGCACCTCGCCCAGCTGCGCGCGATCGTCGACGACCCCGAGGCGTCGGCGAACGACCGCTTCGTCGCGACGGACCTGCTGCGCAACGCCTGCGTCTCCGCGGGCGGGGTGCTGCCGATGTGTCAGGACACCGGCACGGCGATCGTCGTCGGCAAGCGCACCGAGACCGTGCTGACCGGCGGGAACGACGAGGAGGCGATCTCCCGCGGGGTCTTCGAGGCCTTCGAATCCCTCAACCTGCGCTACTCGCAGATGGCGCCCACGTCGTTCTGGGACGAGCGCAACACCGGCACGAACCTGCCCGCGCAGGTCGAGCTGTACAGCGTGCCGGGCGCCGCCCCGCGCTACGAGCTGCTGGTGATGGCCAAGGGCGGCGGGTCGGCCAACAAGACCTTCCTGTACCAGGAGACCAAGGCGCTGCTGAACCCGAAGCGGCTGGCGACCTTCCTCGACGAGAAGCTGCGCTCGCTGGGTACGGCGGCGTGCCCGCCCTACCACCTGGCGATCGTCGTCGGCGGGATGTCGGCGGAGTTCACCCTCAAGGTCGCGAAGCTGGCGTCGGCGCGCTACCTGGACACGCTGCCGGAGTCCGGTTCCGAGGTGGGGCACGCCTTCCGCGACCGGGACCTGGAGCAGCAGGTGCTGGAGCTGACCCGCGGGTTCGGCATCGGCGCGCAGTTCGGCGGCAAGTACTTCTGCCACGACGTCCGGGTGATCCGCCTGCCCCGGCACGGCGCGTCGCTGCCGGTCGGCATCGCGGTGTCGTGCTCGGCGGACCGACAGGCCAAGGCGAAGATCACGGCGGACGGCGTGTTCCTGGAGCAGCTGGAGCGCGACCCGGCCCGGTTCCTGCCCGACGTGACCCATGAGCACCTGCAGGACTCGCGTGACGACGCGGGCGAGGTCGTGCGGATCGACCTGAACCGGCCGATGGCGGAGATCCGCGGCCAGCTCTCGGCGCTGCCGGTGAAGACCCGGGTGTCGCTGACCGGGCCGCTGGTGGTGGCCCGGGACATCGCGCACGCGAAGATCGCCGAGCGGCTGGAGGCGGGCGAGCCGATGCCCGCCTACCTGCGTGACCACCCCGTCTACTACGCGGGGCCCGCCAAGACGCCCGAGGGCTACGCGTCGGGCTCGTTCGGGCCGACGACCGCCGGGCGGATGGACTCCTACGTCGAGCAGTTCCAGGCGGCGGGCGGCTCGCTGGTGATGCTGGCGAAGGGCAACCGCAGCACGCAGGTCACCACGGCGTGCGCGACGTACGGCGGGTTCTACCTCGGGTCGATCGGCGGCCCCGCGGCGCGGCTCGCCCAGGACTGCATCCGGTCCGTGGACGTGCTGGAGTACCCGGAGCTGGGCATGGAGGCGGTCTGGAAGATCGAGGTCGAGGACTTCCCCGCGTTCGTGGTGGTGGACGACAAGGGCAACGACTTCTTCGCGGAGACCTCGACGCCGACGCTGCAGGTGTCGTTCCGGCGCTGGACGGTCCCGCCGGCGTGCGCGCTGACCGGCTCGCCGCCCGTCACTGCAACCGACGGGGACCCGCGTCCTCGCGCGTCGGCGGCGGGCCGATCACCGACCCGGCACCCGGACACGGCGACGCCGTCCGGCCCGGCCAGCACCGGGTCCAGCACCAGCGACCGGACCTCGGGCAGGTCCTCGGCCAGCCGGTTCAGCCGCAGCGCGAGGTCTTCCAGCGCGTCCAGCCGGGCCGGCGGCTCGCCGCGGTAGCCGGACAGCAGCGGCGCCGCCCGCGGCTCGCGGACCAGCTCGGCCGCGTCCACCGTCGACAGCGGCAACGGTCGGTACGCGCGGTCGCCGAGCAGCTCCGACGCCATCCCGGACAGGCCGAACGACAGCAGCGACCCGAACGTCGGATCGTCGAGCAGGGCGAACACGCACGACGTGCCGGGCGGCCCCATTCGCTGGACGTAGACCTCGTCGCGGCCCGAGGCCCGAGACAGGTCGGCGAACGCCTGGCGGGCGCCCTGATGGGTGATGACCATCAGCCGGACGCCCGCGCCGTCCACCCGGTGCCGCCACTGCGGGGCGGTCGCCTTGATGGCCACGGGGAAGCCGAGCTCGTTCGCCACGGCGATGGTCTCCGCGGCGCTGTGTGTGCGCCGGAACGGCAGCATCTCGATGCCGTAGCAGCGCAGGAGCGCGACGCGCTCGTCGTCGTCGAGGACGTGCTCGACCTTGCCGTCGTGCCGCTCGACGAGCGCCCGCGCGCCCTGCACGTCGATGCCCGGCGGCCGGACCATCTCTCCGGGCGGGGCGGTGCGCCAGCGCGAGTACCGCACGGCCCGCCCCAGCGCGGCGACGGCCCGCTCGGGCGTCGGGTAGCTCGGCACCGCGCCGCGGTCCGGTTGGCCGTCCGGCCCGGGGACGGTGTGCTCGCCGAGGATTCCCTGCGTCGCCAGGAACGTCGTGACCACCGGCTTGCCCAGGCCGGACACCACCTGGCGCAGCGCCACGGCGTGCGCGGTGCCGGAGATCGCCAGCGGCGGGACGAAGACCACCACCAACGCGTCGACGTCGTCCGACCGGCCGGCCGCGCCCACGGCGGCGGCGAGGTCCTCCGGGCTGACCGTCGTGCCCGCGTCCACCGGGTCGCCTGCCACCACCAGGTCCTCGCCGTTCAGGGCGTCGACCACCAGCAGGTTCAGCGCGGTGGAGTTGCTGACGACGGCGACCCGCCCGCCCGTCGGCAGTGGCTGGGTGGCCAGGAGCTGGGCCGTGTCGAACATCTGCGTGACGTTCTGCACGCGGATCACACCCGAGTGCTCGAACAGCGCCTGCACCCGCGTCTCGTCCACCGGCGCGACGGGGGCCGAGAGCGCCGCGGCCGTCGGGGCGTCGGTCCACCGCCCGCTCTTCACCGCGATGATCGGCTTCGTGCGCGCGAGCCGGCGCGCCAGGCGGGCGAACTTGCGGGGGTTGCCGAAGGACTCCAGGTACAGCAGCACCACGTCCGTGGCCGGGTCGGTCTGCCAGTACTGCAGGACGTCGTTGCCGGACACGTCCGCGCGGTTGCCCGCGGAGACGAACGTCGACAGGCCCAGACCGCGCTCGGCGGCGGCGGCCAGCAGCGTGATGCCGAGCGCGCCGGACTGGCTGAAGAAGCCCACCCGGCCGGCCGCCGGCAGCGTCGGGGCGAGTGTGGCGTTCAGCCGGACCTGCGAGGCGGTGTTCGCGACACCCAGCGCGTTCGGCCCTACCACCCGCATCCCGTGCGCCCGGGCGTCGTCGGCGAGCCGGCGCTGGGCGCTCACCCCGTCCGGCCCGGCGTCGGCGAACCCGGCGCTGAGCACGACGAGCGCCTTGACCCCCTTGGCCAGGCAGGAGCCCATGACGTCGCCCATCCCGGCCGCCGGCACCGCGACCACGGCGAGGTCCACGTCGTCCGGGATGTCGGTGACCGCCGGGTAGGCGCGCACCCCGCGCACCGACCGGGCCTCCGGGTTGACCGGATAGACCGGCCCGGCGAAGTTGCCGCGCAGGAGGTGGAGGAGCACCGCGTGGCCGATCTTGCCGGGGTCGGTCGACGCGCCGATGACGGCGACCGAGCGAGGGTGCAGCAGGTTGTGCACGCTGCGGGCCTCGGCGCGCTGCTCACGGGCGTCGCGGACCTCCATCGAGCGCTCGGTGGGGTCGATGTCGAACTCGAGATGCAGCACGCCGTCGGCGAACTCGCGGCTGACCTGGTAGCCGGCGTCCCGGAACACCCGCACCATCTGGCTGTTCTCGGCCAGGACCTCGGCCTCGAAGCGGCGCACGCCCCGCTCGCGGCCGGCCGCGGTGAGGTGCTCGAGCAGGATCGAGCCGAGCCCTCGGCTCTGGTGGTCGTCCCGCACCACGAACGCGACCTCCGCCGGACCGACGATCTCGGTGCCGTCCGGGCCGTACGTGCCCTCGTATCGACCGACCGCGATGATCTCCTCGCCGAGCAGGGCGACGAGCGCCACGCGGGCGTTGTGGTCGACGACGGTGAACCGCTCCAGGTCCCGCGGGGAGATGTGCGGATACGGGCCGAAGTAGCGCAGGTAGCGGGTCCGCTCGGAGAGCCGGGCGTGGAAGGCCACGATCGCGTCGGCGTCGCCCGGAAGGATCGGGCGCAGGTGCACCACCCCGCCGTCGGACGCGACGACGTCCGCCTCCCAGTGCCGCGGGTAGTCCGGCTCCGGCGGGGCGGACGCGTCCACCGCGAGCGCCTCGTCCATCGTCGTGCTCCTCCCGCTCGTGTCCGGCCTTCACGACCGTAGGCCAGTACGTGCTAGTCGCGCGGATCGTCCGGGTCGAGACCGTGCAACGGGAACACCGCCCGCCGCGTGTCGATCACCGAGGCGTCGACCCGGTCCGCGCCCTCGCCCCACGGCTCGTGGGCCACCTCGACACCGTCCGACATCTCCGTCGGCAGCGGCCGCCCGGTGAGCCGGGAGGCGTAGCCGACCCACCCGTCCGGTACCGGCGTCCGCGGGTCGACGTCACGGTCGAGCACCGTCGCGAGCAGGTGCGTCCACGAGCGCGGGACCACACGGAACAGGCCGTACCCGCCCCCGCCGAGAGCGAGCCACTTGCCGCCCGCCGTGCGCTCCGCGAGCCCGCGCATCTCCCGGTAGATGGCCCGGTGGCCGTCGACGGACAGCCGCAGGTGCGCCAGCGGGTCTTCCGCGTGGGTGTCGGCACCGCACTGGGTGACCAGCACCTGCGGACGGAACGCCTCGAGCAGCGAGGGCACCACCGCGTGGAAGGCGCGCAACCAGCCCGCGTCCGCGGTGCCGGGCGGGAGCGCCACGTTCACCGCGGACCCCGCGGCCGCGCCCTCGCCGTACTCGGCCGGCCACCCGGTACCGGGCCACAGCGTGAGCGGGTGCTGGTGCAGGGAGATCGTCAGCACCCGGGGGTCGTGGTAGAACGCGGCCTGCACGCCGTCGCCGTGGTGGACGTCCACGTCGAGGTACGCGATGCGCTCGAAGCCGTGGTCGAGCAGCCAGGAGATGGCCACGGCACAGTCGTTGTAGACGCAGAAGCCCGCGGCGTGGTCGCGCATGGCGTGGTGGAGCCCGCCGGCGATGTTCACCGCCCGGTCCGCCCGGCCCTCCGCGATCTCGCGGGCCGCCAGGAGTGAGCCACCGCAGACCAGACAGCTCGCCTCGTGCATCCCCTCGAAGATCGGGTTGTCGTCCGTGCCGAGCCCGTGTGCCGGGTCGTCGCCCTTCACCGGCGCCAGGCGAACCGCCTCCAGATACGACGGGACGTGGGCTCGGTGCAGCTCGGTGTCCGGTGCGGGCTCCGGCTCGAGGAGATCCACCCCGTCCAGCACCCCGAGCTCGCCGGCCAGCCGGATCGTCAGGTCCAGCCGGACGGGATTGAGGGGGTGGTCGGGGCTGAGACGGTAGGTGAGGAACTCCGGCGTCCACACCACCGCGACTCGCGGGCTCATGGCCAGGAACCTAGGCGATGGCACACCCGTCGGGGACCCGTCGAAGGTCCCGACGCCCACCGGCCGACCGGGGCCGTCACGGCGCGCTGCCGGTCGCGACGGGGCGGCGCGGGTCGGCGGACCACTGCGACCACGACCCCGCGTACAGCGCGGCGGGGTGCGTGGAGGGACGGAGCCCCGCGTACTCCAGGGCGAGGACGACGGCGGTGGCGTTGACCCCGGATCCGCAGTACGCGCCGACGCCGGCGCCGCCCGGGTCGGTGGGTTCCGGCCGGGGGATCGCGCCCGGTTCCGCCGGTTCGGCCGCCCCGCCGCCGGGGCCGCCGACGCCCAGTGCGGCGTAGCGCGCCGCCACCGCGTCCGGCGGAAGCCAACGGCCGTCCGCGCCGAGGTGCTCGGTCGCCGGGGCGTTGCGGGCCCCCGGGACGTGCCCGGCCCGCGCGTCGACCGGCTCGATCTCCCCGCGGTAGCGCGCCCCGGCCCGCGCGTCGAGCAGCACCCCGCGGCGGGCCAGCTCCGCGGCGCCGTCGGCGTCGACGACCGGCATCCCGCCGGGGTGCACGACGACGTCACCCGGTGCCGGGCGGGTCGGCGCCGCGGTGACCGGCAGGCCCCCCGCGACCCACGCCCGGAACCCGCCGTCGAGCACCGCGACCCGGTCCGCCGGCAGCCCGGCCCAGCGCAGGAGCCACCACGCCCGTGCCGCGACCGCGCCGGTGTCGTCGTCGTAGACGACCACCCGGGACCCGCGGGACACCCCGGCCCGGCGCAGCACGGCCTGCAGTGCAGCGGGCGCGGGCAGCGGGTGCCGCCCGCCCTCGCCCGGCGGCGCGGCCAGCTCGGTGTCGAGGTCGACGAACACCGCTCCCGGCACATGCCCGGCCTCGTGGTCCGCACGTCCCGGCGGGCCGCCGAGGCGCCACCGGACGTCGAGCACCACCGGCCGGGCGGGGCCGGTCGCCGGGCCGTCGAGCAGGTCGGCGAGGCGGGCGGGCGCCAGTAACGGGGCCGTGAACTGCGGGGTCGGGGAGGTCACGGGTGTCATCCTGCCCGCCGGGCTCGACGGCACCGACCGGATCGTCCGGATACCATGGGGGAAACGAAGGGGCTGGTTGTGAACGAGCTCATCGATACCACCGAGATGTACCTCCGAACGATTTACGAGCTCGAGGAGGAGGGCGTCGTCCCGCTGCGGGCACGCATCGCCGAGCGCCTCGGGCAGAGCGGGCCGACGGTCAGCCAGACCGTGGCACGCATGGAGCGCGACGGCCTCGTCGTGGTCGGCGGCGATCGGCACCTGGAGCTCACCGCCGTGGGTCGCGGGCGCGCGGTGGCGGTGATGCGCAAGCACCGCCTGGCCGAGCGGCTGCTCGTCGACGTGATCGGGCTGGAGTGGGAGTACGTGCACTCCGAGGCGTGCCGCTGGGAGCACGTGATGAGCGAGGCGGTCGAGCGCAAGCTGGTCGCGCTGCTGGACAACCCGACGGTGTCGCCGTACGGCAACCCGATCCCCGGGCTGGACGAGCTGGAGCGCTCGACGAACGGGGTGGACGTCGTCGAGGGCGAGGCCGCGGCCATCTCCGTGCCGGCCGCGTTCGAGGCCGGGCTGCAACGGCTCGACGAGCTCGCCCGCCGCGGCGGGGGCAAGGTGGAGGTACGGCGGATCGCCGAGCACGTCCAGGTGGACGCCGAGCTGATGATCGAGCTGAAGAGTGCAGGGGTCGTGCCGGGCCAGGACGTGCAGGTCGGTGCGATCTCCCGGTTCGGTGAGGCCGTGCCGGTGAACACCACGGACGGCGCGTCCACGACCGTCGCCCCGAACGTCGCGCACGCGGTGCTCGTGCGGGCCCGCTGACGACCGGTCCCCGCGTCCGGTCCCTCCGGTACCCGTGAGACGGTGGACCCGCCGCACCGTGCCGGCGACGGCGCGGGCCGCGCCGGTCGACCCGTCCCGAGGAGGATGTCCGTGAAGCTGCTCGTCACCGGTGGCGCCGGCTACGTCGGCAGTGTCTGTGCCGCGCACCTGGTGGACGCCGGCCACGAGGTGGCCGTGCTCGACGACCTGTCGACGGGCCACCGCGACGCGGTGCCGACGGAGGCCCGGTTCATCGAGGCCGACCTCGCGCAGGCCGCGGACGAGGTGCTCGCGGACGGCTTCGACGGGGTGCTGCACTTCGCGGCGAAGTCGCTGGTCGGCGAGAGCGTGCAGCGGCCCGAGCTGTACTGGCGCGGCAACGTCGTCACGGCCGTCGAGCTGCTCGACGCGATGCTCCGCCACGGCACGCCGAGGCTGGTGTTCTCCTCGACGGCGGCGACCTACGGCGAGCCCGAGGAAGTGCCGATCCGCGAGGACGCGCCGGCCCGGCCGACGAACCCCTACGGGGCGAGCAAGCTCGCGATCGACCTTGCGATCGGCTCGTACGCGCGGGCACACGGACTCGCCGCGACGAGCCTGCGCTACTTCAACGTGGCCGGCGCGCACGGCCGTTTCGGCGAGCGGCACGCGGTGGAGACCCATCTCATTCCTCTCGTGCTCCAGGTGGCGTCCGGGCAGCGGGAGCGCGCCCAGATCTTCGGCGACGACTGGCCCACCCCCGACGGCACCTGCATCCGCGACTACATCCACGTCGACGACCTCGCGGCCGCGCACCTGCTGGCCCTGACCCACGCGGTCCCCGGCGAACACGCGATCTACAACCTCGGCAGCGGCACCGGCTTCTCGGTCCGCGAGGTGGTGGAGGCCTGCCGGACGGTGACCGGGCGCCCCATCCCGGCCGACGTCGTCCCGCGGCGCGCGGGTGACCCGGCCGTGCTCGTGGCGTCCAGCGCGGCGGCGACCGAGGCGCTGGGCTGGCATCCGGAGAAGACGGACCTGCTGACGATCGTCGCCGACGCGTGGCGCTTCGCGCAGGAGCGTCTGCCGGTCTGACCGCCGGAACGGCCCGTCCGTCGACCGGGTCGACCCGCCGGACGGGCGACGCGGCGGTCATCGCCGTGACCGTCGTCTTGCTCCGGCCGGCCACCCGCCGGACGGGCATGGCTGCGGCCGGTGGCGGGCAGAAGCACTCGCGGACGCGTTCCGGCGGCATGCCCGCCGCCCACACCGCGCGCAGCAGCCCGGTGAGCCGGTGCCCGGGCCACGCCTGCTCCGCCCGGTCCAGCGCGATCCCGGCCAACGCTCCGTCACCTCGCAGCAGCGCGCAGGCGGCGAGCAGCGCCGCGGGCTCGGCGGCCTCCGGATCCGGCATCTCCCGGACCAGCGCGGCCCACAAGTGCTCGGCCCCGTCTGCGTCCGCGCCGGCGCCGCGGGCCAGTGCCGCGTCGCGCACCTCCAGGTCGGACAAGGCCAGCGCGAGCGCGACGACCCGCGCGTCGTCGAGGCACAACCGCCCCGCCGCGGCGTCTGCGAGCGCGTCCTCCACGAGTGCGTGCCCGGTCGATCCCGCGGCGGGCGTCGACCGCCACGCAGCGGTGAACCGTCGGCGCCATCGGGTAGACCGTCCGGCCCGGACAGGCCGAGTGCCTCGCGCAGGGCGTCCGGGTCGCGAGCGGTGTCGATGGCGCGGGTGAGCATCCGTGCGCGGCGGCGGAGGCGGCCCGGTGTCGTCGGCGCGACGAGCTTCTCCAGCTCCCCGCGGTCGGCGCGGGCCACCAGACCGGCGGCGACCGCGGTGGCGGCGAACGGGGTGGTGCCCTCGTCGGGCACGCCTCCGCGGCAGCCGCACTCGTCGTAGCAGGCCCAGGCCGCGCCGGCATCGGTCCCCGCCGCCCAGGTGCGCGACTGCACGGGCACCCCGCGGGCCGTCAAGGCCGCCTCCGCGACCGCCGCCAGCTCCGCGAGCGGCGGGGGGCCGCCGAAGGGCACTCCCCCGGCCACCGCCCGGTCGCCGCCCACCACGACCACCGCGACCCCGGCGGGTGACACACGGAGCGTGTTCGCCGCGAGTGCGCCGCAGACGGCGGCCGCATCGTCCGCCCGGGGCAGGTCGACGCGCTGCGTCAGCTCGATCCGCCGCCCGGAGCTGCCGCCGAACGCGATGAACAGCAGCGAGTCCCGCGGATGGAATCCGATGAGGTAGGGCAGTGCGGCGAGCAGCTCGCCGGGGTTGCGCAGCCGGGTGACCGGGGCGGTGGGCGGGGTGGCCGGAGCGGGCGATGCGGAAGGTGCCATGCGGCGAGGCTGCCGTCGCCGCGGGCCCGGCCACCAGCCTTGCTCCGGACGGCTGTGGACAACCGGCGGATCCGCCTCACCGGACGCGGGGAACAGGACCCGCCTGTGGACAACTCGGTCCGGCCGGGCGCGGGACATCGTCGCCCAGTGTTAACGTCCTCTGTCTGCCGAGGCGTCATCGGAGTCGCGAGGCTGGGGGACGACGTGCACATGCGCAGGCGCGAAAGGGATACTCCGTGTACGACTACGACCTGTTGGTGATCGGGTCAGGCCCGGGCGGGCAGAAGGCCGCCATCGGCGCGGCCAAGCTCGGTAAGCGGGTGGCGGTCGCCGAGCGTCGCGACATGATGGGCGGGGTCTGCGTCAACACGGGCACGATCCCGTCGAAGACCCTCCGCGAGGCCGTCCTCTACCTCACGGGCTTCTCGCAGCGCGACATGTACGGCGCCAGCTACCGCGTGAAGTCGGATATCACCATCAGCGACCTGCTGGCCCGCACCCAGCACGTCGTGAGCCGCGAAGTGGAGATCATCCGCAGCCAGCTGCTACGCAACCATGTCGACATCCTCGGCGGCACTGCCCAGTTCGACGATTCGCACACCGTCAGCGTGCACGGCACCATCCGCGGCGACCACAACACCGTCACCGCGGAGAAGATCGTCATCGCGACGGGCACCCGGCCCGCCCGCCCGTCGCACGTCGAGTTCGACGACGAGCGGGTCCTCGACTCGGACAGCGTGCTGCGGATCCACCAGGTGCCCAACTCGTTGGTGGTGGTGGGCGCCGGCGTGATCGGCATCGAGTACGCCTCGATGTTCGCCGCGCTCGGCACCCGGGTCACGGTGGTCGAGAGGCGCCCGTCGATGCTCGACTTCTGCGACCCGGAGGTCGTCGAGTCGCTGAAGTTCCACCTGCGCGACCAGGCCGTGACCTTCCGCTTCGGAGAGGAGGTCGAGAAGGTCGAGGTCACCCCGCGCGGCACCGTCACCAGCCTGGCCAGCGGCAAGCGCATCGCCGCGGACATGGTCATGTACTCCGCAGGCCGGCAGGGCGTCACCGACGAGCTCCACCTGGAGAAGGCAGGGCTGTCGGCCGACAATCGCGGCCGGATCACGGTCGACGAGCACTACCGCACGGACGTCGAGCACATCTACGCCGTCGGAGACGTGATCGGTTTCCCGGCGCTGGCCGCCACGAGCATGGATCAGGGCCGGCTGGCCGCCTACCACGCCTTCGGCGAACCGGCACGCGAGCTGCAGAGTCTGCAGCCGATCGGCATCTACACGGTTCCCGAGATCTCCTACTGCGGGAAGACCGAGGCGGAGCTGACGAAGGAGGCCGTGCCGTACGAGGTCGGGCTGTCGCGCTACCGCGAGCTCGCCCGCGGCGCGATCGTCGGCGACTCCTACGGGATGCTCAAGCTGCTGGTCTCCACCGAGGACCGGACGCTGCTGGGTGTGCACGTGTTCGGCACGAACGCGACGGACCTGGTGCACATCGGCCAGGCGATCATGGGTTGTGGCGGCACCGTCAACTACCTGGTCGACACGGTCCTCAACTACCCGACGCTGTCCGAGGCGTACAAGGTGGCCGCGCTGGACGCCACGAACAAGATCCGCGCGGTGAACATGTTCGTCACCGGGTCGCCGGACATGTCGCCGGCCCCGGACGAGCCGATGGCGACGGCCTCGCCGACCGACTGACTAGTAGCCGATCCCGTGCCCGTCGAGCCACGGGCGCGGGTTGACGACGGTGCCCGCGGGGGTCCGCACCTCCATGTGCAGGTGCGGTCCGGTCGAGTGGCCGCGATTGCCCACCTCGGCGATCTCCTCACCGGCGGTCACCTGTTCGCCCACCGTGACCAGCGAGCGGTTGACGTGCCCGTACGTGGTGATCGTACCGTCGTCGTGGCGCACCCGGACCCACAGCCCGAAACCACTGGCCGGGCCGGAGGCGACCACCTCACCGGCCAGCGGGGCACGGATGGGGGTGCCGATCGGGGCGGCGATGTCGATGCCGTTGTGGCTGTGGCCCCACCGTGTGCCGAACCCGGAGCTGACCCGCCCGGTGACCATCTGTACGTCGCCCGCAGCGGCCACCTGGGCCGGTGCCGACGCGTCGGTGACACCCCGCGCCTGCCGCTGCGCCGCCTTGACCAGCTCGGAGACGCCGACGACCGGCGGCGCGGCAGCGGGGGCGACCTCCGTCGGGAGGGTGACGAGCGGGGCGACTGCCGGAACGGCGCCGGTGGCCTGAGCGGTTCCGGCGGCGTCGCCGGCCGTGGTCGCAGCGGCGGTGCCGACGAGTTCCTGCACGCTGAGCTTGAGCATGTTCGCGCCGTCGGTCGCGACGGGGAGGGCGCGGGTCAGGGCGGTCTGGCCCGCTGCGGCGAGTGCACCGCCTGCGAGCACGGCCGCGATCACTCGAGGAGCGGAGACGACGCCCGCGGAAGCCGGGGCGGCCAGGCGGCCGCCACCACCCGCTCCCGCTGCCGCCGGGAGGGGCGGCAGCGGGAGCCCGAGGTGTGTGCGCCGGCCCTGGGGGGAGCGGTGCCGTGCCACTACCTTTCCTTCCGGATCCACGGGCCCGGCCGGACGTCCCTCGGGGGTCGGGTCGGGCCGCATCGGGGGTTGCGGTCCGTGTCCGGTCTGTGATCGAGCCGTGATCGATCCGGCGGCTACGTTAACCGGTCCCGCGGCGCGGGGAACCCCTGGTTGCGCCGGGTGAGACAGCCGGGCGGATCGACGCGGCGAGCGGTAGACACGGCGTGTCGAGCGGAAACGCCGTGTTCGTGAACCGCCCGGCGCACGTTCCGGTCCGGGTCCCGGGCCCGTCGCGGTGCCGAGCCGTGCCCCGTACGAAGGCCGCGCCCGGGACCGATCGGTGACGCGGGGTAACACCTGTCCATAACGGGAACGCTGCAACAGGCGCACCCATGCACGGTGCGCGGTCCTCGACTTGCGGAGGCGTCCGGTGCCGTCCACTCCTGCTCCACCCGGCGCCGCCCGTGCGCGGTCCGGCGACGAGCACCCCGCAGGCGAGATCGGCGGCTTCGCCCGGCGGAGCGCGCTCGGGTTCGTGGCAGTCGTCCTCGGCGCCCTGCTGCTCGCGCTCCTGGTGCGGATCGCCACCGGTCCGGTGGCACGCCTCGACCAGGGCGTGGCGGGAAGCCTGAACACGGTCGTCGCGCCGCGCCCCTGGCTCGTCACCGTGCTCCAGGTGCTCACAGCACCCGGCTCGGCGATCACGGCCTGGATCGTCCTCTCCACCTTGACGGTGGCGCTGCTCATCCGGCGCCGGTACCGGCTCGCGGTCTACGTCGCCGTCACCGGGCTGGGCACGGCCGTGCTGAGCCCGCTGCTCAAGCAGCTGGTGGACCGGCTGCGGCCGATCGTCGACATGCCCGTGGCCACGGCCGGTGGGCCGTCGTTCCCCAGCGGGCACACACTCGCCGCGACCGTCTGGGTGGGGGTGGTGCTGCTGGTACTGCTCCCGGTCGTCCCACCCCGGCGTCGGCGCGTCGCGGTGGCGGCGGGCGTGGCCGTGGTCGTCGTGGTCGGGCTGACCCGGATCGCGCTCGGGGTCCACTTCGTCTCGGACGTGCTGGCCGGCTGGCTCGTCGGCACCGGCTGGCTCCTCGTGACGGCCACGGCGTTCCGCGCCTGGCGCCGGAGCGACGGCCTGGCCGTGCCGTCCGCGGTCGACGGGCTCGCCCCGGAGGTCGCAGGCGACCTCGACCACGCACCCGAACGGTCGCCGGTGCACCCGTGGACGACGGTCGCCCAGCTGCTCGTCACGGCGGTCCTCCTGCTCGGTGCGGTGGTCGGGGTCGGCCTGCTGATCGTGCACGTGGGTACGGGCACCGCGTTCGAGCGCGCCGACGTCGGCGTCGTGCAGTGGTTGGCCGATCACCGCGTGCCGTGGCTCGACACGCTCTCCGCGCCACTCGCGGAGATGGGCAACACGATGGTGATCGTCGTCGGCGGCGTCATCGCGGCGGTGCTCGCGTTCGTCATCACCCGTCGGTGGCGGGCCTCGCTGGTGATCGCGACGGTGCTGGTCGGCGAAGTGCTGATCTTCCTTGCGTCCACGGCGGTGGTCGGGCGCCCCCGGCCGCCGGTCCCGCACCTCGACGGCGTGCTCCCGCCCACCTCGAGCTTCCCGTCCGGCCACACCGCCGCCGCGGTCTGCCTCTACGGCGCGCTCGCCGCACTCGTCCTGCGCGGTACCCGCGCCTGGTGGCGCTGGGTGGTGCTCGCCGTCGCCGTGGCGCTGGTCGTCGGCGTCGCCTTCGCACGACTGTACCGGGGCGCCCACCACCCGACCGACGTGCTCACCAGCGTCGCGTTCGCGGTGCCGTGGCTGCTCGTGACACTGCGGCTGGTCGCCGACGAGCCCGTCACAGACGGGCCTGCGGCGGCGGGGGCAGGCGCACCTGCGGCACGGCGGCCCGATCCTGTCGGGGGTACCCGCTAGCGTCGGCGCATGTCGGCTGCTGGCCTTCGACCGCTCTCTCGCCTCGGTCGGTCCATGCTGTCCGCGCTCGTCGGCGCGGCACTGGTGCTCGTCGCGGCCTGCGCCGCGCCCACCGAGCCGCCACCCGGGCCGACCGCTGCCGCCATGGCGGCGTCCGCGCCCGCCGCCGCGCTCGAGAGTTCCCCGCCGAGCGAAGCGCCGCGCGGCACGCTGGTCATCCACGGCACGGGTGACGTCAACCTCGACCCGTCCTACATCCCCGCTCTGCGCTCCCGCGGCTACGAGCACGCCTGGACGGGGCTGCACGGGCTGTTCACCGACGACGACCTGACGGTCGTGAACATGGAGTGCCCGGTCTCGGACCGCGGCACGATCGTGCCGAAGGAGTTCAACTTCCGCTGCGACCCCGCAGCTCTGCCCGCCGCCCAGGCCGCCGGGGTGGACGTGGCGAACCTGGCCAACAACCACAGTGGCGACTTCGGCCCGGATGCCCTGCTCGACTCCGTCGAACGGCTGCGCAGCAGCGGTATCACCCCGGTCGGGGTCGGAGAGAATCTGCGGGCGGCGTCGACCCCGGCGGTCGTCGAGCGCGACGGCTGGCGGATCGCGGTGCTGGGGTTCGGCGGGGTCGTCCCGGCGGCCGACTGGCTCGCGGGCCCGAGCCGCCCCGGCATGGCCAGCGGAGACGACACCGCGGCGATGGTGGCGGCCGTCCGCGCGGCGGGCGAGGTGGCGGACCTGGTGTTCGTCACCATCCACTGGGGCGTCGAGCTCGACACGCAGCCCCGGGCCGACGACGTCGCCCGGGCGCACGCGCTGATCGACGCCGGGGCAGACGGTGTGTTCGGCCACCATGCGCACCGGCTACAGTCCCTCGGCTCCTACCGCGACCGGCCGATCGCCTGGGGACTGGGCAACTTCGTGTGGCCCTCGCTGTCCGACGCCGGCTCGCGGTCGGCCGTGGCCGAGTTCGTGGTGACGCCGGACGGTGCCGTGAACGGTTGTCTGCTCCCGGTCCGGATCACCTCACCGGGGCATCCCGAGCTCGTCGGAGCGCGGTCGTGCGGCGGCTGAGCCGGGTCACACCGTCAGCACGATCTTCCCGGTGGTCCGGCCCTCCTCGCCGTACCGGTGCGCGTCGGCCGCCTTGTCCAGCGGGAACGTCTCGTCGACGAGCACCCGGAGCCGACCGGCCTCGACCAGCGCGGCCAGTTCCTCGAGGCCGTCGCCGTCGGGCTCGACCAACATCCCGACGGCCCGCAGGCCCCGCGTGCGCGCGGCCTCGACGGCCGCCACCGCGGCCGCCGACGGGAGACTGATCTGGATGCCGTCCGGGCGCAGCACGTCCAGCGACCGCTCCGCGACGTCGCCACCGATCAGGTCGTAGACCACGTCGACCGGCTCGACGACGTCTTCGAACTTCTGGCTGCGGTAGTCGACGGCCTCGTCCACGCCCAGCTCGGCGAGGAGGCCGTGCTTGGCGGCGGACGCGGTACCGATGACGTGGGCCCCGCGCGCCTTTGCGATCTGCACGGCGAGGTGGCCCACTCCCCCGGCCGCGGCGTGGATCAGCACCCGCTGCCCCGGCTGCACCTGCGCGATGTCGACGAGACACTGCCAGGCGGTCAGCCCGGCCAGCGACAGCCCCGCGGCCTGCTCGACGGGCAGCAGGTCGGGGCGGCGGGCGAAGTGCCGCGACGGAGCCGTCACGAACTCGGCGTAGGCGCCCGCCTGCCGGGGGAACCACGGCATCCCGAACACGGGGTCACCCACGGCGAAGCGGGTGACGCCCGGCCCGACGGCGTCGACGACGCCCGTCACGTCCCAGCCGACCGTCAGCGGCAGGCCGAACTGCGCCGCCGCACCCTTGCCGGCCCGGGTCTTCCAGTCGACGGGGTTCACCCCGGCCGCCTGGACCCGCACCCGCACCTCGGTGGCCACCGGCTCGGGCACCGCCCGGCTCTCGACCCGGAGGACGTCGGGGCCACCGAATTCGTGCTGCACGATCGCGCGCATGGAGTCCATGGCCTGGTCCTACCACGCCGCGGGCCTGGCGTCCCCCTCCACGATCACCGGCTGGGAGCGCTCCCAGCGCAGGTAGTTGTCGGTCTCGGCGAGGAAGGCGCCCGCGAGCCAGAGCGCGACGACGCCGTCGTCGACCAGGCCCAGCAGCGGGATCACCGCCTCCGGCACGAGGTCGACCGGGGAGATCAGGTAGGCCAACCCGAGGGCGATCAGCGCCAGCCGCCCGCGTCCCAGCGCCGCATACCGGCCGGACACCGCCTCCCGCACCATCCGCGGGACGGCGGCGAGTCGGTCGCCCAACCCGGGCGCGCCGGGCCGCTGCCCGCGCACCACTGCACGCCACAGAGCGGTGAAAGCCGCCACCCGCCGAGGTCGAAACGTCGCCATGTCCTCTTCAACGTCCGGTTCCGGGCGCACTGTTCCCGGCAGCCCACCACCGGGCACCGCACCCGTGGCCGACCGGGGTCACGCCACTACGCTGACGCCGAACGGGCGTCGGCGTCGAGCGCCGGCAGCGGCACCGACCGGCGCCACCGGCCCGCTCCGGCATCCCGGCTGCCACAGGAGTGCTTCGATGGGCCGCACGAGTCCTGCCCCGGTGGTGGCGCTCGTCGCGGCCGCACTCCTCCTCGCCGGGTGCGGCGGTTCGCTCGCCGACGCCGACACCCCCGCGCCGCCGCGTCCCGACCGCACCCGGCCCGGCGACTTCTGCAGCGCCGTCCTCGCAGGCACCCGTGCTGCCCAGCCGCTCGCCACCCTCCTCACCCGTGGGGGGACGGTGCCGCGCGACCAGCTCACGACGGCGGCGGAGGCCGTCCGCAGCGCGTACGCGGAGGTGCTGGCGACCGCGCCGGGCGAGATCCGGGCCGACGTCGAGCGGACGGTCACCGCGGTCGACCTGCAGCTCGACGCGCTGGAGGCAGCGGACGGCGACACGGCGGTGGTCGCCCGGGACGAGGAGTTGCGCAACACGCTCACGGCGCCCGAGTACGCCCAGGCGGCCGAGCGGGTGCGCGAGTACATCGGCGAGCACTGCGGCGTCGACGGCCGCGGCCTGGGCTGACAGCGTTCCGACGAAGAAGGGGTTGCATCGGATGTCTATCGCGATATATCGTGATGGCACGCGATGGAACACGGGTTGTCAGAACCCGGGTCGCCCAGATTCAAGGAGAACCACCATGAGCAGCATGAACCCCCCGTGGGAGGCCGGCTGGCCAGGCCGCGCCGGCCGTCCGCACCGCCACCCGCGCCATCCCGGACCCGGCTTCGGTGCCGCCGAGGCCCGCATGGGTCCGCCCGAGCCGCCCGAGCCGCCGGAGGGTCCGGCCGACGGCCGCGGCCGCGGCGGCCACTTCCGCCGCCGCATGGCGTCCGGTTTCGGCCCCGGCTTCGGCCCGGGCGGCCCGCCCCGCGGCTTCCCGGGACGCGGTGGGCGGCGCGGCCGACGCACCCCCGTGGTGACGTCCGCAGTGCCGTCCTCGCCCTCGTCGCGGAGCAGCCGCGGCACGGCTACGAGATCATCCAGGAGATCGGCGAGCGCACCGGCGGAGTGTGGCGGCCCAGCCCGGGCTCGATCTACCCGACGGTGTCGCAGCTGGAGGACGAGGGCCTCGTCCGCATCGAGAAGGTGGAGGGCCGCAGGGTCATCCACTTCACCGAGGCGGGCACCAGCACGTCGAGGAGCACCGCGCCGAGCTCGACGCGGTGTGGGACGCCGCGGGCCGCGACGTCGACGACGACGCGGCCGCGCTGTGGGAGCAGCTCGCCCAGCTGCACGCCGCCGCCCACCAGGTGATGTCCGCCGGCACGCCCGAGCAGATCACCGCCGCGGGCACCGCGCTGGCCGAGGCCCGCAAGACGATCTACCGCCTCCTGGCCGAGTAGGCCGGGGCGTGCCAGGAAAGCTACCTTCATGTCGCCA
>CAWADQ010000016.1:0-15502 GCA_963780835.1 uncultured Actinomycetota bacterium | reverse complement strand
TCGGCGCAGCAGAGGGTGTACTGGGCCTGACCGGGGACGATCCGGCCGAGGTCCGCCGTGAGGCACCGGTTGACCAACGCCGCCGCCCCGGCCCCGGTGACCGAGACCTTGCCGAGGTGGCTCACGTCGAAGATCCCCACGGCGGTGCGCACCGCGGTGTGCTCGGCGACGGACCCGCCCGGGTACGAGATCGGCATCGACCACCCGCCGAACGCGCCCATCGTCGCGCCGAGGGCGACGTGCCGGTCGTTCAGGGGGCCGGTGATCAGGGCCGAGGTCTCCACGGGCACAACGTATCGGTCCACACCGTGTCGAGCCGGGTGCTAGTGAACGCGGCCCCGCCGGACGTGCACCGTCACCAGCACCCACAGCACCGCCAGCGTCACCGTCGTGACCGCGAGCCCCTGCATCGGGAGCAGCAGCGCCAGCAGCACGCACAGCACCGAACCGGTCGCGAACACCGAGGTCGGCCAGCTCCGCGCCGTCTGCGGCAACAGCACCGCGGCCATGCCGACCAGCGCGTAGTGCACCAGCAGCGCGCACGACGCCACGGTCAGCGCGCCGACGGGCCCGAGCGTCGCGACGACGACCACCGCGGCGGCCCCGCCGGCCAGGTCCGCCCGCCACAGGCTGCCCGCGCGCCCCGGCCTCGCCAGCACGCGCGGCAGCTCGCCGCGCCCGGCCATCGTCGCCGCGGTGCGCGAACCCCCCACGAGCACCGCCAGGAGCGTGCAGCCGCACGCCACCGCCGCCCCGATCCGGACCAGGACGCCCAGCGCCGGCGCCCCGCCCGCGTCGACGAGTGCGGCGAGCGGGGCGGCCGCGGTGGCCACGGCGTCGACCCCGAGCCCGCACAGCAACGCCGCCGCGACCGCGAGCTGCACGAGCAGGGCCACGCCCAGCGTCAGGCCGACGGCCCGCCGCGGGTCAGGGAGCTGTGCCCCGAGCGGGAACAGGCGCGCGAAGCCGACGAAGGCGAAGAACAGCAGCCCGGCCGCCGTGAGCAGGCCCGGGGCCCCCGCCGATGCGGGGCCGACCGGGACCACGGCCTGCGCCGCCGCGGAGACCGCGGCGGACTCGTCGACCGGTTGGCCGCCCGTTCCGGCGAGCCCGACGAGCACCGCCACGAACAGCACGACCCCGACCCCACCGACCAGGGCCCACGCGCTCCGGACGGTCCAGGTGACACCCGCGACCGCGAGCCCGGTGACCACCACGACGAGCCCTACGGCGGCGAGGACCGGCCGGCTCGGCAGGACGTAGCTGCCGAACACGGTCGCGGCCGTGGCCCCGGCCGCGGCGCGCCCCACGAGGTGGGCGAGGCCGGCCAGGCGGGCGAGGCCGGCGGGCAGCAGCACGGTGCCGCCGACCGCGCAGCCGCCGGGATGCTCCCGCGCCACGTCCGAGCCCGCCGCGGCAACGCACAGCGCCACCAGCCCGGCGACGACGACCGCCATCGGCAGCCACGCCCCTGCCGCGCCCGCCGCGGGACCCCAGACCCCGAACACGCCGGCGCCGAGCGTCGCGGCGAGGCCGAGGACGACCGCATCCGCGGTTCCCGGTCGGCGCGTGACGCTCGGAGGCACGTGTCAAGCCTCGCACCAGGACCTGCCGTGATCAGCCGCACCCCGGTGTCATTAGCATCTCGATGCGGTTTCACGGCCGTGGGGCACCCGCTCCCGTAGCACCTTCCCCCTCGTCAGGAGCCCAATGACCGAGCTGCATCTGCTGAGCGGCGCCGGGACCACTGCCGCGACGGCCGCCGCGGACGCGCTCGTGGTCGGCGTCCTGCCCGCCCGTGCCGACGACGACGGTGAGAAGGGGGCGCCCCGGCTCGCCCCGGGCGCGGCCGCCGTGGACGCCGCGTTCGACGGCGAGCTGGCGTCGCTGCTCGCCCTCGCGGGCGCGACGGGCCGCGCGGACGAGATCGTCCGGATCCCGACCCGGGGCACGGTCACGGCGCCGCTGATCGTCGCCGTCGGGCTCGGCCCGGCCGGGGACGACGGCCCGTCGGCCGAGCAGGTGCGCCGCGCGTCCGGGTCCGCGGCCCGAGCGCTCGCCGGGACGGACCACGCGGTGACCACGTTGTCGTGGCCGGGCGCCGACGCCGTCGCCGCGACGGCCGAGGGCACGCTCCTGGGCTCCTACGCCTTCACCGAGTACAAGAGCGCCCGGGGCCGCACACCGGTGCGCCGGGTCACCCTCACCACGGACGCCGAGGGGGCCGAGGCCGTGCTGCGCCGGGCCACCGTGGTCGCCACGGCCGTCACCACCGCGCGCGACCTCGTCAACACCCCACCCAACGACCTGTTCCCCGAGACCTTCGCGGCGCGCGCCGCGGCGCTCGGCGAGGCCGCCGGGCTGGAGGTCGAGGTCCTCGACGACGCGGCGCTCGCGGCGGGCGGGTACGGCGGCATCCTCGGGGTCGGTGGCGGCTCGTCACGCAAGCCCCGGCTGGTGCGGCTGCGCTGGTCCGGGGGTCCGTCACCGCGGGCGTCGGTGGCGCTGGTCGGCAAGGGCGTCACGTTCGACACCGGCGGCATCTCGATCAAGCCCGCCGCGCACATGGACCACATGACCTCGGACATGGCCGGCGCGGCCGCCGTGGTGGCGACGACGGTGCTCGCCGCGCGGCTCGAGCTGCCCGTGACGGTCACGGCGACCGTTCCGATGGCCGAGAACATGCCGTCGTCGACGGCGTACCGGCCCGGCGACGTGCTGCGGATGTACGGCGGCCGGACCGTCGAGGTGCTCAACACGGACGCCGAGGGCCGGCTGATCCTGGCCGATGCGATCGTCCGGGCCCTGGAGGACGAGCCCGACTACCTGATCGAGACCGCCACGCTCACCGGCGCCCAGCTCGTCGCGCTCGGGCTGCGCACGTCTGCGGTGATGGGCAGCGAGGTGTTCCGCGACCGGGTCGCCGTGCTGGCCCGGGCCGCCGGTGAGGACGCGTGGTCCATGCCGTTCCCGGACCACATCCGCGGTGAGCTCGACTCGCGGGTGGCCGACATCGCGAACGTGACCGGGCACCGCAACGGCGGCATGCTGGCCGCGGGGATCTTCCTGCGCGAGTTCGTGCCGGACGGGCTGCCGTGGGCGCACATCGACATCGCCGGCCCGTCGTTCCACACGGCCGGGCCGTACGGCTATACGACGAAGGGCGGCACGGGCGTCCCGGTGCGGACCCTGGCCGCGGTGCTGACGGACATCGCCGAGAACGGCTGACGCCCGCCCCCGCCAGGGGGACGAGGCCGGGGGACGTCGGACGTCCGCTCGGCTATGCGTCAGGCCCCGGCCTCGTCCCCCTGTTTCAGGCGCCCAGGTCGCGGCGGCGCCGGCGGTCGCGCAGGATCCGCTGGCGGGCGTCGTGGTCGCGCATCCGCTGCGGGTAGCCGACGATCTGCACGTCGTACACCGGCATCCGCATGGACCGCGCCAGCTTCCGCGCCCCGTCCGGTCCGCCGATCCGCCTGCGCGTCCACTCGCCGTCCTTCGCGACCAGCACGATCGTGTGGTCCGTGACCGTCGTCCGCGGCTCGACGAACGCCTCGACGCCCTCGTGCGCGGCCGCCCACGCACGCAGATGCGCCTCGTCGTCCGCCGTCGAACGGCGCAGTGTTCCTGCCCGGTTGCGCCCACGCAGCCGCGTCCACAGTCCCATGCGGCCTCCTTCGTCCGTGCCGGAGATGCTGTCGGGAACAACGTGCGTGATGGCCGGTTTTCTCCCGGTGAGACCGTGCGCCCGTCGGATGTCGCGGAAGTGACAGGATGGGCGGCGACGACCCGCGCGGCGGTCAGGCGCGGGCTTGGCGATACCCGAGGGAGAGTCGACGTGCCGGAGCACAACGCGGACCTGGTGATCCTCGGCGGTGGGTCGGGCGGGTACGCCTGCGCCCTGCGCGCCGCCGAGCTGGGAATGTCGGTGGTGCTGGTCGAACGCGACAAGCTGGGCGGCACCTGTCTGCACTCGGGCTGCATCCCGACCAAGGCGCTGCTGCACGCCGCCGAGGTGGCCGACGCCGCCCGTGAAGGCGACAAGATCGGCGTGAAGAGTTCGCTGGCCGGCATCGACATGGCCGGGGTGAACAGCTACAAGGACGGCGTCGTCGCGAAGCTCTACAAGGGCCTGCAGGGCCTCGTGAAGAGCCGCAAGATCAACTTCGTCGCCGGGGACGGGACGTTCGTGGCGCCGAACGCGATCGAGGTAGCCACGTCCGATGGCGCGACCGAGCGGTACGTCGGCAAGAAGGTCGTGCTGGCGACCGGCAGCTACGCCCGCTCCCTGCCCGGCCTGGAGATCGGTGGGCGGATCATCACCAGCACGGAGGCCATCCGGCTGGACTCGGTACCGCAGCGGATCGTGATCCTCGGCGGCGGCGTCATCGGCGTGGAGTTCGCGTCGGTGTTCAAGAGCTTCGGCTCGGAGGTCACGATCGTCGAGGCGCTGCCGCGGCTGGTGCCGAACGAGGACGAGTTCGCCTCCAAGCTGCTGGAGCGGGCGTTCCGCCGGCGTAAGATCGCTTTCAAGACCGGGGTGCGGTTCACCGCGGCCAAGCAGACCGAGGACACGGTGACGGTGTCGCTCGAGTCCGGCGAGGACATCGAGGCGGACCTGCTGCTCGTCGCGGTCGGCCGCGGCCCGAACACGACCGGGCACGGCTACGAGGAGGCCGGGGTGACCATGGACCGCGGGTTCGTGCCCACCGACGAGCGGCTGCGCACCAACCTGCCGAACGTGTACGCCGTCGGCGACATCGTCCCTGGTCTCCAGCTGGCCCACCGCGGCTTCCAGCAGGGCATCTTCGTGGCCGAGGACATCGCCGGGCTCCACCCGCCGGTGATCGACGAGACGGGCATCCCGCGGGTGACCTACTGCGAGCCCGAGGTCGCCTCCGTCGGACTCACCGAGGCCCAGGCCAAGGAGCGCTACGGCGAGGTGCAGACCCTGACCTACGACCTGGCGGGCAACGGCAAGTCGCAGATCCTGCAGACCCAAGGTGCGATCAAGCTGGTCAAGCAGGGCGCCGCGGGGACCCCGGGGCCGGTCGTGGGCATCCACATGGTCGGGGCCCGGGTGGGCGAGCTGATCGGGGAGGCGCAGCTGGTCTACAACTGGGACGCCGAGGCCGACGACGTGGCCGCCCTGATCCACGCGCACCCGACCCAGAACGAGGCGTTCGGCGAGGCCCACCTGGCCCTGGCCGGCAAGCCCCTCCACTCGCACAGCTGACCTGCTTCCCCCACAGTCCAGCCGCACCCCTGAGCCCGCATCGTCGCCGGCCCGAGAACAGGAGCTCCGACCCGCCATGGCCTTCACCGTCCAGATGCCCGCCCTCGGCGAGAGCGTCACCGAGGGCACCGTCACCCGCTGGCTCAAGCAGGAGGGCGACCGGGTCGAGGTCGACGAGCCGCTGCTCGAGGTCTCCACCGACAAGGTCGACACCGAGATCCCCTCCCCCGCCGCCGGGGTGCTCGAGCGGATCGTCGCGGGCGAGGACGAGACCGTGGAGGTCGGCGGCGACCTCGCGGTGATCGGCGACGGCGACGGCGGGGGGTCCGGCGGGTCGGGCGGCCAGGCCGAGCAGCAGGCCGTCGAGGCGCCTGCCGAGGACGAGGCGGACGCCGAGCCTGCGGGTGGGTCGGACGGCGGTGGCGGATCGGACGGCGCGCCGCAGTACGCGAACCAGGCCGCCGAGCCGGCGGCGGACGCGGGATCGGACACGGCGCAGGACGCGGGCACGTCCGGCAAGTCGGGTGGCTCGGGCACGTCGGGTGGCTCGGGAACCCCCGTGACGATGCCTGAGCTGGGCGAGAGCGTCACCGAGGGCACCGTGACGCGATGGCTCAAGGATGTCGGCGACACCGTGGAGGTCGACGAGCCGCTGCTCGAGGTCTCGACGGACAAGGTCGACACCGAGATCCCTTCGCCGGTCGCAGGCACGCTGCTGTCGATCACGGTGGGCGAGGACGAGACCGTGCAGGTCGGCGCCGAGCTCGCGGTTATCGGCGACCCCGGTCAGGCGAGCCAGGACGAGGGCGGCTCGTCGGAGGCCGGGGCGCAGGACGAACCGGCCCCCGCGCAGGAGACTGCCGCGCAGGAGACTCCGAAGGAGGCTCCCAAGCAGGAGGCTTCCCGGCAGGATCCTCCCGAGCGTCGGACGGATGCCGAGCCGGAGCGCGCTGCGGGCGGCGGCGGCGACGAGGCGGCCGACGACGGCGAGGCGCGTGCCCCGTACGTGACGCCGCTCGTGCGCAAGCTCGCAGCCGAGAACGGCGTCGACCTGTCCACGCTCTCGGGCTCCGGGGTGGGTGGCCGGATCCGCAAGCAGGACGTCCTGGCCGCCGCCGAGAAGGCCGCAGCCCGCGCGAAGGAGAAGGAACAGGCGGCGCCGGCCCGCCCGGCGGCCGCCGCCTCGCAGGCCCCGGAGCGCCGACCGCTGCCCACACCCGCCAAGGGCGCCCCCGAGCCGGGCACCACGGTGAAGATGCCGCGGCTGCGGCAGGTGATCGCGCAGCGGATGACCGAGTCGCTGCGGGTGTCGGCCCAGCTGACCACCGTCCAGGAGGTCGACGTCACCCGCATCGCCCGGCTCCGTGCCCGGGCGAAGGCGGAGTTCGAGCGGCGCGAGGGCGTCAAGCTGACCTACCTGCCGTTCTTCGCGAAGGCGACGGTCGAGGCGCTGAAGGCGTACCCGCAGCTCAACGCGTCGATCGACGAAGAGCGCCGCGAGGTGATCTACCACGGCGCCGTGCACCTCGCGATCGCCGTCGACACCGCCCGCGGCCTGCTCGTGCCGGTGATCCCGAACGCGGACGAGCTGAACATCGCCGGTCTGGCCCGGCACATCGCCGACCTCGCCGCCCGGACCCGGGACAACAACGTCGGCCCGAACGAGCTGTCCGGCGGCACGTTCACGATCACCAACATCGGCAGCTCCGGCGCGCTGTTCGACACGCCGATCATCAACCAGCCGCAGGTCGCGATCCTCGGCACCGGTGCGATCACCAAGGAGGCCAAGGTGGTCGCCGGACCGGACGGCGAAGACGTCATCGCGATCCGGTCGGTGTGCTTCCTGCCGCTGACCTACGACCACCGCCTCGTCGACGGCGCCGACGCCGGCCGCTTCGTCACGGCCATCCGCGAGCGGCTCGAGGAAGGCGCGTTCGAGGCGGACCTCGGCCTCTGACGTCCCGCGTTGATCGTGCGGGCGCTGTCGCGGCTCCGGTCGCCTGGATTGCTTCCGCACGATCAGCTCGCCCGGGTGCTTCCGCACGATCAGCTGCGCGCTGATCGTCCGGCCGCAATCCGGCGCCCGCCGCCCCGAGTTCGGCCCGCACGATCAGCTTGCCCGACTCCGAGCTGATCGTCCGGCGGCAATCGCGGCGCCCGTGGCCCCGGATACGCCCCGGACGATCAGCTCGGTTGCCCGAGTGGCTGCGGCGCGACACGGGTGACCGGAGTGGCGCGTCGACTCGCGCGCCGGCGCCGGAGCCGAAAGGATCGCTGAGTGCGCGTCGTCGTGGCCGGTTCGTCCGGCTTGATCGGAACCGCTCTTGTCGCCCACCTCCGGGCCGGCGGGCACGAAGTGCTGCGCCTGGTCCGGCGGCAGCCCGCCGGGCCCGACGAGCGGGGCTGGGACCCGCCCGCCGGGCGGATCGACGCGGGAACGTTCGACGGGGTCGACGCCGTGATCAACCTGGGCGGTGTCGGCATCGCGGACCGGCCGTGGAGCGGCGCGCGCCGCCAGGCCCTCCGGGACAGCCGCGTCGTGCCCACCGACGTCCTCGCCGGTGCGGTGGCGGAGCACGGTGTGCCGGCGTTCCTCAGCGGGTCGGCCACCGGCTACTACGGCGACGCCGGTGCGGGCACCGTCGACGAGTCCCACCCGCCGGGGTCGGGCTTCCTCGCCGAGCTCACCCGGGACTGGGAGGCGGCGACGCAGCGTGCCCGCGACGGCGGAGCACGGGTCGTGAACCTGCGCACGGGCCTGGTGCTCTCCCCCTCCGGAGGGCTGCTCGGGCCGCTCAAGTTGGTCTTCCGGTTCGCCCTGGGCGGCCGGATCGGCCCGGGCACGCAGTACATGCCGTGGATCTCGCTCGACGACGAGATCGGCGCGATCGGGTTCCTGCTGGAGGACGGCTCGGTCGACGGCCCGGTGAACCTCGTCGCGCCCACGCCCGTCACCAACGCCGAGTTCACGGCCGCGCTCGCGACGGCACTGCACCGCCCGGCGCCCTTCGCCGTGCCGGCCGCCGTGATCCGCACGCTGGCGGGGTCGATGGGCGAGGAGATGCTGCTCTACGGGCAGCGCGTGATTCCGGCGAAGCTGGAGGCCGCGGGCTACCGGTTCCGGCACCGAACCCTGGACGAGGCGCTGGCCGCGGCCCTGGACCGGGCCTGAGATGTCCGAGCAGGCGCACGACGTCGTGGTGGTCGGCGCCGGGTTGGCCGGGCTGCGCGCGGCACAGGTCCTCTGCCGGCGCGGGCTCGACGTGGTGCTGCTGGAGGCTGCGGACCGGCCGGGCGGCCGGGTCGCGACGGACGTCGTCGACGGCTTCCGCTGCGACCGCGGCTTCCAGGTCCTCAACACCTCCTACCCCGCGCTGCGTGCCGCGGCGGACCTCGACGCCCTGGACCTGCGGGCCTTCACCCCGGCGGCCGCCGTCCGCGACGACGACGGCCTGCACACCTACGGCGACCCGCGCCGGCAGCCCGCCCTGGCCCTCCGGATGGCCGTCGACCGGCTGGTCTCGCTGCGGGACAAGGCGAGCCTGGCGGCATGGACGACCCGGGTCGTCGCCGCGGGGCCGCGGCGGGTCGCCGCGCACGGCGGCCGGTCCGCGGCCGCCGACCTCGCAGCGGCCGGTGTGCGCGGGCCGGTGCTCGACCGGGTGCTGCGGCCGTTCCTGTCCGGGGTGCTCGGGGAGGCGGAGCTCGCGACCTCCGCGGCGTACGTGCGGCTGGTCTGGCGGGCGTTCGCGATCGGCACGATCGCCGTGCCGAACGCGGGCATGGGCGCACTTCCTGCACAACTCGCGGCCGGCCTGCCGGACGGCGTGCTGCGGACGGGGCGGCGCGTCGAGACCGTCCGCGCCGGTGCCGTGCGGGTGGACGGCGACGAGCTCGGCGCGCGCGCCGTGGTCGTGGCGACGGACCCGGTGACGGCCGCCGCACTGCTCCCGGCCGTCGCGCCGCCGCGGATGTACGCCCTGACGACCCTGTACCACGTCGCGCCGACTCCGCCGGCCGCCGGGCCGACGCTGCACCTCGACGGGACCGGCGGTCCGCTCGCCAACACCGTGGTCCTCACCGAGGCCGCACCCGGGTACTCCCCGGACTACCGGAGGGACGAGGCCGGGCGGCCGAGCCGGCACGTTCCTGTCGGGCCCGAGGTTCCGGCCTCGTCCCCCCGTCGCGCGCTGGTGTCGTCGTCGTTCCTCGGGACGGCCGACCGGGTGCCGGAGCCGACCGTGCGCCGCGAGCTGGGCCGGCTCTACGCGGTCCCGACCGACGACTGGGTGCACCTGCACACCGCCGAGGTCCCCCGCGCCCTGCCCGCCCTGCCCGCGGCGAGCCCGCTTCGCCGTGACGTCGCGCTGGGCGACGGCCTGTTCGTGGCCGGCGACCACCGCGACACCCCGTCGCAGCAGGGCGCCCTGGTCAGCGGTCGGCGCGCGGCCGAGGCCGTCCTCGCCCACCTCGGCGCCTGACCGCTCACGGATGCTCAACGATCACGAAGGGTTGCGGCCTAGAGCCGGCATTGTGCCGCGCCGCTCGATGATCACCCAGGGTGCCCCGACGTGCTCAGCTCGCTGTGCAGGACGCGAACTCGTCCGGGGTGGGCGCGAGTTGAGCGTTCCCGTGCATTGTGTTTCGCGCTGCTGTACGGCGTAGCGTGATCCCCATGGCGTACGACCGCACGGGCTCCTGCCGGGCAGCCACGGAGCCGCTGCACGTCGAACAGCTCGCACTCGTCGACTACCGCACCGCCTGGGACGCGCAGCGCGCGCACGCCGCCGCGCGGCGCGACGGCACCGGTCCGGACGTCCTCATGCTCCTCGAGCACCCGCCGGTCTACACCGCGGGCAAGCGGACCCGCCCGGCGGACCGGCCCACGGACGGCACCCCCGTCGTCGACGTCGACCGCGGCGGCCTCATCACCTGGCACGGTCCCGGCCAGCTCGTCGGCTACCCCCTCGTGGCGCTCGCGATCCCGCTGGACGTCGTCGAGTACGTCCGCCGTCTCGAGGAGGCGCTGATCGCCGTGGTCACCGGCATGGGCCTCCCGGGCGCCGGTCGGGTGGAGGGGCGCACCGGCGTCTGGCTGCCCGCGGACGACCGCGGGCCCGAGCGCAAGGTCGCCGCGATCGGTGTGCGGGTGCAGGGCGGCGTGACCATGCACGGTTTCGCGCTCAACTGCGACCCCGACCTGACCTGGTTCGACCGGATCGTGCCGTGCGGGATCACCGACGCCGGCGTGACGTCGCTGGCGGTGGAGCTGGGCCGGCACGTGAGCGTGGACGAGATGCGGGCGCCGACGGCCACCGCGGTCGCCGCCGCGCTGGACGGTGCGCTGCCCGTCGCGGAGCACACGGTCACCCGCGCGGTCGCGCCCGCCGGCCTGGACCTGCGCCTCCACCCCGCCCTGCAGTAGCGCGCCCGGCCGCCTACCCGAGCTGCGGCGCCACCTCGGCGGCGATCAGCTCGAGGTGGTCGAGGTCGGCCAGGTCGAGGACCTGCAGGTAGAAGCGGCTCATCCCGGTGCGCTCCCGCCACGTCCCGAGCTGGTCGACGACCTGCGCCACGGTCCCGACGAGGTCGAACGGGTTCAGCTCGTCGACCTTGCGGCCGATCGCCGCCGCCCGCCGCTCCACCTCGGCGTCGTCGCGACCCACGCAGGTCAGCTGGGCCACCGAGCGGACCAGCTCCGCCGGATCGCGGCCGACATCGGCGCAGGCGCGGTCGACGCGGGCGTACTGCGCGGCGACGTCGTCGACGGACGCGAACGGCACGTTGAACTCGCGACGCGAACCGCGCGGCGAGCGCCGGGAGTGCGCCGCCTCCCCTTGCCTCCGACGATCACCGGTGGATGCGGTCGCTGCACCGGCTTCGGCAGAGCGGGCGAGTCGACGATCGCGTAGTACGTGCCGGTGAACGAGTACCGCTCCCCCAGCGGCGTCCCCCACAGGCCGGTGACGATCTCCAGCTGCTCGGCCAGCCGATCGAATCGCTCGCGCAGCGGCGGGAACGGGATGCCGTACGCCTGGTGCTCGGCCTCGAACCACCCCGTCCCCAGCCCCACCTCGACGCGCCCGCCCGACATCTGGTCGACCTGCGCCACCGCGACCGCGAGCGGACCGGGCAGGCGGAAGGTCGCCGACGTGACCAGCGTGCCGAGCCGGATCCGCGACGTCTCCCTCGCCAGCCCGGCCAGGGTCACGTACGAGTCGGTCGGCCCCGGCTCGCCCGCCGCCCCCATCGCGAGGAAGTGGTCGGACCGGAAGAACGCGTCGAAACCGCACTCCTCCGCCTTCCGCGCCACCCGGAGCAGGTCGTCGTAGGTCGCCCCCTGCTGGGGCTCGGTGAAGATGCGGAGGTCCACGCGGCCGAGGCTACTGTCTCAGTCCCGCGTACGGGACACTGCGAGCATCGCAGCGTAATCTTGGCCCCGTGACGATCGCCCCGGACGGACGCAAGCTGCTTCGCCTCGAGGTGCGCAACAGCGCGACCCCCATCGAGCGCAAGCCCGAGTGGATCCGCACCCGAGCCCACACCGGCCCGCAGTACTCCGAGCTCAAGGGGCTCGTGCGCTCCGGTGGCCTGCACACGGTGTGCGAGGAGGCCGGCTGCCCCAACATCTACGAGTGCTGGGAAGACCGCGAGGCCACCTTCCTCATCGGGGGCGACCAGTGCACGCGCCGCTGCGACTTCTGCCAGATCGACACCGGCAAGCCCGCCGATCTGGACCGTGACGAGCCGCGCCGCGTCGCCGAGTCCGTGCGCACGATGGGCCTGCGCTACTCGACGATCACGGGCGTGGCCCGCGACGACCTGCCCGACGGCGGCGCCTGGCTGTACGCCGAGACCGTCCGGCAGATCCACGAGCTCAACCCGGGCACCGGCGTCGAGCTGCTCATCCCGGACTTCAACTCCGTCGACGCCCAGCTCGGCGAGGTGTTCGACGCCCGCCCGGAGGTGCTCGCGCACAACCTCGAGACGGTTCCCCGGATCTTCAAGCGGATCCGTCCGGCGTTCCGCTACGCCCGGTCGCTGGAGGTGCTGACGAAGGCCCGCGCGGCCGGGCTCGTCACCAAGAGCAACCTGATCCTGGGCATGGGCGAGACGCCCGACGAGGTGACCGCCGCGCTGCACGACCTGTACGACGCCGGCTGCGAGATCATCACGATCACCCAGTACCTGCGGCCCTCGCTGCGCCACCACCCGGTGGAGCGCTGGGTCAAGCCGCAGGAGTTCGTCGCGCACTCCGAGACCGCCGAGAAGATCGGGTTCGCCGGGGTGATGGCCGGGCCGCTGGTGCGCTCGTCGTACCGGGCGGGTCGGCTCTACGCCCAGACGGTCGCGCATCGTGGCGAGGAGCTCTCCCCCGCGCTGGCCCATCTCGCGCAGGAGGGCGCCGCGCGACAGGAGGCACGCTCGCTGCTCGCCCGGTAGGGAAACGGAGCCGAGCGACCGGCGTCACATCGTCGGGACGCGCCCGTATCCTGGTGCTATGCCCGCCAAGCCCAAGCTCGACAAGGCCGCGAAGAAGGAAGCCCGTACCGCGAAGCGGGCCGAGTCCAAGGCGCGCCGGCGCCAGATCTGGGAGGCGTTCAAGGTCCAGCGGCGGGAGGACAAGAAGCTCGTCCCGCTGATGGTCGGCGCGTTCCTGCTCGCCGTCCTGGTCGTCTTCGGCATCGGCTTGATCTTCGACGTGCAGTGGCTGGTGCTGCCGATCGGCATCGCGCTGGGCGTGCTGGCCGCGGTGAGCATCTTCGGCAGGCGGGTGCAGCGGTCGGTGTACTCCAAGGCCGAGGGCCAGCCGGGCGCCGCGGGCTGGGCGCTGGAGAACATGAAGGGCTCGTGGCGGGTCACCCCGGGAGTCGCGGGCACGACGCACCTCGACGCCGTGCACCGCGTGATCGGCCGGCCGGGCGTCATCCTGGTCGCCGAGGGCGCTCCGCACCGCGTCAAGGGCCTGCTGGCGCAGGAGAAGAAGCGCCACGCGCGGGTGGTGGGCAAGACCCCGATCTACGACATCGTCGTCGGCAACGACGAGGGCCAGGTGCCGCTGGGCAAGCTCCAGCGCCACCTCATGAAACTGCCCCGGAACATCTCCACAGGCGAGATGGACTCGCTCGAGACGCGGCTCGCTGCGCTCGGCTCGCGGGCGGCGGCACTGCCCAAGGGCCCGCTGCCCGCCGGGGCGAAGATGAGGAGCGTCCAGCGGACCGTCCGCCGCCGCTGACCTCCGGCGCTCGTCGCGCCTCAGCCGCGGGTGCGGACGACGATCGTGGACGCCGCCCGGTCGTGCCAGCCCCGCCCGTCGCCGTCACGGGCCAGTGCGGGCAGGACCAGGGCGAGCAGTGCCGTCCGCAGCACCGCCCGGGGCACACCGACCAGCGTCGACCGCAGCGACGCCACCCGGATGCCCAGCACGGCCATGCCCGGCGTGATGCCGAAGGCCGCGACGGCCACCGCCGTGAGCACGAACCAGACGCCCAGCACCGTCCACGAGAACTCCTGCGACGCGAGCGCGTCCGGGCCGGCGAAGAGCCCGGCGATGAGGTAGCCGAGCAGCCAGTCGACCGTCAGCGCCGCCAGCCTGCGGCCGAACCCCGCGGCCGATCCCGGGCCCGTCTCCGGCACGCCGAACCGCTCCCCCGGGTAGCCTCCCGCCGGGAACGCAGCAGTTCCGGGCATCCACGACTCGATCCAACGGGCCACGCCTCCAGGGTAGAGCCCTGGACTGTGGCGTGATCCCCGTTAACCTGCAGGAAACTGACGAGTGACGTTCGGGCAACACCCCGCCCATAGCGTGCCGTCGACCAGCATCCAGTCGAAGGAGTCCCTGAGCGTGTTCAACAACTCCGAAGAGGTACTCAAGTACATCTCGGACGAGAAGGTCGAGTACGTCGACATCAGGTTCTGCGACCTGCCCGGCGTCATGCAGCACCTCACCGTCCCCGCGACCGAGTTCGACCAGGACTTCATCGACGGCGGCATCGCGTTCGACGGCTCGTCCGTCCGCGGCTTCCAGGCGATCAACGAGTCGGACATGGCGCTGTTCCCGGACCCGGCCACGGCGCGGCTGGACCCGTTCCGCAAGCACAAGACGCTCAACATGAACTTCTTCGTGCACGACCCGATCACCGGCGAGCCCTACAGCCGCGACCCGCGCAACGTCGCCCGCAAGGCCGAGCAGTACCTGGCCTCCACCGGCGTCGCGGACACCTGCTACTTCGGCGCGGAGGCGGAGTTCTACATCTTCGACTCGGTGCGGTTCAAGTACGAGTCGTACGAGAGCGCCCACCACATCGACTCCGTCGAGGGCTGGTGGAACACCGGCCGCGAGGAGGTCGGCGGCAACCTCGGCTACAAGGTGCCGTTCAAGGGCGGGTACTTCCCGGTGCCGCCGGTCGACCACTACGCGGACCTGCGCGACGACATGGCCACCAACCTCACCAACGCCGGCTTCGAGCTCGAGCGCGGTCACCACGAGGTCGGCACCGCGGGCCAGGCGGAGATCAACTACAAGTTCAACACGCTGCTGCACTCGGCCGACGACATCATGCTGTTCAAGTACATCGTCAAGAACACCGCCTGGCACGCCGGCAAGACCGTCACCTTCATGCCGAAGCCGCTGTTCGGCGACAACGGCTCGGGCATGCACGCCCACCAGTCGCTGTGGAAGGACGGCTCGCCGCTGTTCCACGACGAGGCCGGCTACGGCGGCCTGTCGGACATGGCGCGCTACTACATCGGCGGCCTGCTGCACCACGCCCCGAGCCTGCTGGCGTTCACCAACCCGACGGTGAACTCCTACCACCGCCTGGTCCCGGGCTTCGAGGCCCCGGTGAACCTGGTGTACTCGGCGCGCAACCGCTCGGCCTGCATCCGGATCCCGCTCATCGGGCAACAACCCCAAGGCCAAGCGCCTGGAGTTCCGCTGCCCCGACTCGTCGGGCAACCCCTACCTGGCGTTCGCCGCGATGATGATGGCCGGCATGGACGGCATCAAGAACAAGATCGAGCCGCCTGCCCCGATCGACAAGGACCTCTACGAGCTCCCGCCGGAGGAGGCCAAGGACATCCCGCAGGTGCCGGGCAGCCTGGACGCGGTCATCAACCGCCTCGAGGAGGACCACGACTACCTGCTCGAGGGCGGCGTGTTCACCCCGGACCTCATCGAGACGTGGATCGACCTCAAGCGCACGAACGAGATCGACCCGCTGCGCCTGCGCCCGCACCCGTACGAGTTCGCGCTCTACTACGACGTGT
>CAWADQ010000015.1:0-13845 GCA_963780835.1 uncultured Actinomycetota bacterium | reverse complement strand
CCGGCCGAGACGAGGACGACCACGCCGTTGCGGGCGAGCAGCTCGGCGACCCAGCCGATCCGTCGGATGTTGATGGCGCGGTCCTCGCCGGAGTAGCCGCGGGCCGCGGCGAGGTGCGGGCGGACGGCGTCGCCGTCGAGCACCTCGACGCGCACGCCGTGGCCGCACAGGACGGCCTCGCAGCCGTGCGCGATGGTCGACTTCCCGGCGCTGGGCAGGCCGGTGAGCCACACCGTGGCGCCGCGCTGGGCGGACGTGCAGGCGTGCGGGATGGAGTAGGCGTGGGACACCGGGCTCCCGGGGTGTGCGGAGGCGGGTGGAGGCACGGACGGGGACAGCGGCGTCGACCCGTGGGCCCTTCCGGAGTACGGACTACCGCAGTGCTTCCGGACAGCCTGCCAGGACAGTGCTCATCGAAGGCGTGCGCACGGCGGCCCGGCCAGAACGGCTCGAGCAGCGTCCGGGACACGGAGGCATCCTCGCCCGGCGGACCGCGCCGGCGCAACGCGATCGGCGAGTGCCGCGGAGACCTCGGTCACCAGCGCACGGGCGGCCGGGCAGCGCCGCAGGTGACGGCGGGAGAACCGGACGTCCGTACATTTTCCCCGGTCTCCCGCATCACGGACGTCAGGTTGTCGTTCCCGTTCGAGGCGACGCACGATGGTGTCGTGCGTACGACGCTGCCCTCTGCAGCGCCCACACCGTCGGGTGGGCGTGCCGGCGCGTCGACCCGACAACGCGGCCGCCGACCTCGAGCGGTTCTGGCCGTCGCGGCGCGGACACGCCTTCGACGAGTTCTGTCGCTGACGCCCCGCCCCGGCGATGACGCGCCTCTGCGCGCCCGCCGGACGGCGGCCAGCGGCCCCGCTCGCCTTCCCGAACACCAAGGAACCCCCGCATGCACCGCCCCTCCCTGCTCCGCCTCCGGGCGGCCCTGGTCCTCGCGTTCGTCGCCGTGCTCGCGCTGTCGGCGTGCTCCCGGCGCGAGACCGCGGACACCCCGGCCTCCGGCGGTGCCGGCGCGTCGGCCGCCGGAACCCCGGCCGCCGAGCTGCGCCTCGGCTACTTCCCGAACATCACCCACGCCCCCGCGCTGATCGGGGTGGCGAACGGCTACTTCCAGCAGGAGCTGGGCTCGACGAAGCTCACCACCCAGACCTTCAACGCGGGCCCCGAAGAGGTCTCCGCGCTGCTGGGCAGCTCCCTGGACGCCGGCTTCATCGGCTCCGGCCCGGCGATCAACGCGTTCGCGAAGAGCAACGGCGAGGCCGTCCGCCTGGTCGCGGGCTCCACCTCGGGCGGCGCGCAGCTCGTCGTCTCCCCCGACATCACCTCGCCCGAGCAGCTCAAGGGCAAGATCGTCGCGACGCCGCAGGCGGGGAACACGCAGGACATCGCGCTCAAGAAGTGGCTCACGGAGAACAACCTCACCAACGGCACCGGGCCCGGACGCCGTGACCGTGCAGAACATCGACAACCCCCGCACGCTCGACCTGTTCAAGTCGGGGCAGGTCGCGGGCGGCTGGCTGCCGGAGCCGTGGAGCTCGCGGCTGGTCGACGCCGGCGCCAAGGTGCTCGTCGACGAGAAGACCCTGTGGCCGGGCGGCCAGTTCCCGACCACGGTGCTGATCGTGCGGACGCAGTTCCTGCAGGAGCACCCGCAGACGGTCGAGGCGCTGCTGCGCGGCGAGCAGAAGGCGATCGACTTCGCCACCGCGGACCAGGCCCAGGCCAAGACGGTCACGAACGACGCCATCAAGCAGCTGACGAACTCGTCGCTCGCGCCGGCGGTCATCGACCGTGTCCTTCACCGAGCTGTCGTTCGGCACCGACCCGCTCGCGGCCACGTTCCCGCAGCTGGCCAAGGACAGCGTCACCGCCGGGATCACCGACAAGGAGACGAACCTGGCCGGGTTCGTCGACGTGACGCCGCTGAACAACGTGCTGACGGCAGCGGGCAAGCCGACGGCGGACGCCGCCGGACTCGACAAGGCTCAGGGGTGACCCGCGAGATGACCTCGACCATCGAACGTGCGGACACCGCCAACCGGACGGGCCCCCGGCGCTGACGCTGCGCGGCGTCGCCAAGACGTTCGGGCACGGCTCCGAGGCGGTGGCCGCCCTGCGCGGCATCGACCTGCACGTCGAGCCGGGTGAGTTCGTCTGCCTGCTCGGCGCGTCGGGCTGCGGCAAGTCGACGCTGCTCAACCTGGTCGCCGGGCTGGACGAGCCGACGGCGGGCGACATCGAGCTCGGCACCGCGCGTCCCGTCGTTCATGTTCCAGGAGGCCGCGCTGCTGCCGTGGCTCACCGCGCGGCGCAACGTCGAGCTGCCGCTGCAGCTCGCGGGCCTGGGCCGCCGCGAGCGCCGGCAGCGCGCGGAGGAGCTGCTGTCGCTCGTCCGGCTCGACGGCCAGGGCGACAAGCGCCCGCACGAGCTGTCCGGCGGCATGCGCCAGCGCGTGTCGCTGGCCCGGGCGCTCGCGGCCACGACCGCGGCCGCGTCCCACCGGACGATCGGCGGCGGCTTCGCTCGCCGTCGATCGTCCGGACAAGATTGGGAGGCCGAGAACCGTCCCGGCATGCTCCTGATGGACGAGCCGTTCGCGGCGCTCGACGCGATCACCCGCGACGTGCTGCAGGGCGAGCTGCTGCGGGTGTGGCAGGCCACCGGCACCACGATCCTGTTCGTCACCCACGACGTGCGGGAGGCCATCCGGCTCGCCGAGCGGGTCGTGCTGCTGTCGTCGCGGCCCGGCACCGTGGTGCGGCGAGTGGCGGGTCGGCGACGGGCCGATGGAGACTCCACGCGGAGATCACCGGACGCCTGCGACAGGTCATCACCAGCCATGCCGCATGACCCGACCCCGCTGCAGGCCGACGGACGACCTCATGACGCGACCCGAGGCCGACGCCGTCCTGGAGGACGCCGCGGCCGCCGTCGCCGGGCTCGACGCGCTCGACACGCCGACCACCACGACGCCGGCCTGGTGGCGGCGGGCGCTGGCCACCGGGCTGCCGCCGCTCGTGGCGACTGCTGCTGTTCCTCGCGGTCTGGCAGCTCGTCTGGGCGTCGGCGATCACGGACGAGTTCAAGGTGCCGGCCCCGGTCGACGTCTGGCCGCCGTTCGCCAAGATCGTCGACGACGGCCAGGTCTGGTCGATCCTCTGGACCTCGGTCAGCCGGGCCTTCCTCGGCTTCGCCGTCGCCTTGATCATCGCGACTCCGCTGGGCCTGCTGGTCGCGAAGGTCAAGGTCGTGCGGGCCGCCATCGGGCCGCTGCTGCAGGGTCTGCAGAGCCTGCCGTCGGTGGCCTGGGTCCCCGCGGCGGTGCTCTGGTTCGGGCTGACGGACGCCACGATCTACTTCGTCGTGCTCGCCGGCTCCGATCCCGTCGATCGCCAACGGCCTGGTCGCCGGGATCGACCAGATCCCGCCGATCCTGCCCCGGGTCGGCCAGGTGCTCGGCGCGCGCGGCCTGACCAGTGCGCGGCACATCCTGCTGCCGGCGGCGCTGCCCGGGTACCTGGCGGGCTGCAAGCAGGGCTGGGCCTTCTCCTGGCGGTCGCTGATGGCCGCGGAGATCATCGCTGCCGGCCCGTTGCTCGGCTTCGGCCTGGGGGCCTTCCTCAAGCAGGGCAGCGACTTCAACGACATGCCCACGGTCATCGCCGCGATCTTCCTGATCCTGGTCGTCGGCATCGGGATCGAGCTGCTGGTGTTCCGGCCGGTGGAGCGGCGCGTGCTGCGCGTCCGCGGGCTCGCCGGGGCCTGATCGCCGTGCTCGCCGCCCCCGCCCGTGCTCCCGGTGTCCGGACCGTTGTCCGGACACCGCCCGGAGCGTGGGAGCACCGTTGCGTCCGGGCGCGACACCGCCCACGATGGTGGCATGCACCCGACCCCGCTGCGTGACGGCGCACTCGCCGTCCGTGCTGTCGCGGGGCATGCGGTTCGACCTCGAGCAGTTCTGGCCCTCGCGCCGCTCGCACGCGTACGACGAGTTCTGTCGCTGATCGCCCTCGGCCGCCCCGTGCCGTGACGCCCTGAGGCGTCGCGCCGGGGCGGCCCCGCCAGTCCCCGGCCTTCACCCCGTCCCGTCCGGACGGGGCCTTCAGCGAACGGATCTCCTCCGCCATGAGCGACCCCACACCCCCTGATTCCGACTCCGCCGTCACCGCCGCCCGCCGGCTCGCCCTGAACGAGGACTGGGCGGCCACGATCGTCGGCCTCGTCCTGCTCGCGCTGGTGCTGACGGGCCTGCTGCCCGGCTGGCTGGTGCCCTGATGAGCGAGCGCAGCGAGCGATCGATGTCACTGCACCCGAGCGAGCACCACCGGACACCGACCTCCGCAGCCGCCGGCGGCTCACCCGTCGGGCTCGCGCTGGCCGGGGTCGCGGTCGTCGTCGCCCTCGCCGCGCTGAGCCGCTTCCTCGAGCAGACCGTCCCCGCCGCCGCCAAGGGCACCGCCTTCGCCGGCGTCGCCGCGGCGATCGAGTTCCCGGTCTACGCGATCCTGCTGGGCCTGCTCGGCAACGTCGTGCTCACCCGTCTCGGGCTGCGCGACCGGCTCGCCGGCGGCTTCCGCACGGAGTTCTTCATCAAGACCGGGCTCGTGCTGCTCGGCGCGTCGATCAACTTCGCGGTGATCCTCACTGCGGCCGGCCCCGCGATCCTGCAGGCGCTGGTGCTGATCAGCGTCGTGTTCGGGTTCACCTGGTGGCTCGGCGGCCGGCTCGGGCTCGACGACCGGCTGCGCGCGCTGCTGTCGTCGGCCGTGTCGATCTGCGGCATCAGCGCCGCCATCGCCGCTGCCGGTGCGGTACAAGCGAAACGCGAGCAGCTGGCGTACACGGCGAGCCTCGTGGTCGTCTTCGCCCTTCCGTCGATCTTCCTTCTGCCCGCGGCCGCGAACGGGCTGGGGCTCTCCCAGCCGGTCGCCGGGGCCTGGATCGGGGGCAACATCGACACCACGGCGGCGGTGAGCGCGGCCGGTGCGCTGGCGGGCGAGCAGGCGCTGCAGCTCGCGACGATCGTGAAGACGACGCAGAACGCCCTGCTCGGCGTCGTCGCCGTCGCGCTGACCGCGTACTTCGCGGTGCGGGTCGAGCGCTCGGCGGATCGACGACTTCGGCCAGGCCGTCGGCGGCCCAGCTGTGGGAGCGCTTCCCGAAGTTCGTGCTCGGCTTCCTGGCCGCCTCGGTGATCGGGACGCTCTACGTCGCGGCGGTCGGGTCGGCCGCGGCGAAGCCGGTGATCGCGACCGTGAACGACCTGCGGACGCTGTTCCTGATCCTCGCGTTCGTCTCGATCGGGCTGGAGTTCCGCGTGGCGCCGCTGCGCGAGGCGGGCTGGCGACCGGTCGGTGTGTTCGCCGGCGCCACGGTGGTCAACCTGCTCGTCGGCCTCCTGCTGGCGACCCTGCTGTTCCGCGGCTTCCCCGCCGCGTAAGGAACCCTCGTGCCCCACCCCGGCGGCGTGCGGGCCGACCCCCGCCCCGCCTCCGGCACCGCACCGGTGACCGATGTCGCGCGGCCGCGATCCGGCCGTCCCGACCCACCCACACCTCGATGAAGGAGCACACCATGATCCGTCCGGCCGCCGCCCCGACCCGCGACACCGTCCGCCAGTCGATCGCCGACCAGCTGCTCGAGGCGCTCGACCAGCTCGTCACGCGGCACCGCGCGCTGGCGCTGCACGACGAGCACATCGAGCTGCACGCCGAGCTGATCGCCGCCGAGGTGGCGCACCAGCTGGCGATGGCGCGCAGCGCGTTGCACCGGCACCCGTCCCTGCGGCGCGCAGGGTAGGACGCGAGACCCTTCCCCTCGGGCCCGGATCGCGGGTGCGGCGGACGTCCGCGGCCACCGCACATTCCACCCCGGCCGCGGTCCGGGCCCGCTCACGCCACCTGACGTCAGGAAGGCCACCGTCATGTCACCAGGCGTCGTGAACGTGGCTTTCCTGGCTACCTTGCTGCGGCGAGCGCGCGACGCGCCGGGAATCAGGCGGCGGACGAGGCGCGGGCCGCCGCGGGCAGGCTGCGCAGGACCGCGCGGGCCACGGCGTCGTTGTAGCGCAGGCTCTGGGCGTTCGTCCCCGGGCGGGTGAACGCGCCGGCCACGCGCACGTTGGTGTGCGGCCCGATCGCGAACCGCCGCGGGTGCACACGGCCCGTCGCGTCCACCAGCGCGCCGTCCGCCGGGCGGACGCGGATCTCGCCGGTGTTGCGCAGCACCGTGCCGTCGTCGTCGACCAGGATCTCCTCGGCGACCTCGCCGCGGCGCAGCAGATCCGCCAGCAGCGGGTCCGTGGTGCGCGAGGCGCTGGGCTCCTGCAGCCGCCCGTCGACCATCACGGTCGCCGTGACCGACTCGCCGGGGACGGCCGAACCGCCCGCCCGGAACACCGCTGCGCCCGATTCATCGTGGCCGACCTCGGTCCACATCCCCGGCCCGAGGAACCGCACGAACCCGGCGCGGGACAGCGCCAGCATCTGCCGGACCCGGAACCCGGGCGGACCGCTCGCGACCGCGTTGAAGAACCCCTGCCACCAGCGGATGTCGCGGTCTTTCGAGCGGGCGGTCAGCGCGCCCTCGGTGACCAGGGGGGTGACCTGCGCGTAGACCGACAGCATCGCCACGAACGCGCCGAGGTGCGGGGTGTGCGCGGGGTCGACGTGCTGATGCAGGTCGTCCTCGATGTGCGCGCGCACCAGCGGCTGCAGCGCGTCCAGCGAGCCGGCGCGGACGCCGTCCAGCGGACGGTCCAGCGCGGCGAAGTCGATGCGGTCCCGGGGGTCGGGCACGGCCTCGTCGAGCAGCGCGACCATCTCCGGAGAGCCCCAGGCCGCGGCCGAGTACCGGTCGGTGAAGGTGTCGGCGTCGAGCCGGACGCGGTCGGGATGGCCGTGCAGCAGCTCGTGGTACCAGCCCCAGGCGATCTCCTTGGCCATCAGCGGCCACACCTCGGTACGCAGGTCCACGTCACCGCGCGCGACCAGCGGGTCGACGGCCTCCGGGCCGAGGAACCGGGGCAGCGTCGGGCGGCCGCCGCGCAGCGCGTACTCGGTCTTCGCGTGGTAGAGCGAGCCCCGCGGCGACCCGACGTGCAGCACCGGCTCCCGTCCGGAGGGCACGTAGCGCAGCTCACCGTCCGGCCCGGGCTCGTAGCGCCCGCCCCGGCCCTCGAACAGCAGCACCACCAGGTCGACGAACGCCAGCCCGGTGCCCCGCACGATCACCGGCTCGCCCGGTTCGATGCCCGACAGGTCGCTGTCGGTGGTCTGCTCCGGCGGCAGGTAGCGCAGCCCCGCGGCGGCGGCCCGGGCGGCGAGGTCGAGCTCGGCGTCGGTCGGGGTGGCGTCGAGGTGCCCGGAGGCGAGGACGACGGCGTCGACGCGCAGGGTCGCGCCACCGTCGAGGTGGACGAGCTGGGCCGCGCCGTCGTCGGTCAGCCCGGTCGCGCGGCACTCGTGGACGTGCACCCGGACCCCGGCAGGCAGGTCGGCGATGACGTGGCGCAGCACCCAGCCCAGGTAGGCGCTCTGCAACCGCCGGCTGGGGAACGTCGCGGCCGTCAGCGCGCGCAGCTCGGCGGCGAGCTCGGGCCCGAGGTCGGCGACGTCCTCCCCGGGGAGGCGGCCCTCGCGCAGGTCCTGGGCCCAGTCCCACATCGACGGTCCGGAGACGATCGGCCCGTCGCAGCGCACCGAGTCGTCGGTGAACATCGTGACGTCCGCGGCCATCGAGTTCATGGCGAGCAGCGGCGACTGCTCGTGCCGCCAGATCCGGCCGGCACCCGCCGGGTAGGGGTCGATCAGGTGGACGTCCAGCGCACCGACCCGCGGCAGGAGCTCCGGCACGCTCGCCGCGATCCGCTCGAGCAACCCCGTCCCGCGCGGCCCGGCGCCGACGATCGCGATCGCGGCGCGGTCCGTCGTCATGATCCCCCTCGGCGTCTTTCCCGTGGTCAACGCCGTGCGGGGCCCGACGATTCCGGGTGGCCGGCCCTCGGCGCTCATCGAGGGCGGGGTCACACGTCACGCGCAGTCCGGGGCTCCCAGCTCGTCGAGCAGGGCGCGCAGCCCGGCCAACGCCTCGGGGCGGGTGCGGTAGAGCCGCCGCGACCCCTCGCGGCGCTCGTGCAGGAGGCCCACGTTGCGCAGCACGGTGAGGTGCTGGCTGACCGCCGGACGGGTGACGTCGAAGGCCGCCGCGATGTCACCCGCAGTCAGCTCACCCCCTGCGACCAGGCGCAATATGGCTCTCCTGCGGGGTTCGACCAGCGCTTTCCACACCTCGTCATCGAGATTGTTCGGCACGCCGTGGATGTTAGCGAGGACGTACCTCAGTCCTTGCGGAAGGTTGCATTACAGCGCGGTGATGAACGGATGAATCCGGCGGTCGAAACAGCCCACATCCCGGCATCCTGTCCGGTTCGTCCCGGCAGGTGATCACGCTCCGGATTCTTCACTGCGCCGAGCGAGTGATCCACTGCTCTGCCGGAATGAAGGCGGAGAAACCGTGAAACGAACCAGCGCCGCGAGCGAAATACATGACGTGCGACGCCAAAGCGGGCGTCGACCGGAACGACGCGAAAGGACACAGAATGCCTCTCCACCTCCCGCCCGCTCCCGCGCACCAGGCCGTCCCACCCCAAGGACGAGCCGAAGGGCTGCGACAAGCACGAGAAGCGCGAGAAGCACCACGACCACTGCAAGCCGCGCAAGCCGAAGCACTGCAAGCACCACCACAAGCCGAAGCACAAGCACTGCCACTGAGCGCAGGCCGGGAACCCCGCCGCCCAGCTCAGGGCGGCGGGGTTCCCGCAGCTAGACGAGCTGGAGAACGATGAAAGCGATCGCACCCGACGACCCAGCCCCGGTCGAGGATCCCGCACCCGCGGTCGCCGAGCCGGACGACGAGGACGACAGCCTCGTCGAGGAGGCCCCTCAGGTCCCGCTGCGCGCGGTGTTCAGCGCGGTTCTGGCCCCAGACCCGCGGCTTTCGCGGCCGGATGACGATGAGCCTGCTGCTCACCGGCGCCGTCCCCGCTCTCACCACGGCGAGTCTCTATCTCTACAAAGTACTCGTCGACGACGTGCTCACCCCGCACGACTTTCGACTCTTCATTCCGGTTGCCGCGCTGTACCTCGGAATCACCGTCGTGCAGGGCGTTGTCACCTGGATCGATGAGTATCTGACCGCGTGGGTCGGCGAACGGTTCGTCCTGAATTTGCGCGTCAACCTGTTCACGCACATGCAGCGCCTGTCGTTGGGCTTTTTCGAGCGGCGCCAACTGGGCGACATGATGTCGCGCCTGGGTAGCGACGTCTCCACCATCGAGACGCTGGTCGTGACCGGCGTGAACATGGTGCTGACATATACCTTCCAGGTCATCTTCTATGCCGGGATGCTGTTCTTTCTCGACTGGCGGCTCGCGCTCGCGGCCCTCATCGCCGCACCCGGGTTCCTGGCCGTCGCACGCCTCCTGTCCGGGCGCATCCAGGCGTCGGCCCGGGAGCTGCGCCGACGGTCGGGCTCCATCGGCGCCGTCGCCGAGGAAAGCCTCAGCAACCTCGCGCTGGTGCAGGCGTACGACCGCCAGGACGACGAGGCCGCCCGCTACCGCCGGGAGAACCAGGGAGCCTTCTCGGCCCAGATGGTCGCCATCCGCTTGGAGGCGCTGTTCGGGCCGCTCAGCGACCTCGTCGAGCTCATCGGGGTCCTCGCTGTGATGGGTTTCGCCATCTACGAGTTGGCGAGCGGGCGGATCACCCTCGGTGGCCTCCTCGTCTTCGTCGCCTACCTCAGCCAGCTCTACGGCCCGGTCGCCGGGTTCGGCGGCCTGTGGAACGAGATGTCATCGGCCAAGGCCGGGGCCGAGCGGATCATCGAGATCCTCGACCAGGAGCCCGCCGTCGTCGAGCCCCTTGATCCGGCGCCGCTCGCCCGCGCGCAGGGCACGCTCGCGCTGCAGGGCGTCGCGTTCACCTACCCCGACACCGAGCGTCCCGCGCTGTCCGACATCGACCTGCGCATCGCCCCGGGCGAGAAGATCGCCGTGGTCGGGGCGAGCGGGGCGGGCAAGACGACGCTGACCAAGCTGCTGCTCCGCTTCTACGACCCCGACGAGGGCCGGATCACCCTCGACGGCCGCGACATCCGCGGGCTGAGCCTGTCCGATCTGCGCCGCAACGTCGCGGCGGTGCTGCAGGAGACCCTCGTCTTCGACGGGACGATCGCCGACAACATCCGCTGGGGACGCCCGGACGCCACCGACGCGGACATCGAGCGCGCCGCGCGCGCCGCCGACGTCCACCGCTTCGTGCAGGACCTGCCCGACGGCTACGCCACCCGGGTCGGCCAGCGCGGCCGTCTGCTGTCCGGCGGGCAGCGGCAACGGCTGGCCATCGCCCGCGCCATGATCCGCGACGCGCCGGTGCTGCTGCTCGACGAGCCCACCACCGGGCTGGACGCCGAGTCGAGCGAGCGTGTCCTCGTCCCACTGCGGCGCCTCATGACCGGCCGGACGACCCTCATGATCTCCCACAACCTGCTGACCGTGACCGACGCCGACCGGATCGTCTTCCTCGACAACGGCCGGATCACCGCGGTCGGCACGCACGGCGAGCTGCTGGCCCGGAGCCCGGGGTATGCCCGGCTCTACCGCCTGCACAACCCGGACGCCGAGCTGCCGCGCACCGACTTCGGCGGACCGCGCTCGATGGGCCGTCACCACGCCACCGTCGACCGCCGTTCCGGTGGGTCGCTCGGTGCGCCCGGCCGGGCGCGCCACTCCGCGGGCGGCCCGCACCACCTGCCGGCGCGCGTGGCGTCGCCCGCGCCCGACCCCGTGACCGGGGCGTTGCCGACCACCGCCCTGCCCACTGCGGCGGCTCTGCGCACGACAGCGCTGCCGACGGCCATCCCCGACACGACCGCTCTCCCGACAGCCGACCCGGCAACGACCGCTCTGCCCACCGCCCGGCCGGCACCGTCGCACCCTCCGCGGCCGCCCGCCTCGCGGGCCGCAGGCTGGTTCGACCCGGACCCGCCGACCATCCGGTTCCGGCTCCCCCTGATCGGATCCGGACCGCGCAAGGGTCCGCAGCGCACCTCCGGCGCTCCCCGGCCGTTCCCGGCGCCGGCGCACGCCACCCGCTCCACGGACTCGGGACCGCACGCGGCGGCGGGACATGTCCCCGCACCGGAACCCGTGTACCACCGTCCGCCCGCGGCGCACTGAGCCTCGCAGCAACCGGGCCGGCGCTCGGGGATCCCGCTGGTCCGGTGCGGCGGTGATCAACAGGAGCGCATGGGCCGCCGCCCGTACCCTGGAACCGTGGTGCCCTCTCCCGTGCGGCCCGAGACGCGCGCGCTCGACACCGCCCTCGACGTCCTCACCGGCCGCCCGCTCGTGGCCCTCACCGGCGCGGGCCTGTCCACCGACTCCGGCATCCCGGACTACCGTGGCCCGGCGTCGCCGAAGCGCACCCCGATGACCTACACCGAGTTCGTCTCCGGCCCGCTCGCGCAGCGCCGCTACTGGGCACGCAGCCACGTCGGTTGGGCCCGCATGGCCCGCGCCCTCCCCAACCCCGGCCACCACGCACTCGCCGCCCTCGAGGCCACGGGCGTGCTGCACGGGGTGATCACCCAGAACGTCGACGGGCTGCACCGGGCCGCCGGCAGCGACGCGGTGATCGACCTGCACGGGCGGATCGCGGACGTCGTGTGCCTCGGTTGCCGCCGGATCAGCGGGCGCGAGGAGCTGCAGCAGCGGCTGGCCGCGCTCAACCCGGGCTTCATCGAGGCCGCCGGGTCGCAGGTCGAGACCGCCCCGGACGGCGACGCCGTACTCGCCGAGGTCGCAGGCTTTCGCCTCGCGGGGTGCACGGGCTGCGGGGGCGTGCTGAAGCCGGACGTCGTGTTCTTCGGGGAGAACGTGCCGCGCGACCGGGTCGACCGGGCCTTCACGCTGGTCGACGCCGTCGCTGCGGCCGACGGTGCCCTGCTGGTCGCCGGCAGCTCGCTCACGGTGATGTCCGGGCTGCGGTTCGTCCGCCGGGCGCACCAGCGGGGCGCTCCTGTCGTCATCGTCAACCGGGGCGCCACCCGTGGCGACGACCTCGCAGCCGTGCTCGTCGACCACGGCTGCTCCGAGACCCTGACGGCACTGGTCGAGGCCGCGGCCTGAACGGGAGGCGACCTGTTCGTCAGGTGTCCCGGTCCCGGGGGCGGCGCCGGCGTGCCCCCGCGAGCACCACGGCGTCGACGGCCCGGTCGAGCAGCCCCGCCACCCCCCAGCACAGCGGCAGCACGACGAGGATGGCGAGCATCACCTGGAACGGGAACGCGAGCTGCGTCACCCACAGCTCGACGGCGTCCCAGCGGTTCGCCACCTCCCGCAGCACGAGTCACAGCGTAACCGGTGCTCTCCGGCTAGGTTCGGCACATGTTCGCCGTCTACGCCGCCGAGCCGAACCCCGACGCACCTCTGGATGCCCTCGTGGTCGGGGAACGCCCCGATCCCGACGTGCCGGACGGCTCGGTCGCCGTCCACGTCGAGGCAGCCAGCTTGAACATGCACGACCTGTGGACGCTGCAAGGAGTCGGGATCAAGCGCGAGCAGTTCCCGATGATCCTCGGCTGCGACGGCGCGGGCCGGCTCGACGACGGCACCGAGGTGGTGATCTACCCCGTGGTCGGGGACCCGGCCGTCGCCGGCGACGAGACCCTCGACCCGAAGCGGAGCCTGCTCACCGAGCGGCTTCAGGGCACGTTTGCCGACGTCGTCGTGGTCCCGGCCCGCAACGTCGTCCCGCGGCCTGCGGGGCTGACCGCGGTCCAGTCCGCCGTGATGGGGACGGCCTGGCTGACGGCCTACCGCATGCTGTTCGTCAAGTCCGACCTGCGGCCGGGGCAGACGATGCTCGTCCAGGGTGCGTCCGGCGGCGTGTCGACGGCGCTGATCCAACTCGGCCGGGCCGCGGGCATGGAGGTCTGGGTGACAGGTCGCACAGAGGAGAAACGGGCACTCGCCGCCAAGCTCGGCGCGCACGCCACGTTCTCCAGCGGCGAGCGGCTGCCGGACCGGGTGGACGGGGTGTTCGAGACCGTGGGCGACGCCACATGGGCGCACTCGATGCGGGCGCTGAAGCCGGGTGGAGTGATCGTCGTCTCGGGGTCGACGAGCGGGCCGAATCCGGGCGCCGACCTGCAGCGACTCTTCTTCCTTCAGCTGCGGGTCGTCGGCTCGACGATGGGTACCCGCGCCGAGCTCGCGAACCTTCTGACCTTCGTCACGAACGCCGGGATCGTCCCCCAGATCGGCCTCGAGCTTCCCCTCGAACGGGCCGAGGAAGGTTTCCGGGCCCTCGCGGCGGGGGACACCGAAGGCAAGATAGTGTTCACGCACTGAGACCAACACCACCCGTTCGCTCACCCACCCCGCATTTGGGTGCGGCGCTTTGGGGCATGAGCAAGTACAGTCGGTCACCGTGCCTGAGCCATCTAGTCGAACGGCGTCGGGGTCGGTCTACGTCCCGACGCCGAGAGTGACGGGTCTGGTCGAGCTGCTCGACCGGGTCGACCGTGCGGTGGCCGCCGCCCTGGCGCCGGTGACCGCAGCCGAAGGAGTCAGCCGCGACGGCTGGCGGGTGCTGCTCATGCTCGCGAGGGGCGGTGGCCGCAGCATGGGAGAGATCGCCTCGCACACCGCGCTGCCGGCGCCGACCGCGACGCGGGTCGTCGACAAGCTGGTCGACTCCGGGCTCGCATCGCGCCGGACCGACCCGGTGGATCGGCGCCGCGTGCTCGTGCACCTGGCCGCCAACGGCCGG